>JAQCBH010000030.1 GCA_027621365.1 Bacteroidota bacterium | reverse complement strand
CCACCCAAAACCCGATTGAGCAGGAGGGAACCTATCCCTTGCCCGAAGCCCAGTTGGACCGCTTCATGTACCAAGTGGTGTTGGGTTACCCCAGTTTTGAGCAAGAGCAGGCCATCCTCAAGCAAACTACGGCCTCGGTTCAACCCCAAAGTCAGCCCATTTTGAATGCCGAAAAAATCACGTCCTTCCAGCAGGCTGTTCGTTCGGTTCCTGTGGTGGATCAGGTCTTTGAATACACCGTCAATCTGGTGCACAAGACCCGTCCTGAAGGGGATAGAGCTCCGGCTAATGTGCGCGACTATCTCCGTTTTGGTGCAGGTCCTCGTGCCGGTCAAAATTTGATCTTAGGAGCCAAATGCCATGCCTTGATGAATGGAAAACTGACCGTTGATCGAGAAGATGTGCAACGCGTAGCTCCCTGGGTCTTGGCTCACCGATTGGTGCCCAACTTCCGTGCTGAAGCCGAATCGGTTTCCATGGTGGAATTGGTGCGCTCCCTGTACTAAGCAGGTCTCTGTGCTTTGAAAAGCAAGCTTAGGAAGGCCGATTTCCAGGCCGGCAACCTACTACCGAACAAATTGGGCATTCTTCTGGGTTGTGCGTTCGCGCTGAGCAGTATTCACGCCCAAAGAATATGATTTGCAAATGGGCCTTGTTCCAACGGTCTTTGGGAATCAAGCGCTTCAAATCTCTCTCCACCTGCTCTACGGTTTTGGAGGGACTCAGGTTCCAACGCCAAGCCAAGCGGTGAATGTGGGTATCTACGGGAAAGGCCGCATGACCAAAAGCTTGACTCATGACCACTGAAGCTGTTTTGTGACCCACTCCTGGCAGGGCTTCCAATTCTTCAAAGGTCGAGGGTACCTGACCCTGGTGTTGGGTATTGATGATCTCACTCAAGCCCCAAATGGCCTTGCTTTTGGCGGGTGACAGACCGCAAGGTTTGATGATTTCTCGAATCTCCTCGACACTCAACAATACCATATCTTTTGGATTGTTCGCTCGTTCAAACAGCAGCGGGGTGATTTGGTTGACTCGGGCATCGGTGCACTGAGCCGAGAGCAACACCGCTACCAACAAGGTGTAGGCATCTGTATGATCCAAGGGTACTGGAGTCTCGGGGTAAAGACGTTCCAGCGTATCGAGAATGAAGTCTACTTTTTCTTGCTTTTTCATGTCAAATGAATTCGAGGAAGGTTTGTTCAGAGGCCCACTCGGTTGAATCAAAAATCTCCGCCAACAAGGCTTCGCTTAGAGGTTTTCCCACGCAAGCTTGTGTCTGTTCTTTCCAGGGTTCCCTGCCATGGCAGTCAATCGAAAATGAGGCCACGATGCCGCGTTCAGTGCTGAGTTTGATTTCGCAGGTCTGACCGTTCAATTCATAGGTTCGGCTGTGGCTGTAACTGGGTGAGTAGCCCAAAATCCAAGCCTCGGTTTGCAGGCTGTTTTGCGTGATTTCTTCGATTTCACGGCTTTCGCTGCTGCTGATGGCTTGCTCGACATAGCCGAACTGATCTTTGAATGGCTGCGCCAATCGACTTCGAAATTCTTCGGGACTCCAGGTACACTGAATGGCGTCTTGAATGTTCACGACTGGGCTTGGTCGAGAGGCAATTCCTTTTCCTTCATAATGGCCACGGGTGTGCAAGGCGGCCGAAAGGTTTCCCAAGTCAGCGCTATACAAAAGAGTGCCATGGTGCAAGGCCCACTTGCGGCGTTGGTCGATGTGTTGGGCATTGCCGCTGATCTTCAAGTTGTTCAGCAACAAATCGTCTTTGTAAGAATAGGTGGTGTCAATGCCCAAGGCTCGCAGCGCTTGGCGCATGGGCTCTAAGTAGCGTTTGTAATCGATGGCTTTTTCCAATCCTTCGGGAAGGGCTTGGATGAAACTGAAATTCAAGTTGCCCAGGTCGTGGTAGACGGTTCCCCCACCTGAAATTCGGCGGGCTAAGTGGATGTTTCTCTCTCGGCACAAGCGATAATCGACCTCGGCACCCAGGTTCTGGTGCTTGCCACAAACAATGCTCGGCGATGAAAACCAGAGCATGAGTATGGGCTCTTCGGCATGTTTAAGGAAATAAGATTCTGCGGCCAAATGCCGGTACACGTTGTCGTGTGTCGGCAGAATGAGCCTCATGGCTGTTCGGCCCGCTCCCCACGGGGGGCTTTGCGTTTGAGTTCAAAGTTTTGACCCAAGTACACCTTGCGAACAAGGGGGTCATTGGCCAGTTCCTCAGCCGTTCCTTGCTTGAGCAACTTTCCTTCAAACAGCAAATAAGCCCTGTCAGTGATGCTCAAGGTTTCTTGTACGTTGTGGTCGGTGATGAGAATGCCGATGTTCTTCTCTTTGAGCTTGGCCACAATGCCTTGAATGTCTTCAACGGCGATGGGGTCTACTCCGGCAAAGGGTTCATCCAAGAGAATGAACTTGGGGTCAGTGGCCAAGGCGCGTGCAATTTCGGTTCGGCGACGTTCGCCTCCGCTCAGCACCTTGCCTAGGTTTTTGCGAACACGCCCCAAACCGAATTCTTCGATCAGAGATTCCAATTTGGACTCTTGTTCGGATTGGGGCAGGTTCGTCATTTCCAATATGGCTCGGATGTTGTCTTCCACGCTCAGCTCTCGGAACACCGAAGCTTCTTGAGGTAGGTATCCGATGCCCAATTGGGCACGTTTGTACATGGGCAGCGATGAGATGTTCTGCTGGTCCAAATAGACCGAACCAGCATCGGGTTGAACCAATCCTACAAACATGTAGAAGGTGGTTGTTTTGCCCGCTCCATTGGGCCCCAAAAGACCCACAATTTCGCCTTGCTCCACGAATACACTCACCTCGTTTACGACGCGTTTGGCGCCGTATTGTTTGATTAGCAATTCGGAACGGAGCTTCATCATGCTGCAAATATACCGGCTTTGGCCATGAGGCCAATTCCGTACTTGGGATGTATCTTTGAAGCGGCGGTACGGTCAGCTCCCTGCAAACTCCCCCAGGGCCGGAAGGCAGCAAGGGTAGTAGGTTGTAGCGACGCGATACCGCCTTTTTTTATGCTCTGCTTTTGGAACTCTTGTTTCCAAAGCGGCGCTTGGATCCTCCTGCGTGGCGATTGCCTCCACCTGAGTTGGAACCTCCGCCACCTGAATGGCGTTTTCCTCCCCCGTAAGATCCACCACCTGAATGGCCACCACCGTATGAACCACCGCCAGAACTGCGGTCATTATCAGCATAGGCATAGGGGTTTTTGGTGGTTTTGAAGGGTTTAGAGGGACCAGAGATCACGCGAACATTGCCGTAAGCGGGTTGACCTTTTCCGCTCTCCTGCTTGGAGTTGGGGCGGTCCTGACCACGGCGATTGCGGTTGCCAGACTTGCGGAACACCAGATCAATGCGCCAGTCGTGCTCCATTTCTATCATGCAATCTTGTCCGTGAACCTTGTAAATCTGCTCGAGCAAATTCACTTCGTCTTGGGCGCAGAAAGAAACGGCAATACCCTCGGCACCTGCGCGGCCCGTACGGCCAATGCGGTGAGTATGGGTATCGGCATCTTGAGCCAAATCATAGTTGAGCACATAGCTCAATTCTTTTACGTCAACCCCGCGGGCGGCCACATCGGTGGCTACCAAAATACGGGCGCGGCCGTTCTTGAATTTATCCAAGTTGATGCTGCGCTCTTTTTGGCTCTTGTCACCGTGAATGGCTACGGCAGAAATGTCTGATTGCTTGAGGAATTTGACCAATTTGTCTGCCCCGAATTTGGTGCGGGTGAAAATCAACATTTGATCAATTTCTTCGCCTTCGAGCAACTCGGTCAACAAGGTATTCTTGTTGCTCTTGTCTACGGCAAACATCCACTGGGTGATTTTGGGTTTGTCTTCCTCTTTGGGCATGATGTCGATGCTCTCGGGATCTTGCAACATCTCAGAAGCCAATTGCTTGATTTCGTAGGGAGCCGTCGCAGAGAACAACAAGGTCTGGCGGTTTTCGGTCAAAATGAGTTTGCCAATGCGGCGAATGTCGCCGATGAAACCCATGTCCAACATGCGGTCACATTCGTCCAATACGAGGGTGCGAATGCCGCTCAAGTCGATGAATCCTTGTTCGATCAAATCCAACAAGCGACCGGGAGTCGCGATGATGACCTGGCAACCGCGTTGAATGGTTTTAACCTGTTTGTACTGGGAAACTCCTCCGTATACCAAGGCGATGTTCAAATCGACACCGCTGGCGTACTGGTGGAAATTGTCAGAAATCTGGTGGGCCAATTCTCGAGTAGGTGCCAGTACCAGAGCTTGAGTTTTGTTCTGAGGCTGCTCGATGATTTGCTGCAAAATGGGAATTGCAAAGGCGGCAGTCTTGCCTGTACCGGTTGGAGCCGTTGCAAATAAATCGCTTCCTTTTAGGATAACGGGGATCGACGCCTCTTGAATGGGCGTGGGTTGGGTGTAGCCGCGCTCGTGCACAGCCTGTACCAAAGAGCTATGAAGCCCTAGGTCATTAAACGTTGTCATATTTTTTTGTTGTACTATCTTCTGCGAAACACTTCTTGAGTTCGTTTTCGCAGGGATGGGAACCTCGAATGGATTCCTCCAAAGACAGACTCTTAAAGAATTAAGCGCCGCAAAGATAGGCATTTATGCCCTTACTTGCTTATCCGGCCTGAATCTATGCCTTGCAATGCCTATTTTTGGGCTATGGCCGAGCAGAATTTAGCCTTCAATCAGAATGAAGATCTCAACAAGCAATTGTGGGCTTCTGTTGAAGCAAAACTGAATAAAATTGAGTTGGGCGGTGGTGAAAAATCAGCCGCAAAACAGAAGGCTAAAGGCAAAATGTTGGCCCGTGAACGCATCGACTATTTGCGCGATGATGGTACCGATTGGCTAGAAATCGGGGCCTTTGCCGGCTATGAAATGTACGACGAATACGGCTCTTGCCCCGCAGGCGGGGTTGTGGCCGGCCTAGGGACCGTACAAGGTCGCTTGTGTGTCATTGTGGCCAACGATGCCACAGTCAAGGCGGGCGCTTGGTTTCCCATCACAGGAAAGAAAAACCTGCGCGCCCAGGAAATCGCCATGGAAAACCGACTGCCCATCATTTATCTGGTGGATAGCGCAGGAGTCTTCCTGCCCATGCAGGACGAAATTTTCCCCGATAAAGAGCATTTCGGCCGCATGTTTCGCAACAATGCGAAGATGAGCGCCATGGGCATTACCCAAATCGCGGCGGTGATGGGATCATGCGTGGCTGGTGGGGCCTATTTGCCCATCATGAGCGATGAGGCATTGATTGTTGAAGGCAATGGCAGCATTTTCTTGGCCGGTTCCTACTTGGTAAAGGCAGCCATTGGTGAAGACATAGACAATGAAACCTTGGGGGGAGCCAAAACCCAAACCGAGATTTCAGGAGTGATCGACGATAAGTTCCCCGATGATCCCTCTTGCTTGGACCGCATCAAACACATCATGAGCATGTTGGGCGCCCCTGAAACAGCGGGTTTCAACCGCATAAACAGCGAGAATCCGTCCAGACCCATTGGCGACGCATTTGGCATCTTGCCCCACGATCGCACCAAGCCTTACAAGTCAATCGAGTTGATCAAGACCCTGGTAGACGCTGGGAGCTTCGAGCCCTATAAGGCCGATTACGGCAAGACGCTGCTCTGTGGTTACGGGCGCATCGACGGATGGGCCGTGGGCATCGTAGCCAATAACCGCGAAATGGTGAAAAACGCCAAAGGCGAAATGCAAGTGGGGGGTGTGATCTACTCGGATTCGGCTGACAAGGCGGCTCGGTTTATTATGAACTGCAACCAAAAGAAGGTGCCTTTGGTATTCTTGCAAGACGTGACCGGATTCATGGTCGGTAGCCGCAGCGAACAAGGGGGCATCATCAAAGACGGAGCCAAGCTGGTGAATGCCATGTCTAATTCGACCGTTCCTAAGTTTACTGTCATTGTTGGCAATAGCTACGGGGCTGGCAATTACGCCATGTGCGGAAAGGCCTATGACCCTCGTTTGATCGTAGCCTGGCCCGGTGCCAAAATTGCCGTTATGGGAGGCGCTCAAGCGGCACAAACCCTGTTGCAAATCGAAAAGGCCAGTCTCAAAGCCAAAGGACACGAGATTGACCCTGAAAAGGAAAAAGAGCTGTTGGATACCATCACCCAACGCTATGAGAAACAAACGACCGCCTATTATGCCGCCGCTCGCTTGTGGGTCGATGCCATCATTGATCCGCGGGCGACCAGAATCTGGATTTCCAAAGGCATCGAAGCGGCCAACCAGGCACCCATTGCTCCTTTCAGTGTGGGCGTTTTGCAAACCTGAGCATGGCAACTATAACCGAAGAAAACTACTTGAAGGCCTTGCTGGCCTTGGTCTCTGAGCCGGGAAACGACAGCGGATGTGGCTCGGTGAGTGAATTGGGACAACGCCTAGGCGTATCGGTTCCCACGGCCAACAGCATGGTGAAAAACCTGCATGCCAAAGGGCTGATTGAATACGAAAAATACAAGCCCTTGACCTTGACCCAGGCCGGACGCCGAGCCGCTGGTTTGATTGTGCGCAAACACCGATTGACCGAGATGTTTTTGGTCGATGTCATGGGTTTTGGTTGGGAAGAGGTGCACGAGATTGCCGAGCAAATCGAGCACATCGACAGTGAGGCCTTGTTCAGTCGCATGGATCGAATGTTGGACCACCCCACGGTTGATCCCCACGGTTCGCCCATCCCAGATGCCGAGGGCCGGTTTGAAACCGTCATGTACGCCAATCTCTCTGAATGTACAACAGGTCAGAGGCTTGAACTCAAAGCTCTGAGCCAAAGCACCAGTGAGTTTCTGACTTATTTGACCGAGCGAGGCATGGGCATAGGCAGTGAATTGGAGATTTTGTCGGTTGAGCCCTTTGATGCGTCAATGCGGGTCCGTTTGAACGGACAAGAAGAGCTCGTGCTCAGCGAACGAGTTTGCCAGATGTTGCTGGTAGATCCCCTTTGAGTATGGTTTAGCGGGGCCACGCACCGATCTTTGCCCCGTGAACGTACTGTCGGCTGAAAACCTCCACAAGACCTGGAACGAGAAAACCCTGTTTCAAGGCATCACCTTTGGATTGAGCAAAGGAGACAAAGTGGCTTTGGTTGCCGCCAACGGATCAGGCAAAACCAGTTTGTTGAACATCCTTACCCAGCGGGACAAACCCGATCAAGGAGTGGTGAGCATTCGCAAAGAATTGCACTGGGCCTACCTCTCCCAAGAACCTGATTTGGATGACAAGGCCAGCATTCTCGACAATGTATTTTTGAGTGATGCCCCGGCCGTGCGCGCTGTTCGCGATTACGAAGCGGCTTTGGAACAGCACAGTTTGCAGGCCTCGTCGGTGACAGAAAAAGCCTTGGATGCAGCCATGGAGGCCGTGACTCGATACGAAGCCTGGGACTTGGAAGCCCGAGCCAAAACCGTATTGGGCAAGTTGAACATTCACAATGTGGTTCAGCCGGTAGCGCAGTTGAGCGGCGGTCAGCGAAAGCGATTGGCCTTGGCTAGGGTGCTGTTGGAAGAGCCTGATTTGCTCATCATGGACGAGCCCACCAACCATTTGGACATTGAAATGATCGAATGGCTGGAAGAGCAGCTGATGGCCAAGTCACTGACCCTGTTGTTGGTGACCCACGATCGTTACTTCTTGGACCGCATTTGCGACCGTATACTGGAGTTGGACAAGGGCGAGTTGTTTGAATACCCTGGCAATTACGAGGCCTACATTGAAAACAAACACCATCGCTACGCTGTGGCCCAGGCCGAGCAGGAGAAGGCTCACAATTTGTTTCGCCGCGAGCTCGAATGGGTGAGGCGCATGCCCAAGGCCCGAACCACCAAGAGCAAGTCTCGATTGGAGGCCTTTGATGACCTATCTGATCGTGCCAAAAAGAAATACCAAGACGAGGCCACTGAGTTTGGGGTCAAGATGGAGAGAATGGGTAAGAAAATCCTGGAACTCTACCACTTGGAAAAGGCATTTGAGCCCGATACCTGCATTCTAGAGGACTTTACCTACACTTTCAAGCGGGGTGAAAAGATTGGCATTGTCGGCCCGAACGGGGTGGGCAAGTCGACCTTTTTGAACATGATCATGGGCTTGGAGCGCCCTGATAAAGGCAAGATCGTAGCCGGTGAAACCATGGTGTTTGGCTACTTCGATCAAAAGCCCTTGAATGCCCCAGACGATATGCGGGTCATTGATGTGCTCAGGGAATTGGCCGAGTACCTGCCCATGGCCGATGGTTCGCGATTGCCCGTTGCGCAGTTTTTACGCCGCTTTGGCTTTGCCAACGAGACCCATTACCAGTGGGTAGGCAAATTGAGCGGGGGGGAGAAGCGGCGTTTGCAGCTGCTCAAGGTCTTGGTGACCAACCCCAATTTTTTGATTCTCGACGAGCCTACCAATGACTTGGACATTGTGACCTTGGCCACCTTGGAATCCTTTTTAATTGATTACCCCGGATGCGTGCTTATTGTCAGCCACGATCGCTATTTCATGGACAAGTTGGTCGACCATGTATTTGTGTTCCAAGGCCAGGGCCAGATCAAAGATTATCCCGGTAACTATAGCGATTACCGCGCTTGGGCCGATTCAGAAAAGCAGCGCAAGCAACAGGAAAAGCCAGTAGTTACTAGCGCCGTCACCCCTTCACATAGCGAAGTAAAACCCGCTCAAGAAAGCCGCAAGCTGAGCTTCAAAGAGAAGTTCGAATACGAACAAATTGAAAAGGAACTGCCCGAGTTGCAAGCCCACAAACAAAGATTGGAAGAAGAGTTGGCGGGTCTAAGCACAGAGTTTGAACGCATACAAGCCATCAGTGCCGAATTGGCCCAATTGAGCGATGAATTGGACAGCAAAGAGCTGCGTTGGTTGGAATTGTCGGAAGGACTTTGAGCAAGCCCTATTTTTGAAGCATGTCCAAACATGCATTTGTATTCCCCGGTCAAGGTTCTCAGTTTTCGGGAATGGGTCGGGAATTGTACGAGCAGGGCGGTGTATACCGCGAGCGATTTGAGCAAGCTGACGAAATCTTGGGATTTGGCCTCAGCGATTTGATGTTCAACGGCAGCGCCGATGATTTGAAACAAACACGGGTGACCCAACCGGCCATCTTTGTTCATTCGGTCATTCGTGCCATGGATGCGAGTTTGCCCAAGCCCGATATGGTCGCTGGGCACAGTTTGGGTGAGTTTTCTGCATTGGTCTCCAACGGATGCCTAAGCTTTGAAGACGGTTTGAAATTGGTGTATCAACGCGCCATGGCCATGCAAGAGGCCTGTGAAATGCAGCCTGGAACCATGGCTGCGGTATTGGCCTTAGACGATGCCAAGGTCGAAGAAATTTGCGCCACTATTTCAGGCGTGGTGGTAGCGGCGAACTACAACTGCCCCGGTCAGTTGGTCATTTCTGGCGCTGTTCCCGCGGTAGAAGAAGCCTGTGAAGCCATGAAGGCGGCAGGTGCCAAACGCGCCTTGATTTTGCCCGTTGGCGGAGCTTTCCATTCCCCTTTGATGGAACCCGCACGTGAGAAGTTGGCCGCGGCCATTCAAGCGACGAGTTTCCAAACGCCCCACTGCCCCGTATACCAAAACGTGTGTGCTTCGGCGGTTTCTAATCCCGCTGATATTCAAGCCAATTTGGTGGCCCAATTGACGGCTCCCGTGCGCTGGACACAAAGTGTTCAAGCCATGTGGGCAGACGGTGCTGTGAAATTTACTGAGCTTGGACCTGGTAAGGTCTTGCAGGGCTTGGTCAAGAAGATCGCTCCTGAGGCTGAGGCTGAAAGTTTGGCATAATCGCGGGCTCGCATAGAGGCCGGCTCATAGGGAGTCAGCTCTTAAGTAGATGCCGAATTGATAGGACTGCCAGTTCGAATTGGCCGTCCAGGCCGTTTTGGCTATCGAGCTATCAACTTCAAGACTACTTCTTACGGCTCTCGAATCAAATTGACCGAACCGGCAATGAGACGATTGACTTCTTGTTGGTCTCGGGTTTTGATGTAGAGTTGATAGAAATAGGTCCCATCGGGCAGCTCGGGCCCTCCGTTTTGCACCTTGCCGTTCCAACATATGCTCAAGTCTTCGGTATAAAAGATGCGCTCGCCCCATCGATTGAAAATGCGCAGTTCTGCTTCGTCGCACTCGGTTGACAGACCGTACACCCGGAAGCAGTCATTTTTGCCATCGCCACGTCCGTCGATGGTTCCCCTACCTGGGGTGAAAACGTTGGCCAGGTAAATTTCCCCGCTGGAATCGGTGTTGACGATCAAGGGCAGTTCTACGGTGTCTCGGCACAGGGTAGTCCCGTTTAACAGGTAGGCAGTGACCGTGTAGGAGCCACTGATGTAATTGTGATTGAGTGGATTGGTATTTCGAATCTGTGGGCTTCCATCACCGAAATCCCATATCAGGGTATCAAAGTGTTGACCTTCAAGCAAGAGCTCAGTGAAATCAATGCAAGGCTCCAAGGTAGCCGTGATTTTACCCGAGGGTTTGAGGCCTACGTAGACCCACATTCCGTGGTTGGCATTTCGGTTGCAACTGTTGGAATCGACCACACTCAACTGAACCCAGTAGCGACCGGTGTCGGCAAAGCGATGCGTCGCAATGGTATCTCGGCTGAGGGTGCCATCGCCAAAATCCCAAAAGTATTGGGCCTGGTAAACGGTATTGGGCGTAAAGCGAATATCTTCTCCTTGGCAGGCGGGTTGGGGTTGTGCGCTAAACAGAGCATCAATGCTGTAGGTCAGTCGAAAATCGAGCTTGAAACTGGCATTGCTGCATCGAATGGATACGTTGTTTGGGAAAGCAGAGCCGCTGCTGGTAGGGAAATCGTTGAGTCCTGGAGGGCTGTTGGGGCAGCTGGCACAAACCGACTGGTAGATCACTCCTTTTTTGTCAAATCGACTGGTTCCTCCATCCACGTGGTCTTCGCTTTGGCTGCCGCCGAAATAAGAAGCATAGAGAAGGTTCTGAGCATCTTTCCCGAGTACGATGAGGTAGAAGTCATTGCCATCAGTGGTGATTTGATTGGCGTTGGGGGTAGTGGGCAAACCACTTGTGGTACCGCTGTTTCCCACGCCAATGATGGATCCCCATCCGCTGAAATAGATGTTGAAACAGTCGTCGACCATGAAGGCAGAGGGACTGAGTTCGGGGTTCACATTCACCCGGTTTCCGAAGGTGGTGAAGAATTCCTCTTGGCTCAAATCGTTGCTCAAACGGCCGATGAATTGCCCAGTGTTGGATTTGCCGTAGACCCCATTGGTCAAGGTGAAGTTTCGGCTTTTGGTTTGACCCGTGAAATACACCTTTCCAGCCAAGTCAATGTCCAGAAAATAGATTTGGTCATAGGCGGCACCGCCAAAGAAAGTACCGACCTGATAGGCCCCTGTTTTGGCATCAAAACGGCTGATATAGCCGTCGACTTTTTCTTGGGTAGAGCTGCCGCTCGGGTTGTGGTAATTGGGCCAAATTCCGTTGCCTGTCATGGGAAAGTCGGAGCTTGCCGTTCCACCCCCGATGAACAGGTGTCCTGCACCATCGAGTTTCACGCTGTAAGCGGCGTCGTCATTGTTTCCGCCCAATCGGGTAGACCAATTCAACTGGCTGAGATCCTTGTTCAAGCAGACAATGGCGGCATCGGTTAGACCAGCTGCTGTGCTTTGATAAGCACCTGCTGTGGTGGGGAAATTGGTGGAACGGGTGCAAGTGGCTAGGTAGACATTGGCTGAATCAGCCAATATGTCCCCGCGGTAGTTGTCAGCGTAGTTGAACAAGAGTTGACTTTTGGTGGCACCGTCATCGCGCTGAAACCCATCGTAACTAGAGCCTCCAAGAAAAGTGCCAGCCATCAAGGTGCTGCCATCGGCAGAGAGCTTGGAGATCACGATGTCATACGAGCCGTTGTGGGTGGCGTCGTAAGCATTGCTGGCGACGGGGAAATTGGTCGACAGGGTAGTACCTAGAATCAGCAAGTTATTGCTGGGGTCAACCACAAGGCTGTGGGGGTATTCGTCGTCGTCGCCTCCCAGGTAGGAGGCCCACAAGAGGGTTGAGCCATCTTTGCTGTACTTGCTTATGGAAATGTCGCAGGGCAGCTGAACGGGTGGGCCGCCATTGCTGGAACCGCCATAGGTGGTTTGAAAGGCCCCTGCTGTCACGGGGTAAGTGGCCCCGTTGGCGTCGACAATGCCTCCCGCATACAGGCATTCAGCGGTGTCGTAAGTAGCGGTAAATCCAAAGTTGTCACCGGTCGAGCCCGAATAGGTGGAGAATACCAAAATGGGGTCGATGACCATGCCTTTTTTGGCTTCACGCTTGGAGGTCTCTATGCCTACTCGGCCATCGCCTAATGCCTTGAAGGCGCAATCGATGGAGCTGCTGTCAGCCGAAGAAAAGGCCAGGGGGGCCGTCCAGCTTAGCAGTCCGCAAGAGGTGGGAAGTTGAAGTTTCCCTTGCTCGTCGATGTAGGGAGAAGAACCCTCAATCTTCATTCGAATGTCGCGCACATCGGCGCCGGGTTCCAGAATGAAATCGAATTCCAATTGCCCTTTGCTTTCGTAGAAGCGCAGCGAAATGTTCGGGTACACATCGCGCATGTACAAAACAGAATAGGGGTGAATGCCCGTTTTCCAAGACCGCGAATCAGCGCCCAAAAAGTAGTTTTCAACCCAGGGGGCCGGGTCTTTGAATTCCAAGTAGGCTTGGGAGTTTGCCCCTTCAAATTCAACGAATAGCCCGTGCTGGCGAAGGGTTCTACTCAGGCCTTCTGACCTTTGGTGAAAGCTTTCGTGAACCTGCGCTGCGTCTTCGGGGTGTTGGAGCAACAAACGAAATTCAGACTCGTGAAAAAAGACCGTGGCCGAGGGCAATGGAAGCTGGGCCTTGGAAGGGTTGTTTGACCATTGGCCCAGGTTGGGTTTGAACCAAAGACGGGCTTCTTGTGCAAGGAGGGTATTTCCTAGCATGAAGCAGATTCCCAACAGCCAGCCTTTTTTCATTCCAATCAAAAGTACCAAAGAAAAAGGCCCAATGCTATGGGCCTTTTTCACGATTGAGTCTTATTCGCCGAATATTGGGGTACCCGGTCCAGAATCGTAG
Source organism: Bacteroidota bacterium (assembly GCA_027621365.1). Classification (GTDB taxonomy): domain Bacteria; phylum Bacteroidota; class Bacteroidia; order NS11-12g; family UBA955; genus JALRLA01. The sequence goes on along the minus strand of JAQCBH010000030.1, from coordinate 1,343 downwards.
CGTCCTGGGGCCTCGTCTTTGTCTGGAATTCCGTCTCCGTCAGAGTCGCTATCCAAGAAATTGGGTTTGCCATCGCCATCGACATCACCAGATCCCTCCAGAGAGTCGGGGATGCTATCTCCGTCAGAGTCCAAGTCGAGGAAGTTGGGTTTGCCGTCTTTATCGGCATCGCCGTAGCCTTCGAGTCGATCCAAGATGCCATCGCCATCAGCGTCGGTATCCAGGTTGTTGGCAATGCCGTCTCCGTCGAAGTCTTCGCTTCCTTCAATGGCGTCGGGAATGCGGTCGGCATCGCTGTCGTAGAATTGCTCTCTTTGAGTGACAGCCTCTTCCTGAGCCAAGCTTTCCTTCTCTTGTTCGAGTATTTGGGCTACCTCAGCGGCGCGCTCCTTAACCTGTTCCAGCTGGGCGGTGCTCTCTGCCTGTGCTTCAGCTTCGATGTGAGCGGCCAATTTGGCTTTCAGCATGGCTTCTACTTTCTCGGCATTCCAATAAGGAGTATTGAGCAATACGCCAGAGAAGCGAGTAGCTTTAGAGAGGTTGTTGGGCAATTCTATGTTCAAGGCGAAGCGATTTTCCAAGCTTCTGATCACATCTTCTAAGAGAGCTTCTTTGAACACCAAGTCGTTGCTTTTCCAATCAACGGCGCTCGTGTCTTTTTCAAATTGAGCCAATTGGCCATTCTCGGTATGAACGCTCATGCCTTTGGTAAGAATGACCTTTTGTTCGTTTCGTTTGACTTCCACCTTGCCGTGGCTTACGGTTACATCAAACTCTCCATCGTTGTAGGCAGTAACGTCAAAGCCTGTTCCTAAAACGCGAACCGTTCCTTGTTCGGTTTCAATGATAAAGGGGGCTTCTGCATTGGGAGCTACTTCAAAGTGAGCCATACCTTTCAATACCACGTGGCGTTCGTTTTCGTACTGTTTCCACTCCAACTGGCTGTTTCCGTTCAGCGTGATGGTGGAGCCGTCGCTCAACTCATAACTGTTAACCTCACCCGGCAAGGTGATGTATTCCTGCATGGCCAAGGCGGCGGGAGCCACTGGATCTTGATTCAAGACAAACAAGCCTGCAGCGGCTGCAATCAAAGCCAGACTAGCGGCAGCGGCCCACTGTACGGGGCGACCGAAAGAAACTTTGAAGTAAGACGGGCGGGGCTCTTCAGCCTTTTTGGATTCAATGGCGGCTTTCATTCTCTCCCAATCAGCGTCGTTAGAGGCGGCTTCGGGATGCTGATAATGTTGACCCAAGGAGGACTCTTCTTTGGCCTGAATGGCGGCTTTCATTCTCTCCCAAGCGGCGTCGTTAGAGGCGGCTTCTGGGTGCTGATAATGCTGACC
>JAQCBH010000029.1 GCA_027621365.1 Bacteroidota bacterium | reverse complement strand
TTTTTATTGTGCCCAAACGGAGTCTGCGTCGAAGACGCAAGCGAGGGCGGGTAGAATGAAAAGGGCGCGCGCGGAGCGCGCGGCACTTGGCGTTCGGAATTTCGCGAAGTAGGGTTCTGCGAGGCGCATAAGCGCCGAGCAAATCCCTATAGAGTCTAGAACCCAACCGCTTTGCGAGCAGCTAGCAAATCCCCGAGGCTGAAGGAAGCCTAATCAACCATTTGCCCAAAATTTGCCCGTAGAATTCATTGATTCGTCTTTGTGTACCAAGTAATGCAGATGTAGCAAATCCATAGAAACTTTTTTCAAGAGAACTGACTGCTCAAGGTTCAATATTGTGCTTTTCGGGATAACCGTTCTTATGGGGCAATACTATTGCCCTGAATTGGCAAGAATTTCATAGTTCGAAGGGAAACAATCCTAGCTTCAACTCCCATCAAGTCAGCCTTTTACTGCATATCTGGAAATTATAAAATTAGGTTCAACGTTGTCAGTCCAGAACCTTACTAAGCTTTCCTGGATAGATACTCTCTACTCCATTCTCAACCAATCGAATTTTGGAAAATTCTATTCTGTCTCCTGGATTTAATTGAGTCAAGACCTGTTTTATCGGTGAAAAGCTCTTACCCAAAACCTCTATGGACTTTGGCTCAAAATCATTGCATTCACCTGCATAGGTAAAAGTATATGACATTACATCAATTTTGTAACCAGACCCTGGGGGTACATCAGCAATAGCAAGCAACATAACTTGGGCCCTTAATGCATTTAATGAAATAGTATCAGAATTGCTCAAATCCAGCGCTCCAGCTTGAATTCTGGGTAGCTCATTACTTGTAAGAGTACCACCGGTATTTTCCAGGAATATTACCCGTTTATCCGGAAGGACGGCACGAATATTATAAAATTGTATAAGGTCTCCATTCTGTAAATAATCTAAATACCTAAGAATGGGTTGCAAACTATTGCCTGAAACATCAACTCTTTTTGGTCCATTGGATTTACGTCCTACACATGTGAAAGTGTAACCCACTACAATCCCGTAATCTCGATCGGTAATGCCATCTTTAGCAATGAGAACCATGCTGTCTGTTATGTATTGTTTCAATTTTTCCAATGAAATAGAATCTGTCAAGGAAAATCCATTAGACAGATACAGATGAGGCAGAGTGTCGTAATAATCAACATCTCCAATCACACGACGAATGGCTAAGCTATCAAACGTAACATTGCCTTTATCATCAACACTTTTGTATAGACTTGGCACTTCGAACTTTCTAGGATTTTCCAATTCCAATCGACAATAACTTTTCAATACAGAATAAACTTCAGTAGAAATATATTTTTTTACCGATTTCAAAGGAACGACATAGAACCTGGTTGTATCGACATAATCACGCCCCATAAATCTCTGGTGAAAATAAAACTTCAACAGCTCTTCAGTCTCATCCATACTCATTGTAGAGAATTGAATTGGTAACTGAACTACACATGTATCTCTGTCGTCTTCAATTTCGTCTATAAAAATTGGAATACAAATTAACTCTCCATGAGAATTTAAAAAATCCATAGGCGTTCGTATACTATCGGTCCAACTAATGGAATCTTTCAGTAGCGCATATACCGTAACAACGGTATCCTTAAAAAAAGGATTATCCCAATCACCTGTCTCTACAACAACTGTTTCTTCATGACCGCTGTTGTAATCATAAATTGGAATTGACCTTTTTTCCCGTTCAATTATTGGAATTTTACCGTCTTGCATTAAAGCGAAAATTTGATTACTTAAATACTCGTGAATAACGGGTTCAATAAAATTACGAGCCATCAACCCACCATCATGGAAATCTAAAACGGTTCGATTCGAATTCCTCAGAATACTCGAGAGATTTGATGTCAATACGTCTGATTCTCTCCAACCAAGGTTTGGCAAGTGAAAGAATTGAATTCTCAAAGCGATGACGGCATTCAAATATTCAAGTTCGGCCTTCGATAAAATTTTCTTAATGTCTCCGTATTTCAACCAACCCAAATTGGCAGAAAATGTCCTGCCCATAACTTCGCCATCAGTACTAGGTGTAATGCCATAAATTTCATGGGTTTTGATGTCATAGGAAATCCCAAAAGAAGAATTCAGATTCGGAAGATAATAAAGAAGCAAATCTCTATCGTCGTCACTTTCAAACTCCGCAACTATATCATTGGGTAAAAACTCAGCTCCATTAGCCAATAGCGTTGTAACCAGGTTGTAGTTCTTCAATGTTGAAGTTAACTTAATCGTACTCTTCAAGTAATCCCGATTACTCATTTGACGCGTAAAGGAATCGCTCGTATAAATGGGGATTGAGCCCGAAAGCATCGCCTGTCTCAACTTCAAACAAATTTGAAAGTTGGCTTTGTTGCAGAATTTGTCTAATGCGCCACCACTAGTCCAATTTATGGAACCATCTGGTTTGCTCCAGAAAATGGAATCACCCAATTCATCGTTCCTTGAACTTGGTCCATAATCTTCTTCAATATCAAAAGAATCCTTTTCTGCTGAAGCCCCAAATCCCCAATCACCCTCTTGCCCAATCACTTGACCCGACAAAAACAAGAACATGACTACAAACAGTATTTTTTTATTCATTTCATTCCAAATTATTAGCGCAAGACAATTCTAAAACCCATTTGTAATTCAATCTATACACTGTCTTCTATTTGAAAATTAGGTCATTCATTAAAAAATCATGGCAGTAAACTGCAATTCTGTATAGCTATACTTCCAACAGACAATTCGTAAATTGCCCCTCATTACCATGAGACGAATTGCTACGATTGCCTTGGCCCTAACAGCAAGCTTGAATCCGCTGTTGGCCAAAAAGAAGCCTACTCCTGCTCCTACCGAAACCAAAAGCGAAGCCCCCAAGGCGAAAAAGACCCCTACCTTGGCCGATAAGACCAAGTCTTGCATCAAAATGGAAGGCTTGTTCGACCTGTACCAAGACACCGTCACTGGCGATTTGTTCATGGCCATCAAGCCCGAGCAATTGGGCCAGGAATTCATACACTTTTCCTACACCGAAAACGGCGTTCTGGCCGGTGGCCACAACCGTGGTCAATACCGCGGATCGCGCATTTTTACCATCAACAAGTATTACGAGCGCGTCGAATTTGAACAGCAGAATACCAACTTCTACTTCGACCCCAATTCGGCCTTGTCAAAAAGCGCCGATGCGAACATCTCGGCTTCCTTGCTGGCCTCCAAAAAAATCGTGGCTCAAGACGCAGATGGCACCTTGCTGGTTTCGGCCGATGAATTGTTTCTGACCGAAAAACTGCACGCCGTAAAAAGCGGAGGTCGCCGAGGCGACGAAGGTTTTAGCCTGGGCAATTTGGCCAAAGACAAGACTCGTTACGAAAGCATTCGCAACTACCCGGCTAATACCGATTTGGTGGTTCGCTATGTATTTGACAACCCCGCTCCCAAGGGAGATGGAGGTGAAGAGGTAACCGATGCCCGCAGCGTCAGCGTACTCTTGCAGCACAGCTTCATCGCCGTTCCCCAAAACAGCTTCAAACCCCGTTTGGACGATTACCGAATTGGATTCTTCAACGAGCAGGTCAACGATATGACCTCTACCGATGCGGCCAACTACCGCGATTTGATTCACCGTTGGCATTTGGAAAAGAAAGACCCAACGGCTGCCGTGAGCGAGCCTGTTGAGCCCATAATCTGGTGGATCGAGAACACTACTCCTGTTGAGCTGCGCGAAACCATTCGCCAAGCGGCCCTGCAGTGGAACAAGGCCTTCGAACCTTTGGGCTTCAAAAATGCCGTTCGCATTGAAATTCAACCCGACGATGCCGACTGGGACGCCGGTGACATTCGCTACAACGTGTTGCGCTGGACCTCTTCGCCCAACCCTCCTTTCGGCGGATACGGACCCAGCTTTGTCAACCCCCGTACCGGTCAAATTTTGGGTGCCGACATCATGTTCGAATGGGTCTTCTTGACCAACCGAATCAAATACGACGACATTTATTCTTCTGGTGATTTGCATAACGACCATCAATGCGCTGCCGCCCATCAGTTGCAAATGGAGTTGGGCTTGGCCCAAGCCGCCTTGGCCGCTCAAGGAGCCGATTCAGTGGAAATCACCCGTTTGATTCACGAGTCTTTGTATTACTTGGTGCAGCACGAAATGGGCCACACCATGGGCCTCATGCATAACATGAAAGCTTCTCAACTCAACACTCCTGCCCAGTTGAAAGACCAGGCCTATACCAGTAAGAATAGCCTGATCGGTTCGGTGATGGACTACCCGGCCATCAACTACCCAGCTGCCGGTGCTTCTCCAGTGCAATACTGCCAAACCGAGCCCGGACCTTACGATCATTGGGCCATCGAATACGGCTACAGCCTTCGCCCCGATTGGGCCGATGAAGATCAGGAAGCCAAGCGTTTGGAAGACATTGCCCGCCGAAGCATTGATCCCAAATTGGCTTTTGGCAACGATGCTGACGACATGCGCAGCCCTGGCAAAGCGATCGATCCTCGCGTGATGATTGGTGATTTGTCGAACGACGCGGTGGGTTATGCCATCGAGCGCATGCAACTCACCCAAGGTTTGTTGGGTAATTTGCTGCCTGAGTACTTGGCCGCTCACAACGGCATCGAAGCCCCCAACCAGAGTTACCAAGACCTAGTGAGCAAGTTTGGCATCATTTGGGGAGCCTACTCCACCCAATGCGGGGTTATCTCTCGCTACATCGGTGGCGTGTACGTGAGCCGTGCAGCTGCGGGTCAAATCAACGCCCCCATTCCTTACCAGCCCGTTCCCGAAATGGAACAGCGCCGCGCCATGCAAGCTTTGAGCGATTACTGCTTCGCTCCTTCTGCCATGGCCGTTCCCAGCGATTTGTTGGCTCATCTGCAAGCCCAACGCCGCGGATTCGGATTCTTTGCCAGCCCCGAAGACCCCAAAATGCACAAGCGCATCTTGGCTGCTCAAGAAGATGTGTTGGAGCACTTGCTGCACCCCAGCACTTTGCAGCGCTTGACTGAATCCCGTCAATACGGCAACACCTATAGCGCCCAAAGCATGACCTCCGATTTGAGCAATGCCATTTTTGCGGCTGACCTCGGTGGTTACCCCAACGCCAGTCGTCGCTTGCTTCAGGCCTCTTACGTTCAAACTCTATTGGACAATGTATACGGCCGCAAAGCCGATCGCTACGACGCCATTGCCAAGGGAGCCATGCTGTTCCAAATCAACCGCATTCGCGACTGGATGAAGAGCAATCCTGGCAAGGATGCCGAAACCCAGGCCCACCGCATGTGGCTCTTGGAGCAAATTGCTGCCGCGCAGAACTGATAAAATTCTTGTGGCCTGTCCCAGGCCCGCCAGCGCCTTCTACATTTAAGTACTTAAAAATGACCCCGAACTCGTTTCGGGGTTCATTATTTTTGAGCCATGTACGCCCGCCTAACAGCGTTAAGCCTGAGCCTGATAAGCGCTGGCCTTTTCGCCCAAGACAGCACCGTTCGCATTCGTGAGATCAGCGAAGACTTGCATCCTCATGTCCCGCCACTGGTCCAAATCATGCCGGAAATTCGCATCATTTACCCCGGAAGCCGAGAAGCTTTGGGAAACGACAGGGCTGCCTCCCAAATCACCGTTCTTTCGCAAACTGAAATTTCGCAATTGCCGGTTCAAAGCACGGCCCAATTGTTGAGTTATGTACAAGGGGTTGACTTGCGGCAGCGAGGCCCAGGAGGGGTACAAGCAGATATTGGCATGCAAGGCAGCACCTTTGACCAAGTGTTGATCTTGATCGATGGGGTGCGCATCAATGACGCCCAAACGGGCCACCACAACCTGAACGCGATGATTCCGCTGGAAGCCATTTACAGCATAGAGGTCATCAAAGGAGCAGCGGCCAGCCGATACGGCTTGGGTGCTTTGGCAGGGGTGATCAATATCAGAACGGTTTATGCGCAGTATCAGAACAATGAGCACAAAGGGCCCTACATCAAAGCCAACTCTTACGAAGGAACTTCCTTTGAAAACGATAGCATCGAGGGTTTTCGCTACGCCAACCAGGGCCTGCGCCTGTTTTTGCAACAGAATTTGAAATTGGGCCAGAGCGGATACGCCGGCCTCATTTATGCCGGGAGCTTTGAAAATGGAAGCGGCTACCGCCCCAATACGGCTTACGAGGCCCAGCGCCATTTTGCCAAAGCGGGCATGTATATCCCAGTGCTGGGCACGTTCAATGCACGTTACATTGCGGTAAACAACAACTTTGGGGCCAACGCTTTTTACGCGGCCCCTGGCGATCGAAATTCGGAAGAGACGGTCAACACCCGCTGGTTCATGGTGGATCACATGCGCAATTGGTCCCGCAATCAGTGGATATGGGACATCTCCAGCAACTACTCCTACCGCTCAAACAACGATCATTACGTCTACATCGCGGCCAACCCCAGCTTGTACCAGAACTTTCACTGGAGCCAAGGCCAGCAATTCGAAACTCGTTTGAGCGCCCAAACACGCAAAACCTTGCTGCGAATCGGTGGCGAATACCGCAGCGATACCCTGTCTAGCGAGCGCGAACCCGGCAAACCCAGTTTGGGCTACCGCAACCGCAGCATGGCCGGCGCCTTCGGCTTAGCCGCGCAGAGCTTCAACAGCAGAGTGGGCAAGGCCACCCTTCAAGTGGGACTTTACAGCCTATGGGACATACGCAAGCAAGGATGGCTGCAAGATGGCAAAACCCAGCAGGTATTTCCAGGGGCCGAATTGAATGTGGAATTGAGCCGTACCCGTTTTCAAGAATGGAACCCCCAATTGAATATTGCGTATGGAACGGGTCAGCGACTTCCGACCTTCACAGACCTGTATTACGTAGGCCCTAGCAACGTCGCCAATCCCTTGTTGCAAAACGAGCAAGCTCAGAGCTGGCAACTGGGCCTTCGCAGCCAACGCAATAAAAACGATTGGAGTGCGGGTCACGACAACCCCGATGTGCAGCGCATTCAAGGATCGGTTTACCTGTTCAGCCGCCGCACCGACAATTTGATTGACTGGGTCAAAAACGCCGATACCGCCAAGTGGGAGCCTCGCAACTACAATCAGCAACGTTGCCAAGGTCTTGATGCCGATCTGCGCTACAGCCTGGGACCCAATTCCATTCGCGTTGGCTACTTGGCCATGGGAATGACACAAAGCGAAGATGCAGGAGTAATTTCCAAGAATGCCTTGAACTACCTGCGCCAGCAGTTTTTATTGAACCTGGGCCGCAGCCTCGGTGAAAGCTGGTCTCTGCAAGCCCAGTTGCGCCATTTGCAACGCCAAGCTGACTCCAAGGAATCCTACAGCCTAGTCGATTTTCAAGTGCAATACCACTACATTTGGGAGCACCCTAAATGGTATGCCGATCGCTGGCAGTCCACCTTGTACCTTCAGGTTCAAAATGCCCTGAACACCCAATACCGAGAAATTGCCTCTGTTCCCATGCCCCCGCGGTGGATCAACCTTGGCGTGAAATTCAATCTATAAGTTCCATGAAAGCCTTGTTTGCTTACGCTTCGTTTTGCCTGGCCCTCAGCATTGCTTTGGGCGCCATGGGCGCTCATGCTCTAGAGCCCCGCATCAGCGCGCATTATCTGGATGTTTGGAAAACGGCGGGCACCTATTTCTCCTACCAAGCCTTGGCCTTGATGGCCACCTCGTCTAGGGTATCTGTCAATGCCTGGATCAAAACCAGCATCCTGGGTTCCTGGATCTTTTCGGCCAGCTTGTGGGTATTGGCCTTGAATGAGCTGTTAAGCCCCTCCTTGAAAATACTTGGAGCCATCACCCCCATTGGCGGGGTACTGATGATCGTAGGCTGGGCCGGATTGGGTTGGAAACTATGGCGCGAAAGAGCCTCATGATTCTGATTCTCATTCGCCACGCCAAGACCGAAGCGGCTTGGCCCGATCGAACCCGACGCCTGCTCCCAGAAGGGGAAGAACGATGCCTCGCCAATGCCCTTTGGTTGCAGCACAAGGGCTGGGTGCCGGAGAAAATCGTATACAGCCCAGCCACTCGAACCTGGCAAACGGCCGAGCTAATGAACCAGCATTTGGGAGCTGAGCTCATCGAGAGAGAAGATTTGTACGAGTCCCGTGAATCGGTGTACCAAAAAGTGATTCAAGACTTCAAAGCTGAATGCCTTGCCGTGCTTGGCCACAACCCGGAAATTGGGTTTTTGGCTGAGCTGTGGTCGGCTGGCAGCATCTCGAGCTTCAAACCCGGAGCCATGGCTGTGTTTGGGTATGAGTCAACAAAAAGCCCCGTCGGTACGACGGGGCCTCAAGACTTTCAATTGTTAGGTTATTTGCCCTAGTCGCGATTAGCGGCCTGGGCCTGGATTAGGGTTTTGCATATCAACCGGGGGATTGGGTACTGGTGCTCGTCCTCCACTGGAATTTGGCGGCACCATTGCATCAGGTGTTTGCATATCGACGGGAGGTTTAGGTGCCTTTTCAATTTTTACCAACTTCACTTGCATCACTGTTATGGCAAAACGGTCTTTGAAAGACTCAGACATACTGCGTAGCAATTGCTCTTTTTCGTTTTCGATGTACAATTCGAATTCGCCACCTTCAGCTGTTTTGGCCAATGCTTGTTCCAAAGGCTTCAAACGTAAGTCTTTAACCGGCATGCGAATGTTCGAATTTTCCATTTTCACAGCGCCGGTATGATCCATCATGGTGTAAACCAATTCAACCGTATCCCAAGCTTGAGGAACAGGGCCGTTTCCAGCTTTGGTACTTTTCATGAAACCATGGGGATCCAAGTTTTCGATGCCTGCTGTCTTAGCCACACCCGCCAAATAGGTTTTGGCTTCTTCTTGCAACTTGGGTGTCAATTTGGCTTGTGCCTCGGTGACAAAGCTCTGCTGAATGTTCTGCATCGCAGCATCAGCCACCAAGTAACCGGAATCTTTGCTCATGGCATCTTGCATACCGTGAATCAAAGCGCCAAAGTTGATGGCATTGATGCCCTGTGAAGCAAGCGATTTGCCTACGCTCAATCCAACGGCATAAGAAAAAGAATCTTCCAAATTTTTAGGAGCACTAGTCGTGTCCATGTCGCTCGAACAAGAGGCCAAAGCGAAAGCGGCTAAAGCCACCAAAGTATAATTGCGTTTCATACGATTATTCAAAGTTAAGCGATATACAGTGACGCGCGACGTTCTTTGATTTGATTGTCTTCGGCGAATTCTTCATAGCTCATGTATTTATCGATCAAACCATTGGGGGTAATCTCGATAATTCGGTTCGCTACCGAATTGATCACCTCCTGGTCATGAGAATGCATCAACACTACGCCGGCGTATTCAGCCAATCCGTTGTTCAAGGCTTGAATGCTCTCCAAGTCCAAATGGTTGGTCGGTTCATCAAACAGGCCTACGTTGGGATTTTCCATCATCATTTTGCTCAACATGCACCGCACTTTCTCTCCTCCTGACAACACTGTGCACATCTTCTGGGTTTCTTCGCCGCTGAATAACATGCGGCCCAAGAACCCTCGAATGAAGGTTTCGTCTTTCTCTGTAGAGTATTGGCGCAACCAGTCCACCAAGTTGATTTTGTCGGTGAAGAAGTGAGCATTTTCGTTGGGCAAGTAACTCATGGTAACGGTTATGCCCCAATCCATAGAGCCCGTAGTAGGCTTTAAATCCCCCCATAAAACCTTAAACAAAGCGTTCAATGCCATGGTGTTACGGCTGATGAAGGCAATCTTATCACCCTTGTTGACCGTGAAGGAAATATTCTTAAACAGGGTTCCAAATTCATTTTCGACGCTCAGGTTGTTCACGGTCAAAATTTGATCGCCAACCTCGCGGTTTTGTTTGAAAAAGATACCGGGATAACGGCGGGTGGAAGGTTGAATCTCTTCGATGTCCAAGCGCTCCAACATTTTCTTACGCGCCGTGGCTTGACGACTTTTGGCCACGTTGGCCGAGAACCTAGCAATGAATTCTTGCAATTCCTTCTTCTTTTCTTCGGCTTTCTTGTTCTGGTCAGAACGCTGGCGCAAAGCCAACTGTGAACTCTGGTACCAAAAGCTGTAGTTACCGGTGAAAATTTTAATACGGCTGTAGTCAATGTCGCATACGTGGGTACAAACGTTGTCCAAAAAGTGACGGTCGTGGCTCACCACCAATACGGTGTTTTGGAATCCGGCCAGAAAATCTTCTAGCCACCGAATGGTTTCCACGTCCAAGTCGTTTGTCGGTTCGTCCATGATCAACACGTCAGGGTTACCGAACAAGGCCTGGGCCAACAATACGCGAACCTTTTGGTTACCGCTCAAATCCTTGACCAATTTCTCGTGGTGTTCAACCCCTATACCAAGGCTTTCCAACAAGGTGGCCGCATCGCTTTCGGCGTTCCAGCCATCCATCTCAGCAAATTCGCCTTCGAGTTCGCTGGCTCTCATACCATCCTCATCCGAAAAGTCTTCTTTGGCGTAGATGGCGTCTTTTTCTTCCATGATCTCCCACAACTTTTGGTGACCGCGAATCACGGTTTGCACTACAGGGAATTCATCAAATGCAAAGTGGTTCTGACTCAAAACCGCCATGCGTTTGCCAGGTTCCATGTCAATAGAACCGGTATTGGGCTCAATTTCACCCGCCAGGATTTTCAAAAAGGTGGATTTACCGGCGCCATTTGCACCGATGATGCCGTAGCAATTTCCATTGGAAAACTTGAGGTTAACTTCCTCAAAAAGAACACGTTTGCCGAAGCGAAGCGATACATTTGATACGGTTAGCATAAGGAGGCGCAAAGGTAAGCATTTTCTACCTCTTTGAAGCCCTTTTCGAGAGGCTTAGTTGAAGAGCGTAAAGCTGCCGTCCATGCGCAGATTGACGATGTTGCTGCCCCGCTCTTCCAAATACTCGCGATTAAAGCGATAAAAACGGGCGGGTTTGTTGGAGACCCCAATCTGCTTTTCGCTCAAGGCCTGGATCACACCCGAATTGATCATTTTGCGACGAAAATTGCGTTTGTCCAAGTCGCGGTCCAAGATGGTCTCGTACAGGGATTGCAGATCACTCATGGTAAATTTCTCTGGCAACAGCTCAAACCCAATGGGTTGCATTTGAATGCTCTCTTTCAATGCCGCCAAAGCCTGTTCGAAAATCTCATTGTGGTCAAAGGCCAATTCGGGAACCTCTTCTATGGGCATCCAAACGGCCTCTTCTGAAAAGGAACCGGGTTGCAAGGTCGCTTTGGCGCTGTCAATCAAAGACATGTAGGCCACTGTAATAACTCGTGCATCGGGATCTTGGCGCACGCTTTCCAGCCAAGCTCGGTCTTTGGCCTTGGTGATTCGAGTGGGATCGCCAAAAGCCGAAAACTGCTGCAAATAGATGTCTTTTAAACCCGTCAATTCAGCCAACACTCGATCAGCTGCTTGGTTCAGATTCTCGCTGTCCTTGACCAAATCGCCAGGCAAGGCATACAAAATGTCATTCATCTCGGTCAAACGGTTGGGAATGTTGCGCTTGATCAGCAACAACCGCAGGGTGTCTTGGCTGAATCCGAAGATGACACAGTCAACAGAGACGTGGGGGTTGAGAGAATGACTGAGAGACATTTCGAGTTCAAATATACCGATGAGTTTTTTATTATTGTTTCTTACACACTAAGCCTAATGAAAACCTACAAAGTGTCCACTTGACACTTTTTGATTTTTTATTATCTTGCAACCCTTTACGATTATGATTTTAGTTGCCGACAGCGGAAGCACCAAGTGCGATTGGGTATTCACCGACGGAACAGAAACCCGTTTGACTTACCATACCATGGGGTTCAACCCCTTCTTTCACAGCACAGACTTGATCGAGTCTGAAATTCGCAAGAACGAAGAGTTGGCCGCCACAGCCCCTGCCGTAGAACATGTATTTTTCTATGGGGCTGGGGCCTCTCACGAATCACGCAATGAAATCGTGGCCGAAGCCCTTCGCCGCGTCTTCACCAATGCTCAGGTAGTAGTTGACCACGATTTGACCGGTGCCGTCTGCGCCACGTGTGGCGACGACCCTGGAATTGCTTGCATTTTGGGCACAGGTTCCAACAGCTGCTATTTCGACGGCAAAGATGTATACGAAGAGGTACCCGCTTTGGGATATGTATTGGGAGACGAAGCCGGTGGAACTTTCTACGGCAAGGAATTGCTCCGTATGTACCTTTACCACGAATTGCCTGACAAGGTTCACGCCGCCTTGGAAAAGGAATTCAACTTGACCAAAGAAGGAATCTTTGAAGCGGTATACAACAAGCCCAACCCCAACGTTTACTTGGCCTCTTTCATGCGCTTTTTGAGCGATCAACGCGAGGAAAAATGGGTGCGTGACTTCATTTACAACGGGTTCTCTAAGTTCATCAACATTCACATTTGGAAGTATGAAAACCATAAAGAGGTTCCTGTGCACTTCGTAGGATCTGTGGCCTTCTATTTCAGCGACTTGCTTCGCGAAGCCTGCAAAATTCACCGATTGCAAATCGGTGTAATCACCCGTGAACCTGTGTTCAACTTGGTCGATTACCATTTGCGCAAGCTTCAAATCTCCGCATGATCAAAGCACTCATCCTGGATTTGGATGGGGTCATTTGTGACACAGCCCACTTCCACTACATCGCTTGGAAGCGGCTAGCGTCTGAATACGATTACGAATTGAGTGAAGCCGACAACGAAGCCTTGAAAGGGGTTTCGCGGGTCGATTCCTTGATTCGCATCCTGCAATGGGCCAAAAAAGAAATCAGCCCTGAACAATTCGAACAGGATTTGCTGCGCAAAAATTCCTGGTACTTGGACATGGTCGAAGAAATGGGACCCAAAGATCTTCTGCCAGGAGTGGGCTCGTTCGTGGAATCTGCACACAAGCTTCAGATACCCCTCGCCTTGGGATCAGCCAGCAAAAATGCCCAAACAGTTTTGACCAAAGTGGGGCTCTTGGACGCCTTCCAAACCATCGTTGACGCCTCTCAAATCAGCCGAGGCAAACCCGACCCTGAGACTTTCACAACCGCAGCCGAACTGTTAGGAGTCGCCCCCAACGAGTGCATTGTTTTCGAAGATTCTTTGGCCGGCATTCAGGCCGCTTTGAGCGGAGGCATGCGTGCCATTGGCATAGGCAAACCCAGTGACCTTCCCGGAGCAGAACAACACATCAACAACCTCGGCGAATACAATTTTGCCGATTTTCAATAATTTTAACTGTCATGATTGACTACTTCAAAGCCGACGATTGGAAAATCATCGAAGAGGGCTTCAACCCCACGATGAATGAGATTGCTGAAAGTGTTTTCAGCATTGGAAACGGCATGATGGGCCAGCGCGCCAACTTGGAAGAAGCCTATTCCGGCCATAGCCTGCAAGGCACCTATGTCGGAGGTGTTTACTACCCTGATAAAACCCGAGTGGGTTGGTGGAAAAACGGCTACCCCGAATATTTCGCCAAAGTACTCAACAGCACCTATTGGAGCGGATTGCGCATTTGGGCCAACCAAGAAGAAATTGACTTAGCCAAGGTCACGGTATTGGAGTTTCGTCGAGAGTTGAACATGCACGAGGGTTTGCTCAGCCGAACCTGCCGCGTTGAACTAAAAAATGGCCTGCGTCTGCGCATAGAAAGCAAGCGATTTTACAGCTTGATTTCCAAAGAGTACAGCGCCTTGAAATACAGCATTACCCCCGAACAAGGCTGCGACCTTAGATGGGAGAGTTACGTAGATGGCGATGTTCAAAACAAAGATTCCAATTACGAGGAAAAGTTCTGGGAACCCGTGACCGAAGAAGCTGCGGGCGACAACCTGTTCGTTCAAGTAAGAACCAAAAAATTGGATTGGCACCTGGTGACGGCCACTCATACCGAACTGTACAAAAACCAACAGTGTTTGAGTACGGTTCCCGCTGTAGAGCGACGCTCCAAATACGCTTCTGGCACATACAAAGTCAGCGCCAAGGCCGGAGACCGAATTTCATTGGTCAAACACGCCATTTCGGTGAGCAATTTCCACCACTCCACCGATAGCTTGTTGATGCACGCCAAAAAGCAATTGCAAAAGATGGCGGCTTCCACCTTCGAAGAGCATTTCCATTTGAGCAGCAATGCTTGGAAACAAAAGTGGGAAACCGCTGATGTAGTGATTGAAGGCGATGTCAAAGCCCAACAAGCCGTGCGCTTCAACATTTTCCATCTGAACCAAACCTACTGCGGCGATGATCCTCGCTTGAACATCGGCCCCAAGGGCTACACGGGTGAAAAATATGGCGGAAGCACCTACTGGGATACCGAGGCTTACTGCTTGCCCTTTTACTTGGTGAGCAGCGACCCGGCCATTTCCCGTCAGTTGCTGGTCTACCGCTACAAGCAGTTGGACAAAGCCATCGAAAATGCCCAAAAATTGGGCTTCAAGGACGGTGCTGCTCTCTACCCCATGGTGACCATGAACGGCGAAGAGTGCCACAACGAATGGGAAATCACCTTTGAGGAAATTCACCGCAACGGAGCCATTGCCTACGCCATCAAATCGTACATCGAGCATACAGGTGATCGCGAATATCTCCTTCACGGCGGATGGGAAGTTCTCCTGGGCATTGCCCGTTTCTGGTCCCAGCGTGTTCACTGGTCAGAATGGGGACAACGCTACGAAATGCACGGGGTAACCGGTCCCAACGAATACGAAAACAACGTCAACAACAACTGGTACACCAATTACTTGGCACGTTGGTGCATGGATTACACCGCCACCCAATACAAATGGTTGTTGGCAGAGCATACGGAGGCATTCAAAACACTCATTGCCAAAACCCAATTCAAATCCCAGGAATTGGAGAAATGGGCGCACATTTCACACAACCTGTACCTCCCCCAATTCCAAGAATTGGGAATCAAGGTCCAACACGACGGGTTTTTGGAAAAAGAATTAATCCCCGTCGCAGACCTTCCTGAAAGTGAACGACCCCTGAACCAAAAGTGGAGCTGGGATCGCATCTTGCGCAGCCCCTACATCAAACAAGCCGACGTCTTGCAGGGATTCTACTTTTTTGAAGACGATTTCTCGGCAGAAGAACACGAACGCAACTTCCGTTTTTACGAATCGTATACAGTTCATGAAAGTTCCTTAAGCCCCTGTGTTCACAGCATTTTGGCCGCCAAAATTGGATGGACCGAGAAGGCTTATGAAATGTACTTGAGAACCGCTCGTCTAGACCTGGACAACTACAACAACGATACCGAAGACGGCCTGCACATTACATCGATGGCCGGATCTTACTTGAGCATCGTACAAGGATTTGGTGGGCTTCGCATCAAAGACCAAAAATTGCACCTCAACCCCCATTGCCCAAGCCAATGGAAAGGCTATGAGTTTCAGATTTTGTTCAACAATGCTCCGGTTCGAGTGGTGGTAAACCCCAGAGGGACGACTGTACTGAACCAAGGCTCAAAAGCGATCCAAGTCAACCATCCCAATGGGGTATTGACCTTGGAAGCCGGTGAAAGCGGAAAGTTTTAACTAGGAATCGAGATGGAACAATTCATCCCATCGAAAACTTGTACCCAACCGAGGTTCTAGGCGTTTTTTCGCCGACGATTTCAGGTTGCGTATATACTGTTCGTTCAAGCTTAGCAATTTGGCAATTTCCCGAGGTTTTTGTCCTGATATAGACAAGAGTACCACCTCTTTGGCTGTGTGCGACAAATCGTCCAATTCAGGGAATTTCTTTAAGGCTTCTTCCACCGATTCCCCACGAGTCAAAATAGCGCTATCGTGTTCAAAGTTCCCCTTCAGCGTGGCCACCACATCCAGTTCTCTTCGAATCTGAATGGCTGTAGGGTCTTTGGCAATTTTGGAACTATTGATCATTTCTGACCAGCGCAAGCTCTTCGAAATAAGAGCTTCAGACAGCAAACGAATGCGATCGGTGTAGGAACGTTCTTGCTCCAAAATGGCTTTCCGCTCTTGTTCCAACTCCAGGTTCAAGGTCAATTCTTTTTCAACTCGCTGCCTATCCCTTCGCCATTGCCATAAGTTGACGATCAACAGGAACAACAAAAAAACCACCAATACGGCTGTGGTTCTCAACCATTGATTCTGACTTTGCTGATCATGCATGGCCTCTCGAATCTTTTCTTGTTCGCGCTTCATTTGGCCCATTTTGACCATGGCTTCGATATTCGATACACGTACGGAATCAGATTGCTGCAGGTACTCGTGATGCAATTCAACAAACTGACGGGAATAACTGTTTTTTACCGCCTCCGAGTAGCCCCCAGAAGCCAATAAATCCAGCAACTCCAATTTTTCATGAATATCGAGTTCTTTATTCGCTACCCACGCATTGGCTTCTTTGCGAAGACGATCCCAATTGAAAATCAAGCGACCAGAATCGGCCATATTGCCCAAATTCCCCGCCATTCGAACTAAGCTACTGGGAGCGTGATCCCAAATGAAGGATTCTTGTTCTTTCAAATAAGCGTTGGCCTCTGCCCATTTTCGACCATCTGCTTTCAACCCAAAGGAGAGATTCACATAATCAATCTTCAGATGATCAGCAAGCGTTGGAAAACTCAATGAATCCAACTGCTTTCTCGACTCCATTTTTCGACCCACATTGGAAAGCACATAGGCGTAATTCAAGGAAATCGTGTTGCGCGTATACTCATCTGTAGCCTTGTCCAAGGTCTGTTTATGAGCCATGTAATAGTCGAATGACTCTTTGTGTTTGCCTTCTTCTCCCAATGCCGAAATCACATTGTTGACCAACATAGGATTCGGTGATTCCCCTCTTTCCATGGCCTCAACAGCTATGGAGAAATATTGAGACGCCAAACCCGGCAATGATTTGTAATAGTAAATGGTGCCGATGTTAGAGGCTAGCTGCATAATGTCGAAATCGCGCTGCAGTCGCTCAGACAAAGCTAATCCCTTGGTAAAATACCCCATCGCTGAATCGAGATTCCCATTGGCAAACTCCATGCTTCCCGCCGCATTGCAGAGATTGATAACCAAAGCCGTATCGGCACTCCTCCACATGCTGTAGAACTGCCGATTCAAGGAATAAAACTCCTCTGAATCTTGGTTCCACATGGCGCGAAATAAGCGATTCATTTGGGCCGTAAACAACCAAGCCGAATCGGTGTCTTCCGGCATCGACCCCAATCGATTCAACAATTCATCTGCTCGGCTTGAATCACCAGAAAAATGGAAACGATTAAAAGCTAGAGAAAGATAGGGGGTAAAGTCTTTGGCTTCTTGCTCCTCAGTGAATGCAATGATACTGTCGACTGAATTGCATCTTTCAGCGTAATACTTGGCCTTTAGCTTCCATGCTTTGTCATCGGAGCACGAATTGAAACCAACCAATATGGCCATGGACCACAGCAAAAACTTCCAATTGCCAAACACTTAAGCAATTTACAATTTCAGCACAGACTGGGCAAAACCACAAAAATTATTGAAGTACAAAGCATTCAAAGCCAGAATTTTAAGAATCGAATTTTACGAGACGACCTTCGCATTGTTCATATTCGAATGGCATACTCCGAAATCCCCAAATAAGGTCGTATTTTTGCACTCCTGTCGGGCCTATAGCTCAGTTGGTTAGAGCACCTGACTCATAATCAGGTGGTCCTTGGTTCGAGCCCAAGTGGGCCCACACAAAACCCTCCAGCAATGGGGGGTTTTTATTTCAACAAGGTCAAAGTTCCCGCAAACTCGTATTGCTTTCCATCTAAGGCCCATACGAGCAATTTGTAGGCATACACACCTTCGGCACAGAGCTCACCTTTTGACGTTCCGTCCCAGCCCGATTGTGGATCATCGGTCTCAAACAACTTCTCGCCCCAGCGGTTGTAAATACCCATCCAGGCTGATTGGTGGTTGCTCAATTCAGGGGCAAATCGGTTGTTTCGGTTGGGACCTGCCCCATCAGGGGTAAAGGCATCGGGAACAAAAATGATGATATCAGGCCCAACAACCACTTTGCGTTCTGCGGTGTCGCTGCAACCGTGGTTGGTGGTGGTGAT
>JAQCBH010000011.1 GCA_027621365.1 Bacteroidota bacterium | reverse complement strand
AAACGGGCTGACTTCGGGGTTGTACCGAAGCCGTGGTTTGCTTGAGAATGGCCTGTTCCTGCTCAAAACTGGGGTAGCCCAAAACCACTTGATACATGAAGCGGTCCAACTGGGCTTCGGGCAAGGGATAGGTTCCCTCCTGCTCAATCGGGTTTTGGGTGGCTAACACAAAAAAGGGCTCGGGCAAAGGGTACAATTGACCGGCTGCCGTAACCTGCTTCTCCTGCATGGCCTCCAACAAAGCGGCTTGTGTTTTGGGAGGTGTGCGGTTGATTTCATCCGCCAACAGAACCTGGGTAAAAATCGGGCCCTTCACAAAACTGAATTTGCGCTCAGCATCCAAAATCTCTGCACCCAAAATATCGCTGGGCATCAAGTCTGGGGTAAATTGAACCCGTTTGAAATCCAATCCCAAGGCCGTAGAAATGGTCTTCACCAACAGGGTTTTGGCCAATCCCGGAACACCCACCATGAGCACGTGACCGTTGCAGAAGACGGCATTCAAAAGGGCCTCAACAGCCTCTTCTTGACCGATTACCACTCGGCCAATTTCTTCCTTTACCCTCTGAATTTCAGGGGCAAATACCAGGGCTTTCTGCAAGGAATCTGATGAACTCATGGGCGATTCCAGGTTTCGACAGAGGGACAATCAAAGCCCGGATCATTGACCCGAATGTAGGTGCGTGATTTGTATTTCTGCACCCAAGAATCCAAAGCCTCTTGTTTCTTTTGTTCTTCCGCTTCCATTTGAATGCGGCTGTAATCCTGAATCAAGTTGGCCTCGTGAGGAGCAATGAAGCTCTTGACATAGAGAATGCGGTAAACCGAACGGCCATCAGGAGTAACGGTCAACTTGGGGGCAGAATAGGTTCCAGCCTCCATTTTCTCCACCTGTTGCTTGATGTCAGAAGGGAGCTGATCAAAGGCCGTTTTTTGCAATCCCGTCACCTCGTCGCTCAAATATCCGCAGTAAGCCTTGTCGCCATAGGTTTCGCTCGTGAACGCTTTCAAAGCCGTGCACCACTCCAATCGGCCTTCGCTCAATTCCGTAAAAATGGAATCGGCAGAGGCAGAGGCCGCGATGAAATCACTGCTGGTGTATTCAGGGCGAATCAAGATATGAGCCGCAATGACGCGTTCGCCCTTGCGCTTGATCAGTTTCATGATGTGAAAACCGTAGTCGCTCTCGAACACAGGGCTCAAACTGTCGTCTTTCAATTTGAAAGCCATTCGCTCAAAAGCACCGACCATTTCACCACGTCCAAACTCGGGCAGCAAACCACCGTTGTTCTTGGAACCTGGATCCATCGAATAGGCCTTGGCTAGGCGCTCAAAACTCTCACCGCGCAAGATGCGGGCCCGCAGGTCTTCGAGTTGCTCCTGGGCATAGGCTCGGGCTACCTCAGAAACGGGAGGCTCAATGATGAGCTGAGCCACCTCCACCTCGGTATTGATGATGGGCAGAGAATCTTCAGGAATGGATTCGTAATACTGCTTCACCTCTTGGGGAGAAATGCGAATCGGATCGGTGATGGTGCTGCGCATCTCTTGAGCCAACAGACTATTGCGCATTTTCGGACGAATCTCATCCTTGAATTCGGTAATGGTCTTTCCCAAGTATCGCTCCAATTCAACCAAGCTACCCGCCATGCGCTGGTATTCGCGAATGCGGTTATCAATCTCTGATTCAATCCGATCATCGCCCAAGGGAATGGAGTCAATTTCGGCCTGGTTGAGCAACAAACGATCGATGATCAGCTGGTCCAAAATGGCGCAATAAGCAGCCAAGGAATCGGGCAATTCACGGCCCCTTGCCAACTGCATTTTCTCGGTTTCAAATTCCGAGCGCATGATGATTTTATCGCCCACCACAGCCAAGATGCCATCGACGCGCTGTGGCGGCAAGGTAGGACCTTGCAAGGCAGGTTGGGCCTGGGCCCAGGAACAGGCCGCCAATGCTAACCAAACGAGGAGTTGTTTCAATCTCATCGGGTGGCGTTTAATTCTTGTTTCAAGGCCTCAACCGTTTCGTAGTTGATGCTGACTTCGTATCGCGATTCCAAATCATCCATCCAGCGCTGCTCCAATTCCTCTTGGTAACGCGATGTAACAGGGCCTCGGCACTCGCTCAACTCTTTGGGGCCGGCGGGCAAGAAACCGTGCAGGTTCACCACTACCCAATCTTCGCCGATTTGGTTCATTTTGATGATGCCCGTTTGGCTGCGGTAAGTGGCATTGCTAAACAAGGTATTCAATACGGCAGGATTGGGAACCAAACCCGTGTCTGACCACTGGTAATAGCCCATGCGGTAATTGAATCCCAGCGGATTGTTTTTCGTGTGCATGCGCAACAAGCTGTCAGCCTGAATGCCTTTCTTCACTTGCTTGGCTACGGTCTTCATCATCTTGGCATCGCTGCAGTAGTAAATATCGACATGGTAGCGATCGTTCCAGCGGTAATCAGCACGGTTGGCATGGAAGAATTGGGCCAATCCCGTAGAGTCGTTGTTTGCCTTATCCCAAACCAATTCCTGCATGCGGTTGAACATCAAAATGCCTTCGCGGTATTCTTGATAGATATCGCGGAACTCAGCTGAACGCTCATCCAAATGCTCGTTTTGGTTCTCTACACAAGACTGGCTCACCCAGGCTTGGTATTCGGCTTCATAGGCGGCAGCCATGTCCATGTTCATCACATGGCGATTGGTCTGCAAGTACAAGGCAAAATCTTCAACAGTGTAATCGTCATTGCCCAAACGGAACAACTCCATATCCAGCAAATTGAAGCGCTTGCCGTCCTTGCTGTACGACTTGGGAAGGGCATCTACTTGGAAGGCCCCTTGCACAAAACTGGAATCCAACGCGGACAAGAAAGCCTGATAGGCGGTTTTATTCTCTGTGAAGTTGTTCTCCTTTTTCACCTTGTTCACCAAGGCGTCAATGCTGACTTTCGAACGGGCATTTTGCTGAACCTGTTGCTTGAGGTAGCTGCGCATTTGATCAAAACTGGCCATGGGCTTGATGTCAATCAACTGCACCAAGTGGTACCCATAATTCGTGCGGAATGCGGGACTCATTTGGCCGGGTTCGGTTAACAAGAAGGCCTGGTCTACCCATTTTTGACGATCGGGATCGCCGATGTACTGAGGCGTATTGACATAGTCCATCACACCGCCATTGTAACGAGAGTTGTAGTCTTCGCTGTAGTTGCGGGCCATCTCTTCAAACGAAGCCTGACCACTGCTGATTTGGGCTCTGATCTCTTCGATTTTCTTCAAAGCGGCATCATCGTATTCTTCGCCAGGGGCGGTGACACGAATCAAAATGTGGCGCACCTTGATGTCACCGCGGTTGGGGCGCTTGGCCGTCACGCGCAAGATGTGGTAACCAAAGTCGGTACGGAACACAGGAGAGATATCGCCCTCGGGAGTGTTGTAGGCGTAGTTTTCAAATTCGTACACCACCTGCATGGCCGTCATCCAACCCAAATCACCACCGGCGCTCTTTGTGCCTGGGTCATCGCTGTTGGTTTCCGCCAAAGAAGCAAAATTTTCGGCCGTGTTGTTGCGCTTGAGTTGCTGGTAAATCTCTTCGATGCGACCCATGGCTTGGGCCTCTGTCTGGGCATTGGCACCTCGAGGGCAAGCAATCAAAATATGGGAAACGCGAACCTCACTGCGCATGCGATCGTAGGCCTCTTCAATCAAATCAGCCGTCACCTCGCGGTCGTACAAATAATTGCGGGCCAACTGCTCGCGGTACATGGCCAGCTCCTGCAAATAGGCCGAATTTTCGTTTTGACCCGCTTCAACAGCGTCCTGAATTTTCAGCTTAAAGCGAATGTAAAGCTGCAAGTATTCATCGATCTCAGCCGCCGTTACCTGGTGTTCTTCCAAGTTGATGTTCTTCAAAAACTGGCGCTTGAATTCTTCGTAGGTGACCTCTTGGCCCATCTGGTTCGACACAGCGGGATTGACGACAAACACCACCGATTCATTCTGAGCCGACAAGGCACTTGACAAGCCCATCAAAAGGGCCAATGCTATGAGTTGTATACGCTTCATTATCGTTTCTTTTCGGGCCCTAAGCCCATTCTCCAAATTTAATCATTGTCAATGAACTGACGGCCCTCGCGCTCGACGATTGACCACAATTTGTCTTTCAATTCCTGCAAGCCTTTTTCAGCCACGGCCGAGAAGAACAAGACTTCTACCCCTGTCATCTCTTCCGTGATTTCAGCCTTGAGCTCTTCGTCCAACATGTCAGACTTACTGATGGCTATCAAGCGTTTTTTGTACAGCAGTTCCTTGTTGAACTCCTTGAGTTCGTTCAGCAAGGTCTCGTACTCCGCTCGGTGATCAGCACTGTCAGCAGGAATCAAAAACAACAAGACGGCATTTCGCTCAATGTGCTTCAAAAACCGATGACCCAAACCTTTACCGGCATGAGCCCCTTCGATGATTCCCGGAATATCGGCTACCACAAAACTTTTGTAATCGCGGTAAGGCACAACCCCCAAATTGGGCACCAAGGTGGTAAATGGGTAATTGGCAATTTCAGGCTTGGCGGCACTGATTACGCTCAACAAGGTACTTTTACCCGCATTCGGAAAACCGACCAATCCTACATCGGCCAAGACTTTCAATTCCAGGACCATCCAGCGCTCTTGACCGGGTTCACCGGGTTGGGCGTATTGAGGGGCTTGGTTGGTAGAAGTGGCGAAATGCCAGTTCCCCAAACCTCCACGACCACCGGGTACCAGGACTTTCGTCTGCCCGTCTTCGGTGATTTCAAACAAGTATTCTCCGGTTTCGGCGTCGCGAGCGACGGTTCCCAATGGCACTTCCAGCACTTCGTCGGCGCCTTGTTTGCCGGTTGAGGTGTTCTCCGAACCAGGGTTGCCATGACCCGCCATCACGTGCTTGCGGTACTTGAGGTGAATCAAGGTCCAGAGCTGGGCATTGCCCACCAACTGAACGTGACCTCCACGGCCGCCATCGCCCCCATCGGGTCCCCCTTTTGGGTTTTTCTTGGACCGCGCATAGTGACGACTGCCCGCGCCTCCGTTGCCGCTGCGGCAGCAAATTTTCACGTAATCAATAAAATTGCTATCGGCCATGGGGGGCAAAGGTCGGCAAAAAGGGCCACGCTTTGTATTTTCGCGGCTTCATGTCTGACGCAAAAACCTACACTTTTTCGAATATTGAGGCCAAATGGCAACAAAAATGGCGCGAAGACGGCCTGTACAAGGTCGATATTGACCCTTCTCGCCCCAAATATTACGTGTTGGACATGTTCCCGTACCCTTCAGGATCGGGTTTGCACGTCGGGCACCCCTTGGGCTACATTGCCTCTGATATTGTCGCCCGTTACAAGCGCTTAAAAGGCCACAACGTGTTGCACCCCATGGGTTATGATGCCTTCGGATTACCCGCTGAGCAATACGCCATACAGACCGGACAGCACCCAGCAGTCACCACTGAAAACAACATCAAACGCTTTCGCGAGCAGCTCGACATCATGGGGTTCAGCTTTGATTGGTCCCGAGAAGTGCGAACCTGCGAGCCGGATTATTACAAGTTCACCCAGTTTATATTCTCTTTATTCTTCGAACACTGGTACGACAAAGAGGCTCAAAAAGCTCGTCCTATCAGCGATTTGATTTCCCATTTTGCCCAAAACGGCAGCGTGGGTGTGAAAGCCCACGGCAGCACAGGCCCTGGATTCAGCGCAGCAGAATGGTCAGCGATGAACGCGGCAGAACAAGCGGCTGTTTTGAACCGATACCGCCTGGCTTTTCAACACGAAACCACCGTCAACTGGTGCGAGGAATTGGGCACTGTTTTGGCCAACGAAGAAGTGATCAACGGCCTGAGCGAACGCGGCTCCTACCCAGTCATTCGCAAAAAAATGACCCAGTGGGCCCTGCGCATCACTGCCTATGCTGATCGCTTGTTGGAAGGATTGGACACCCTGGATTGGAGCGATGCGGTCAAGGAAATTCAGCGCAACTGGATCGGAAAGAGCAGCGGGGCCGAAATTGATTTCACCTTGCAGGGTCAGAATCGCGCTCTTCGCGTGTTCACCACTAGACCCGACACGATTTTTGGAGCGACTTTTTTGGTGGTAGCGCCAGAGATTGAGGGATTGCTGGATTGGTGTTCGGCCGAGCAACGCGAGGCCGTAGAGAGTTACAAAAAGCAGGCGGCCGGTCGTTCAGAGATCGAGCGCATGGCCGATACCCGCAAAACAGGGGTATTCACCGGTGCTTATGCCCAACATCCCTTTAGCGGGGAACCCGTACCCGTTTGGACCAGCGATTACGTATTGGCTGGATATGGAACAGGAGCCATCATGGCGGTTCCCGCTCACGACGAGCGTGACTTTGAATTTGCCCAGGCCTTTAAATTGCCCATTCCCTTGGTGATTCAACCCCTGAACGAAGAAGTGGCTGAACCCTTGACTGAGGCCATCTCCTCCAAAGAAGGTCGTTGCGTCAATTCTGATTTCTTGAACGGCTTGATGGTCAAAGAGGCCATAGAAAAAGCCATACAAGAGCTGGAGACCCGAGAATTGGGTCAACGAAAAATCAATTACAAATTGCGCGAAGCCGGCTTTGGTCGTCAGCGCTACTGGGGAGAGCCCTTCCCCGTGATACACAACAACGGCATTCCCCAGTTAGTGAAAGAATTGCCCGTCGAATTGCCCAAAGTAGAAAGCTACAAACCCAGTGGAAGTGGCGAAAGCCCCTTGGCAGGCGTGAGCGACTGGGTCAACACCCCTGAGGGCCGCAGGGAAACCGACACCATGCCTGGATGGGCGGGTAGCAGCTGGTACTTCTTGCGCTACCTAGACCCTGAGAATACCGAAGCCATCGCCTCTCCCGAGGCATTGAATTATTGGAAGCAGGTAGACCTGTATGTGGGCGGAAGCGAACACGCTACGGGCCATTTGTTGTACTCCCGTTTCTGGACGCATTTCTTGCACGATCTGGGCTATTTGTCATGGAAGGAACCCTTCCAGCGTTTGGTCAACCAGGGCATGATTCAAGGCGAAAACGGGGAAAAGATGAGCAAGAGCCGAGGCAATGTTGTCAACCCTGACGATGTGATTGCCGAGCACGGTGCCGATACCCTTCGCCTGTACGAAATGTTCTTGGGTCCCTTGACCGATTCCAAGCCTTGGAACACGAATGGCATTGAAGGCGTTTCGCGTTTCTTGGGCAAATTCTGGCGCTTGTTTCACGGCCCCGATGGGTTAAAAGTTGTCGATGAGGCTTTGACACCTGAAGAATTGAAGGTCCTTCACAAGACCATCAAGAAGATCAGCCATGACATTGAAGCCATGAGCTTCAATACCTCGGTATCAGCCTTCATGGTTTGCACCAACGAGCTGACCGCTTTGAAATGCCACAAACGCGCCGCATTGGAGCCCCTCTTGATTTTGTTGGCTCCCTTTGCTCCTCACTTGAGCGAAGAATTGTGGGCCGATTTGGGACACTCTGAAAGTGTGCATGTTGCCAACTGGCCCAGCTGGAACGAGGATTACTTAAAAGAGAACAGCATTGCCTACCCCATCAGCATCAACGGCAAAACCCGAACCACGCTGGAATTACCGGCAGACATGGAAGCCGCTGAGATCGAGAAAATCGTCTTGGCTGATGAGTTGGTTCAAAAGTGGATGGACGGAAAACCCTTGCGCAAAATCATTGTGGTCAAGGGCCGTATCGTCAACGTAGTGGTATAAAAAAAGGCCGGTAAAACCGGCCTTTTCGTTTAAATCGAGAAACTTTCCCCGCACCCGCAGGTTCGCGAGGCATTGGGATTATTGAAGTGAAATCCTTTTCCGTTCAACCCGTCCGTAAAATCAAGCTCTGTACCGCAGAGGTACAAGAAGCTCTTCATGTCGCAGACAATCTTGAGTTGATCATCACCGAACTCCATGTCACCCGCTTTGGGCTCATTGTCAAAGTCGATCTCATAGGTGAGACCGCTGCATCCGCCGCCTTTCACACCTACACGCAAAAAGTATTCGGGATGGGAAATGCCCGCTTCGGCCATCAATGAATAGGCCTTGGCCCGCGCCTTATCGGTGCAGGTGATGGCATCGGTATCAGTGGCGAGCGTTGTCATATTAGTGGTGAGATTCCAACTCCATGGGCTCCATGCCGTTCTTGACACGGTAGTCGTTGATGGCTTGGCGAATGGCATCTTCGGCCAACACGGAACAGTGAATCTTGACAGGAGGCAATGCCAACTCTTCCACAATTTCCATGTTGTCAATTTCCAACGCTTGGTCAACCGTCTTTCCCTTCAACCACTCAGTGGCCAAAGAAGATGATGCGATAGCAGAACCACAGCCAAAGGTTTTGAATTTGGCATCTTCGATGACGCCTGTTTCTGGGTTCACTTCAATCTGCAGACGCATCACGTCTCCACACTCAGGTGCTCCTACCAAACCCGTACCAACGGTATTCTTGGATTTGTCCAAGGTACCGATGTTGCGGGGATTGGTGTAATGGTCGATGACTTTATCTGAATAGGCCATAATCTTTGTTCAAATTTACAATTTAGATTCTTTCTAAAAAAACTCAATGCTCGGACCACTGAATGCTCTTCAAATCGATGCCCTCTTTGAACATCTCCCACAAGGGGCTCATGTCACGCAGACGCTGTACGGCATCGCTGACGCACTTGATCGTGAAGTCAATTTCTTCTTCGGTGGTAAATCGACCCAAGCCAAAACGCAAACTGCTGTGCGCCAACTCATCGTCCAAGCCTAAGCTTTTCAATACATAACTGGGTTCCAAAGAAGCCGAAGTACATGCCGAACCCGAAGACACCGCAATGTCTTTGATGCCCATCATCAAGCCCTCACCTTCTACATATTTGAAGCTGATGTTGGTGGTATGGGGCAAACGATTGGCCTTGTTACCGTTCAAATAACTCTCTTCAACGGTCAACAGCGCATTTTCCAATTTGTCGCGCAAGGCGCTCAAGCGCTTGGCTTCGTCGGCCATTTCCAAACGGCACAATTCGCAAGCCTTACCAAATCCTACGATACCGGTAACGTTCAAGGTACCGCTGCGCATGCCGCGCTCGTGGCCCCCACCGTCAAGCTGTGCAGTCACTTTGACCCTTGGGTTTTTGCGGCGCACATATAGCGCTCCTACACCTTTGGGACCATACATTTTGTGGGCTGTGAAGCTCATCAAATCGATGTGATCGGCCATTACGTCTACGGGAATTTTTCCAACGGCCTGGGTGGCGTCGGTATGGAACAGAACTCCGCGCTCCTTGCACAAGGCACCGATTTCACGAATGGGCTGAATCACGCCCAATTCGTTGTTTCCGTACATGACAGAAACCAACACTGTATCGGGTTTCATGGCTTCGGCAATTTGCTCGACGTTCAACAAACCATCTTCGCCTACCGATAGGTAGGTCACCTCAGCGCCTTGCTTTTCCAAATGCTTGCAGGCATCCAAAATGGCTTTGTGCTCGGTGCTCACCGTAATGAAGTGATTGCCCTTGGCCGCATACATCTCGTACACACCCTTCAGCGCCAAGTTGTTACTTTCGGTCGCCCCACTGGTGAAGATGATTTCCTTTTCGTTAGCACCAATCAAGGCGGCAATTTGTTCGCGAGCGTAACTCACGGCCTCTTCGGCTTTCCATCCGAAAGGATGGTTGCGGCTAGCCGCGTTTCCAAAGAATTCCGTGAAGTAGGGAATCATGGCTTCCACCACCCTTGGATCAGTCGGAGTAGTGGCGTTGTTATCGAGGTAAATGGGCAGGTTCATGTCTGTTTAGCGTGTTTATTTAGACCAAATCTAAAGTGCAAAAATAACGCTTGAGCCGCGAAAAGGTTGTTAATTCGATAATAAGATCTTCGTCATCTATGAAAAAATTGGAGCACATTGGAATAGCCGTTCGCGACCTCGAGGAATCGGAGGCCTTGTTTACCCGTTTGTTGGGCATAGCACCCTATAAGCGAGAAACCGTTGAAAGCGAAGGGGTTATCACCAGCTTCTTTGAGTTAAATGGCGTGAAATTCGAACTTCTTGCTGCCACTTCTGAAGAAAGCCCCATTGCCAAGTTCTTGGAGAAAAAGGGAGAGGGATTGCACCACTTGGCCTTTGATGTAAATGGCATCGAGCAGCGAATGAACGCCTTGACAGAAGAGGGATTTGACCTGATTCACACCCAGCCCAAAGACGGAGCCGACAACAAGCGAATCGCCTTTTTGCACCCCAAAAGCACGGGTGGAGTTCTCACCGAACTGTGCGAAGACAAGGACCTAGCCCACGAAGAATAACCAGTACAACCCGACAGCGACCAAGCCCATTGAAACGACTTGGTTGATGCGCAACACACTTTTCTCAGGCAAGTATTTCCCTGTTTGGGCCGCGAGTAGCGATACCACCGCAGAATAGGCTACTATGCTGGCCAAGACCGACAATCCAAAGGCCCATTTCCCCTCCAGACTGGCCAAAGAAACGGGAGGAGCACTGTACAACACCAACCAAAAGGTCCAGTTGGAGGGATTGCCCACGTTGATCAGAAAGGCGGGTACAAACTGAGCGGAGCTTTTGGATTGGGAAGCCCGAGAGGTCGACCGCGGTTTCCAAAATTGATACAGGCCCATGCCCAGAAACATGAGACCCGCTACCAAGTGAAGAATGGGCCCAAACTCGCTCAACGTTTGAGCCAGTGATTGGCTGAACAAAAGGGCCAATCCCAACAAGATCGAATCACCCGCGAGCACGGCCAAAATGATCCAAAAGGAGGCCTTCCATCCGCTGGAAATGGCCGTTTCAATCAAGAGAAAGAAGATGAAACCCAGAGAGATGCTCACTAAGCATCCGCTGATGAACCCCAATCCCATCAACTCGAGCATGCAGCGAAGGTAGGCAGAACAAGGCTTTGCGCGAGATACCAGTTGGTTTGTGTGAAAGTTGTGGAAGACCGCTCGGCCAAAGCCGCGCCATGGGAGCCCATCGAACCTAACTTTGGGTATGCCCTTTTTCTCCTCAGACTGGGACGACGAAGAAGAAGACGATGCCTTCGAAGGCGATTTGAATGCATTGGCGAGAGATTTTGAACGAAAATCCCGCGATTCTTTTTCGGCCCGTGAACTCATCGAGCTTTTCAAGTACTACTCGAATCAATTTCCGAGTGCCAAGGGCGAATTCAAAGCCGACACCTACATGAGATTGATTCTCGAGCAGGGTCTTCAACGCTTTCCTTATATACCGGTCTTCGCCATACACATGGCCGAATGGCTGATTCGAGAGAAGAAGTACAAGAAAGCGCGCAAATACATCGAGCAATCGCTGGCCTACACGCCTTTTGAACCCACCTTGATCTTCATGGATTCCATGATTTGGGGCTTGCAAAACGAACCCGACAAGGCCCTCGATGCTCTGTTGAATGCTCTCAATACCTGTGGCGACGACGAAGGTCTTTTGGAAGAGGTATTGGACATGTTGCTCCACCACAAACAGTACAACCTGGCCATGCCTGTCTTGGAACGGGCCCTGGAATTGGGCGCCGAAGTGAATGGCATATTGGAAAAGTACCTGGAGAACACCGACGAAACGGGACTCATGGACGCCTTGTTGCCCATGATCGAGAAGATTGTCGACCAGGATCCCTACAATCACGAGGCCTGGTATGTATTGGGTTCGGCCCACATGGCCCTGAGAGAATTTGACAAGGCCTTGACAGCCCTGGACTACGCGGTCACCATTCACGAGAATTTTGCCGATGCTTGGCTGGCCTACTTCGAGTGCCTGTACGAATCAGAGAAATACAGCCAATTGATTGCCCACTACAACGAGCAAGTGAAGCGATTCCCCAAGAAGACCTTTCAAGAAATCGAGGGATTGTTGGCCTGGAGCTACTACGAAACGGGAGACATCAAAGGCAGTCGCGCTTTGTACAAAGAAGTACTCAAACGGGAGCCTCACGACGCGGAATGCTGGTACTCGATGGGCTTAACCTACCATTACGAAGGCAACTATTCAGCGGCCATTCCCTATCTAGAAAAGGCCTACGATTTGGACAAATTCGAAAGCGATTATGGGTTGGTTTTGGCTTCGGCCTATTTGGGCATTGAGTCCAAAGATCAATGGGAACCTTTGTACGAGACCTTGAGCATCGAGCACCCCAATACCCCTGAGTTGTGGTTGGATTACAGCTTGGCAGTTTCCGAATCAGGAGACCGGGAACGGGCGTTGGAAATTGTCGAACAGGGACTTCAAAACAACCCCAGCAACCCCCAGTTGCTGTACAGAATGGGAGCCTTGTGCTACCTCTGCGGCCACCAACCAGCGGCCATCTTTGTATTAGAAAAAGCCTTAGAGATTGCACCCGAAGAGCACTTCCTTTTGTTTACTTTTGCACCGGAATTGAAAAAGGCTACCAGCATCCTGGAATGCATTCTTCGATTCACTACCCTTCGATATGAATAGCGAACTTTTTAATTTGAGTCAATTGCCCGAGCGCAACCAAAAACCGCGCAGTGGTGGCTTGACCATGGTCATGGACAAAGGCCTGAGCTTGAGAGAAGTAGAAGACTTCTTGAGCATGAGCAGCGAAATTACCGACATCGTCAAGCTCGGTTTCGGTACCAGTTTTGTGACTCCCAACTTGCAGGATAAAATCAAGTTGTACCAGTCAGCTGGAATTCCTGTGTATTTCGGAGGCACTTTGTTTGAAGCCTTCATCGCCCGAAATCAGTTTGACAACTACCGCAAATTGCTGGACAAATGCAAATTGACCCACGCTGAAGTTTCTGACGGCAGCTTGGACATGAACCACGATGACAAATGCACCTACATCAACCAGCTTAGCCAAAGTTTTACGGTGTTGAGTGAGGTAGGAAGCAAGGACGCCGAGAAGATCATCCCTCCCTATGAGTGGATCGAGCAAATGGAGACCGAATTGGAAGCGGGTGCTTGGAAAGTAATCGGTGAAGCGCGTGAATCTGGAACGGTCGGCATTTTCCGCAACAGCGGTGAGGTTCGCTCCGGCTTGGTCGCCGAGATCATTCGCAAAATTCCCTTGGAACACATCATTTGGGAAGCTCCCATCAAGAGCCAACAAGTATGGTTCATTGAGTTGTATGGCGCCAATGTCAACTTGGGCAACATTGCTCCTCACGAAGCCATTCCTTTGGAGACCCTTCGCTTGGGCCTTCGCGGGGATACCTTCAATTTATTTCTGTAAAATCTTTTGCAAAATGCATAAAAAAAGCCGGGTGATGCCTGGCTTTTTGCGTTTTCTGCAATTCTTATTTGTACTTGTTGACCAGGCTTTGAATGCCCTCGTAGTCTTGGTATCCCAAAGAGGTGTAAACCACTTGGCCTCCTTTGAAGAAGATCAAAGTGGGGTAACCTTGCAAACGGTAGCGATCGGCGATGTCCATCTGGGCTTCGGCATCAATTTGCAAGACCGTGACCTGATCGGCCATATCAGCGGCAATTTGCTTCACGAAGGGGTCCATGCGTTTGCAAGGGCCACACCAAGTGGTGTAGAAATCAACCATGGTCAACTTTGAAGAAGCAATGGTCTCGTCGAATTTGGCTACGG
Source organism: Bacteroidota bacterium (assembly GCA_027621365.1). Lineage (GTDB taxonomy): Bacteria > Bacteroidota > Bacteroidia > NS11-12g > UBA955 > JALRLA01. The sequence goes on along the minus strand of JAQCBH010000011.1, from coordinate 70,323 downwards.
TGATGGGCTCACCTTCGCTAGGAGTGGAGCTGTTGCAAGCATAAGTAACACCGGCAATCAAGGCCATAGCGGCAACAAGCAGGCTAGGAATCCAATTTTTGGCTTTCATGAACCGCAAAGTTAGCACCGGCATTCGCCTGATAAAATCCTATTTTTGTCTCATGTCGAATGAAAAGCCCTTGCTATCGATAGTCATTCCCGTTTACAACGAAGAAGGCAACATCGAGGCACTGCACACCCGCCTAATCCAGGCCATGCAGGGTCTTTCCTTCGAGGTCATTTATGTCAACGACGGCAGCAAAGACCGCTCTTTGGCCTTGCTTCTTCAGCTCAGCCAGGCTGACAACCGGGTCAAATACATCGACTTTTCCCGCAACTTTGGCCACCAAATGGCCCTGAGTGCCGGAGCACAGGCCAGCCGGGGCGAGTACACAGTCTTCATGGACGGCGATGGCCAAGATCCGCCGGAATTGATTCCCGAATTGTTGCAAAAAGCGCAAGAAGGGTACGAGGTGGTCTATGCCCAACGCCGAAGCCGAGCCGGCGAGACCTGGCTCAAACGCTACACGGCCAAACAATTCTACCGACTGCTTTCGCGCATCACCCAGGTCGACATTCCTGTTGACACCGGCGATTTTCGCATCATCCACGAAAAGGTTCGAAAGGTCCTGAACCAAATGCCCGAGCAGCACAAGTATTTGCGCGGTCAAATTGCCTGGATTGGCTTTCGACAAACCGCTCTGGAATACGATCGGCAGGAACGCATGAGCGGCCACACCAAGTTTTCCTACCGCCGCATGCTGCGTTTTGCCCTTGACGGCATCAGTGGCTTCAGTACCTGGCCCTTGAAAGTGGCCACGTTGAGCGGTTTTGTAGTTTCGGGCGTTGCCTTCATGCTCATTCTGTACAGCTTGTACCAAAAATTCTTTGGCAGCACTGAACCCGGTTGGACCTCTCTACACATTTCCGTTTTGTTCTTGGGCGGCATTCAGCTCTTGGGTATTGGCATTTTGGGCGAATACCTGGGTCGAGTGAGCGACAACGTCAAACAACGCCCTGGCTACATCGTTCGCGAAAGCAATACCCAGCATGAAGACCAATAAACGTTGGGCGTTTTGGGGGCTTTTGATTGCATTTTACGCTTGGGGCCAATGGTTCCCATTTCTCAATAGCGAACCCTTCGGCATGCACCAAGGCGCTCAAGCCGACCGTATGGGCATAGCCTACAACTACTTCGACATTTCCATGAACTTCTTCCAACCCCGTGTGATGGAAGATCGTTCTGCCGATGGGGTCGTGGCTACCGAATTCCCCCTTCTTCCCTACCTCTCAGCCTTGTGTGCCAAGGCCTTTGGATGGTCGCCCATCTGGTACCGATTGTGGGTTCTCCTGTTCCATGTCTTAGGAGCCTGGGGAGCGTATCGCATGGCCGAATTGTTCACCCGAAAACACTGGCACGCCCTAGCCATCACCTTTGCCTGGTTGAGCTCACCCGTACTGTTCTTTTACAGCGCCGTTTCATTGCCCGATGCCGCCGCCTTGGGATTGAGCATGTTCGCCCTATGCCATTTGACGCGCTACTACTTCGGCCTCAATGCCCAGCGCAGTTTGTGGATCTATGGAGTTGGCATCTCGCTAGCGGGGCTTTTAAAAGTGAGCTATTTCTTGCCGCACATGGCCTTCTTGGCCCTGTTGCTCTCTCAGCGTTTCCGACCCAGTTTACAACCAGCCTTGCCCTACCAGCACCGCCAACACCCGGTCTTATGGGCTCCTTTTTTGCCCATTTTTGCCTGGTTAGCCTACAACAAATGGCTGTATGCCCAAACCCAGAATCCGCATTTCCTGCAGGCCATTAACCCTGCTAGCAGCCTGGCTGAGCTTGTCGAAAACTTCCGTTTTGCCGCCCATACTTGGGGCGAGACTTTGTTTCCTGCCAGCAGTCTGTTGTTGATCATCGCCCTGTGGATGTTCGGTTTTCGCCGGCAACTCTTTCAGCTCAATCACTGGACCACCGCTTTCAGTTATTGGCTATTGCTCGGCTTCATAGGGCTCTTCTTGCTGTTTTCAAGGCAATTTCATTTTCACGACTACTACCTCTTGGCCTTTTTGCCCTTTTTCTTTTTTGCATACCTCAGCGCCTACCAGGCCTTTGTACAGTCGTCGGGAGTCATCATAGGTCTATGGCCCTTGGTTGCCAACATAGCCCTGATTTACATTCCTCTTCACAATGCCCCAGCTGCGCGCTTTCAAGTGCAATCCCGTTTTGAAGAGGGCAACTATTGGTGCCAAAACGCCATTTCACACAAAGAAGATTATACCGCCATTGCCAACTTTTTAAAGAGAGAAATAGACCCGAGCTGGGAACCTATTGTCGCTTATGACCCCTCACCCAATACGGCCTTGTATTTTTTGAAAAGACAAGGCATTCGATTGGCTCCTGATTTCTCGACTGAACTAAGTTTGGAAGTCATGTCACCCTATTTGGAGGGTCGCAAACAAGGAATATTGATCGTCAACGACCGCAATAGTTACCGCGAAGGTTTGGAACCCGCGCTCCAAGCTCGCCGTGTATCACTCGATACCTTGGGGCAATTCGGAAACTTGACCCTGATCAAGTTGGGTCAAATGCGGTAGCCAATGTACAGGCTTGCTCCCGCACCGTGTTGTTTTTGGGGAGCCGCCCAGGCTTCCAATCCCTGCAAAGAAACATTCACCGATAGGCGATTCATGGGCTCTTCGGGATTGTATTTCAAGAACCAAAACTGGAAGTTGATGTCGTAAGTGTCCCATCCGCCGAGAGAAATCATGGGAGAAAAGCCCATGCTGCGACCCGACTTGAAGCCAGCATTGAAACTGTGCGAAAGGGACAAACGGGGTGCAAAGCCAGGCAGATTTCGGTAATTGACGATGGCCGTAACACGGCGAGAATTGTACATCAACTGCGCCCGAAAGGGAGTCAAAACCCAGCCGCTGCGCTCTTGTTCGAGAATGTCCAAGCCCTGGATCAAGGTATCTTTCTTGTTCGTCAACCAGTCAGACACCTGCAAATCGCGGGGAGCCAAAACCGATTGAGACCACTGCACTTCATCGGTTCCCTGCCAAGCCAAGGGTCGAAAACCCTTGTTCAAGTCCCATTGAGCCCCGCGGCTTTCCACCTGAGCCTTGGACAAGTGCAAAAAACCAATGTTGTACACCGAAGCCGACCAATATTGGAACCTACCCCCGTCATTTTTGAAATGCGACCAACGGTAATAGCCCTGAAGGGCCAAATTGTTGCCCGAAGCATTGACGCTGCTCCACTGCCCGTTCATTCTCAGGCGCTCGGCTGCTGAATCAGTGCTGAATACCATGTCATGGGTCTCAAAGCTTCGGTAGCTCGAATAGTTGGCCACACCAAAACCCATGTAGTGCGATTTGTATTTGAATTCAGACAGAAGGCCAAAACCCGAATAGGCCAACAAACGATTGTGGCCTAGCTCCAAGGTTTCGCCCACATAAGGCAAGTTTCCGCGAAAGGCCAACTTCAAGGCATCGCCGCTGTGTTGAGCCCCAAAACCTCCGAATTGTGCGACATGCACGCCTTGAAACTTTAGTTGACGGCTGCTGTCTTTTAAATCAATGGGGCGGCTATTCATGCCCAAACTCCATTCGTACATGGCTCCACTGCGAAGATCAGCGCCCTTCCATTTGGGCTCTGACTGGCTCACAACTTCGGGAGAAATGTAACCGCCAAAGGCCAGTCGGTTCAACATGGCTTGGCTCAAGGCTGTCGACCCTGATTCAAAGTAGAAACCCGGTTGAATCTCTTGGGCTGTGGCGCGGCTAAGGCCGGCGCAGATCAATAGTACTAGGGCTTTTCTCATGGGTTCAATTGGGCTTCGTATTCAAATTCAGCCCGGGCTTTCACCTTGACCTTTGATTGGTTGTACAATCGCTTCACTCCACCTGAAGAACCATCGAGCTTGTAGCGAATCAGCACGTGTTCGGCCTTGCTCAAAGCCCAGGCGTTTTCTCTGCTCAAGCCAATGCGCAATTGGGTTTGGCGAGAGGCGATGGGAAAGCCATTGGCATCGGCTTGGGCCTGAGCCACGAATTGTTCGGGACCCACTTCCAATGCTTGCAGCTGCTGGTAATTGGCGTCCAAAAGCACAATGTCCAAACCAAATTGAATGGGGAATCCATTGTCAAAATCCAAGATGAAAAAGCCGCTCTTGACCCGCTGCATGTCACCCAGTGATTTGAAATTGACCTTCTGCGTATCCCGCAAAATGATGGAACCCAAACTCGCACTCAGAGGGGCTTCGACCCTCAAAAACACATCCAAGCGACTGTCGTCAAATACGAAATCTTTCCAGCCCGATACGTTGCCGAAGGGGTTGACTTCTGATTCCACATCGTAGTGCAAGAATTGAGGCATGTTTTCCAAAAAGCCCTTGATGTTCGAGTTGTTGGCGTCCATGCTCATGATGGTCTCGGTATAAGCCCCTCGTTGAAACGGCGGCGCTGAAACATAGAAATCAGAATTGATGGCCCAGGAGTTCAAGGCTACGAAGCGATCGTCAAAGATGTTCTCTCCCTTGAGTTCGTAGAGCTTGACCCGGCCGTCGGCCCCAATGCTGTTGCGCATGACCAAATTCACTTTGACATCTTCCAGTCCCAGGTTGCCACTCAAGCCCTTGAACAATTCAAATCCGGCCTTTTCCGGACCGCTTCTCTCCAGCGATTGCCCCAAAAAGCCAATGGCGTATTCGGGGGTCATGGCCTCCATGGTATAAGTGATGCGAATGCTGTCACTCAAGCCCACCGCCACTTTGCGACCGCTGGAATCCATCGTGACTTTGAGGATTTGGTGGTAGGTATTGACCGTGTCTTTCACCGTCGGATTTTTACCGCGAAAATCGAGCACATAGCCGCCCATGTTGTAGATCTCATCGCGCACCGAGACCCCACCTGCTTGAGCCGCCGGCAATTTGACTTCTTGGTAGAAAGCTTGGCCATCTTTGATGGCTCCAGGCAGAGCCAAGACCATGCTCATATCTTCCTGAATGGTGCTTTCCAAGTGAATTTTCAGGCGACCCGTGGCCACCTTGAAAGTCTTGATTTCGGCTCCACCCATGTACATGGTGATGCCCACGTCTTCGTCGATCACATCTTGGGTGGGGAAAGCCGCAACGGCGTAGGAGGGACGCAATTGACGCACGGCCAAATCTACTTTCAATCCTTTATCTGCATCGATGAGCACAGCACCAGGACTGGCCAAGGTGACCAATCGCTTGATGGATCCCTTCAGGGTTTTTTCTACGGTTTTGCCGCGTAGGTCGATGGTTTTCGTGGCCGAACCCACATTGGCGGGAATGTTCAAAAAGGAATCGCGGGCCACGATGCTGCCGTCTGAGGCATTGCTGAGCTCAAAGACCACCAAAGCCATGTCAACGGGCAGCTCATTGGAAATGGTGATGTCCAAATAACCGGTATCCAAGGTAGCCGTTTCGAAGAAGGCCGAAGCGTCGATGTCAGTGGGCGCCAAGTTGGATTGGTCTTGGGCGGGAATGCTGGTGGTTTGTCCGTCTAAAGCCCTAAAAATGGGATTGATTTGGGCCAGGGTAATGTTGTTGCTGATGGTCTGATCGTTCAAGCGCAGCTTTCGCAAATTGAAGGAGACGTCGATTCCGGTATCGCTGGTTTGCAAATCGTTGATTTGGTAGCGGTACACCAAATTGTCGTAGGTCAGAACATAACTGCTATCAGAAGGAGTAGATGTCAAATACTTGACATCCACTTGATCCAAAGAAACTTCTGTTTCAAACAGGGGTACCGATGCTCCAATATCCCAAGCAGTAGGTTTTCGATTGCAGGCAGTGGTGAATACCAACAGTGCCGCCAAACCCCAAAATCTTCCTCGCATAGCGAAAGCAAGTTACATCAGTTCTGCCGATTGGGGAAACTTAAAAGAGTTGGTCCCACCATTGGCGGAAACTCAGAATTTCCTGTGCTTGAGCACTCTGACCCAATGCTTGGATCCCGAACAACAAGGAACTCCAAAACAGCACCGAAATCCACATGCCCAAGACAATGCGCTTTCGGCTGTGAATGAAGGTCATGCTCAATGCACAGCCAATGGGCAAGGACAAAACCAAAGGGCTCAAGGCAGCAATGAGAACAAAGCCACCGTGAGAGCGCAACCAGACCATCTTGCGCTTGACGGGGGTAAATCGCTTCTGAGGAGAGTTTTTTCCGCGGCGCTTTTGCCACCACCGTTGAAGGTGTCGCCCACCGTAGACCATTCCAAATGAACCCAAAAAACCACCGATGGTGCAGACGAGAAATCCCAACCATGGATGACCAGCAGCAAGGGCCATGGCTACCGCTGCCGCATACTTGACCAAGCTCATGAGAAATATGCCCAGGTATAGCAGCAGCAGCTTCATTGCCCTAAGATAACAAGCAAGACGCCTATTCTGCTTTTTTATGCGCAATTTTGCCCCCAATGCTGGGAAATAAATTCCTCCGGTTGCTGGGCCTTTGCGTTTTTACGCTAAGTGTTTTTCCTGCACAAGGTCAAATCCTAGACATGGGCGATTTTGTAACCGCCCCTGAATTGAATGACAGTTTGGCTCGGCTCGACAGCCTGAATCGCGCGCAGCGATCGGCTTCGAAGGTCAAGCAGTATCCGCCGGTGGCAGGAGCCATATCCCTTTGGAACGGGCAAGATTTTCGCCCCTACGACTCCAGCTTTGGCAAAGCTTTGCCCGCCCGGCTGTACACCCTTGACCAAACCTACAATGGACCCTTGGCCACCCTAGGACTCAACAATGGCCCTACTCAATCCTTGACCTTCAACCCGCATCGTGAATCGGGAATTCGATTAGGCCTCAACCCTTATGGCCCGCTTTTGCAAAGCAGCGATTCGTTTGAATTTTATCAGGTTAGCATGCCTTTCACCCGCTTTCATTATAGCCAAGGCGACGGGCGATTCATTGGTTTGCAGGCCCTTCACAGCCAGAATTTTTCTCCCACTTGGAATAGCACAGTTCGCTACAACTCGGTCTTGAATCAAGATCAATACCCTGGTTCGAACCAAGATCATTTGTTTCGCAACATTCAGTGGGGAAGCCATTTTGTGAGCCCCAACGGTCGCTTGACCCAACAGAGCATTGTGACCTGGAACCGGGCCAGACGAAACGAAAACGGAGGCTTGTACAACGACAGCAGCTTTTATTGGCAACCCGACAGCCTTGGAGCAGCTTTGAGAACCTTCGGCATTTACCAGCCTTGGAACCTGCAAGCTCAATCGGTATTTCGACGCAATGCCCAAACCGTTTACACCCGTTATAAGTTGGCTGATACTAGCTGGGCATTGGAATACAAACTGGAGAATGAACGCCTGTACTACCAATACAGCGACGCATCGCCCGATTCTGCGTTTTACCACCGCTTCATTGACGATGAGTTAAGCGATTCCAGCGCCTACCACCGCTGGTCACAGGCTCTAGGAGTCAGGAAGCAAACGGAGCACTTCTGGATAACCGCCCATGTCCGCGCTGAGAGCGGCAGCGTCTTTCATAAAACAGGCGGAGAACAGCGTGTAAAGACCATTGGATTGGCACTCGAAGGGGCCCATCAAGGCGAGAGTTTGAATCAGCATTTTTCTCTGCTGAGCAACCCCTTTGGCTCGGGATACAAATCGGGAGATTACCATTTTCGGTACACGGCCGTACACACAATGGGCCAGCATTCCTTGAAACTCGAGGCCTCTGCTGAACGAAGCCATATTTCTCTATTTGAAGCCTCCTTTCAAAGCCAAGCCCTAAACGGAACTTGGAACCCCAACCGATTCGGGCAGTCCAACAAATTGTCTTTGATTTGGTCAGCCGATGGGCAGCAAATCAGCCTATCAGCCGGGCAGTTTGAGCGCAGCTATGCCTTTGCTCAAGATGACTTGGACAGGGCCCAAGCCCAACTGAGCTCGGCCAATGGGCAGTATATCCAAGGCGGCATTCAACAGCGATTGATGGCTGGAAAGCATTTCCATGCTTGGCTGCGCTATCAGGGTCAAGTCATTCGCATCAACAACAACTCCAACCTGAGTGAAGGTCTATGGCCCAAGCACTGGCTGGCCTTGAGCACCTATTTTCAAGGGTCTGCCTTTCAAGAGGCCTTGGCCTTCCGTTTGGGTATAGATGCAAAGACCACGAGTGCCTACACCGCTTGGATGTACCGCCCAGATTTGGGATCCTTTTATGCGGCATCGGCAGGTGGCGTTCAACTCGGAAACTATCCGGTCCTGGATGTTTTCTTTACCGGTCGAATTCAATCGGTTGACATCTCGATCAAATACGAACACCTAAACGAATGGTGGTACTATTCGGGGTTCAACTCTCGTTACGAAAGCACCTATGCCTACCCCATTCTTCCGGCCCGTTTGCGCTTAGCCGTGGTATGGAATTTCTTCAATTAATGGGCTTCTAGCCAATTGTTGCCTACCCCACTTTCCACCAAAACGGGTATGCTCAGAGGCAGGGCATTTTGCATCAAATTGACAATGGGTTCACGCACCACTTCTAGTTCGTGCTGAGGTACATCAAACAGCAATTCATCGTGCACCTGCAAGGTCATGCGCGTGTCCAATTGCTCAGCTTTCAACCAATCTTGAATGCGAACCATGGCCAACTTGATCATATCAGCCGCCGATCCTTGTATAGGGGCATTGATGGCGTTTCGCTCGGCAAAACCGCGAACAGTGGCGTTTCTGGAGTTCACATCGGGCACATAGCGCCTGCGGCCCAATATGGTCTCCACGTATCCTTTGCTCCTAGCCCCTTCAATGGTCGAATCCATGTAGGATTTGATGCCCGGGAATTGAATGAAATACTGATCGATGATCTCTTTGGCCTCTGAACGCGAAATCCCCACTCGCTGGCTCAAGCCAAAAGCTGATATTCCATAAATGATACCAAAGTTGACGGTTTTGGCTTTGCGCCTCATGTCGCTGTCCACTTCCCCAATCTCTACTCCCCATACCTTGGCGGCCGTAGCGGTGTGAATGTCGTGTCCGGCAATGAAGGCCTCTTTCATGCCCTGATCCCCACTGATGTGAGCAATGACCCTCAATTCAATCTGGGAATAGTCAGCACTGAGCAAGACATGTTGGGGATCGCGAGCCACAAATGCTTTGCGAATTTCACGACCCAACTCGGTGCGAATGGGAATGTTTTGCAAGTTGGGATTCTGGCTGCTCAAACGGCCTGTGGCCGCTACAGCCTGATTGAAATGGGTGTGTACCCGGCCCGTTTTGGCATTGACCAATTGGGGAATGGCATCCACATAGGTGCTCTTGAGCTTTTGCAAAGCCCTAAAATCCAATATCTGTTGAACCACTTCGTGCTTGCCAGCCAGAGACAACAAGGTCTCTTCATCGGTTTGGTATTGGCCGGTTTTGGTCTTCTTTGGCTTGTCTGACAACTTCAAATGATCGAACAACAAGGCTCCCACTTGCTGAGGGGAAGACACATTGAAGGATTGGCCGGCATGGCCATGAATTTTATCTTGCAAGGCAATGGCTTGGGTGGTCAACAATTGACTGTAATCGCGCAAAAAAGCGGTATCCACCCGCACTCCTTCTGCTTCCATTTCGGCCAAAACCGAAACCAAGGGAAGTTCGATGTCATTCAGCACCGATTCCAGTCCTCGCTCGGCCAATTCTGACTTCAGTTTTCCGTACAAGCGGTAGGTCACATCGCCATCTTCGGCGGCGTATTCAGCGATTTGCTCCAAAGGAACATCGGCCATGGTGCCTTGGTTTTTGCCCTTTTTCCCAATCAAGGTTTCGATGCTAATGGGGGTATAACCCAGATAATGCTCGCTCAAGACTTGCATGTTGTGCCTCTTATCAGGCTCAAGCACATAATGCGCCAACATCGTGTCGAAATAGGGCCCCTTCAACTGGCATCCATGCTTGTTCAATACCGCCCAGTCGTATTTCAAATTCTGGGCAATCTTTAGAGCATTCGAAACAAAGTAGGGTTGAAGCTTGGACAAAGTTTCAGTTGCACTTAGACCCTTTTCGCTGCCCGCAACAGGGGCGGCAAACAACTCCAACGTTTGGGTGTTTTGAGCCACCGGTATGTAATAAGCCTCTCCTTCTTTGAAACAAAACGACAGGCCGACTAAATCAGCCGTCAAGGCATCGACACCTGAGGTTTCTGTATCAAAACAGAATTCCGAATGGCTTTCAAAACACTGCTGCAATTCCGCCCAAGTTTCAGGGCTGTTGACCGTTACATATCGATGCTCTAGGTCGGATAGGGTTTGATAGACGGGAGTAGGGGTTTCCTCCTCAAAGCCAAATAGGTCGGTTTGGTTGGGATTGGAAGCAGGGCGCTTAGGGACTTCAGTGCTCTCCATCATGGGAGCATCCATACCCAAAACCCGCTGAGTCAAACCTCTAAATTCCAATTCGGCAAAGACCTCCATCAAGGCCTCTTTGTTCCACTCGCCCAAGGCCAAATCAGCAGGGGTCAAGTCTAGGGGTACAGCGGTATCGATGGTCGCTAGGCGCTTGCTCAAACGAGCTTGATCGGCAAATTCTACAAATTTCTCTGCCAGCTTTCCCTTCAAGGACGCGGCATTGGCAATGATGTTATCGACCGAGCCCCAATCGGCAATCAATTTTTTAGCCGTCTTTTCGCCCACACCGGGCACGCCGGGAATGTTGTCAACGGCATCGCCCCACAGGCCCAAGATGTCTATGACTTGGTCTACGCGTTCGATTTCCCATTTGGCCAATACTTCAGGAACGCCCAAGATTTCATCTCCAATGCCAGCTCGGCCCGGCTTGTAGATGTACACCCCATCGCGCACCAATTGCGCAAAGTCTTTATCGGGAGTCATCATGTACACCTGATAACCTTGATCGTGCGCCTGCCAGGCCAGCGTACCGATGATGTCATCGGCCTCATAACCGTCTTTGGTGATGACGGGAATATTGAATCCTTCGATGATTTGAAAGATGTATGGAATGCTCTTTCTCAAATCTTCAGGCATGGCCTCCCGCTGGGCTTTGTAGGCTTCAAACTCGATGTGTCGAGCCGTGGGCTTGTCGGTATCAAAAACGACAGCCAAATGGCTGGGACCTTGCTTTCTCAACACTTCCAATAAAGTATTGGTAAACCCAAACATGGCACTGGCGTTCAGGCCTTTTGAGGTAATTCGGGGATTCTGGCTGAAAGCGAAGAAGGCTCTGTAAATCAGCGCCATTCCATCCAGTAAAAAGAGTTTAGGGGCAGGCTCCATGAGCCTAGCAAATTACGGATTTTGACTGGAATCCCCTTGGGACTCGCTGTCAGAATCCTGTTCCGAATCAAAGTCCAAGCTTATGCCGTTGATGCAATAACGCAAGCCAGTGGGTTGGCCGTAACCATCGGGAAATACATGACCCAAATGACCTCCGCATTGGGCGCACAGCACCTCGGTTCTGATCATTCCATGACTTACATCTCGTTTCTCTAGAATTCGCGAAGAATCAATGGCTTGGTAAAAGCTTGGCCAGCCGCAACCCGCATCGAACTTGGTTTCAGAGGCAAACAATTCCGAACCGCATCCTTTGCAACGGTAGATTCCGTCCTCCCACAAAGTTTCAAACTCGCTGCTAAAGGGTCGTTCGGTTCCTTTTTGGCGAAGCACACGGTAGGCGTCTGGGCCCAATTGTTCGAGCCATTCGGCATCGGTTTTTGTCACAGAAGGGGTATCAGTCATGGTGGGAGTATGAGGAAGGGATTGGCACGACACAGCGGCACAACAAAGAAATAAACAGATGGTGAATGGTCGAATCCAAAAACCCATGATCGTATAACATTTCCCAGAGCATACGGTTTGCCGCCCCCTATATTTGGGCATGAATTTTCTGGGGCATTTTGTGTTTGATCACCAAGAAGGGCAAAGCTTGTACAATGCCGGACTCTTGGGGCCAGACTTGATTCGAAATGCTTCCAAGGGGCAGTTCAAGCCCAACTGGAAAGAGGAAGTTCATCCCCTTGATTGGCACCGAGGAGCTCGTCAGCATTTGCAACGAGATGCCTGGTTTCACCAACACCCCTTTTTCAAAATTCTGTATTCCGAGAACCGCGATTCAGTTCGAACAGCCTTTGAATCTGTGCAAATTCCGCGCTTTTATTTTGGTCTGCACGTGGCCATCGAGTTGAGCTTGGACAAAGCCCTGTTGACTTTGCATCCGCAGGCGGCTCAACACATGTACAGCGATTTGGAAACGGCATTTCCACAGATTGCTCAGTGGCTGAATGAACAAGCATTTCCACAAGCCATTGCCGGGGTCGAACGCTTCATCGACAGTCGGTACATCGAACGATACCAAGCCGACAGTGATTTGGCCTACGCATTGATGCGCGTTTACATGCAAACGGGCGCCAGTCGAAACGAATGGTCAAACGAGCAATTGGCGGTGGTGGCCGATATCATGGGTCAGTTGGTCCAATCCAACCAAAAGCACCTCCCTAGCCTTTGGCCCTAATTAAAAGGGCATGATCCAAGACCAGAGGGTATCGAGCAAGGACCAGTGTTTATGGTGCACAGAAATGAGCTGCATGAGCAACACAAATACCAATGATACGGAACCCAACCAAGGCTTTCGAGTGGACATCAACAAGGAACTGACGAACAGGGAAAGGGGTAGCATCAAGATCAAATAGAACTGAGGCAAACTCTCCCAGCGCAGCAACAACAAAATCAAACCAAAGACGGTAAAGAAGGTCAGTGTCAGCAAGCTTCTGCGCGTTTCTGTGTTGTTCTTGTAGTAGGAGAACAGCGCACGAGCCAAACCCATGATTCCCAGCACACAAACCAGCAAAAGAGGAACAACATCAACGGCAGCCCAGTGAACGGCCGAGAATTGGGATGTCGGTATTTGAAAAATGCTCGCTGCCCGCCAAGTGGATTCAGCCGGGGCAAACAACTCATTCAGGCTGTAAAGGAAGAAAAACGGCATGGCCATTCCAAAGCATATGGCCAATACATCGTTGAATTGTATGGTCTTGAACACCATTACCGCCACAATCAAAAACACCAACATCCAATAGGTTTCTGGAACGATCAAGCTAGCCAATCCAAACAACAATGACACATAGAACAATTGACGAGAATGCCGTTGAGATTGTGACTGAGAGGCCAACAAACCCAAGCCCAACACAAAGAGCGAATTGGCCATCACCAAATTGCTCAAGTACAAATTGGCCGGATAAAACGAGGCCAAGCAAACGTATACCAGAGGCAACAAATAGCCCGATGAACTAGCAATGATGCCCGATCGCTGAGCCAAATTATTCCAAGTGAACCCTTGCCACAAGGTCAAAGACAGGGCTATCAAAGCCGACAACCAGGGATAGTTGTGCAAACCTCTGAAGAAGCCCTGCAAGGCACCGCTGCGAATGGAACCCGGTTCATAGGCCCAAGCCACCCCCATTAACCGAAGCAGAGCGGCCATCAACACCACGAAGACAAATACGGTGATACTCTTATTGGTGAAGGTCTTAATCATAGGTCAATAATTGCATCCAATACCACTGCTTATCCCGATAGATCGGCAAGATAAAGGATCCAAACGCGGTTTGGCGTCCATCTTCGGGAACAATGGTACTATAGGTATTTTCACTGTCGAGCAATGCCACGCGCCGAATACCGGCATCAGGCCCAATGACCGCGTCCATCACTCGATTGCTACGGGCAATGTCATCGTTGTAAATGATGTGCAATTCGCTGTCGGTTTGGCAGACTCCTAAGCCCAAGAGAAAGGAATTGCTCGGCGAGGCTACTTGGTTTTTTCGAACCAAAACCGCTGTATCGGATAGTCCGGGACGCCCCGTCAAAGCGATGCAAATATCCCCGAATGTAAACAAGGTCTTGGTGGACGTTTGGGGTACTCCATTCAGATAATAGGTTTCCATTTGCTTGGATTCATAGAACTGTTCCAGCACCATGCTCAATCCCCCATCGCTGAGCCAGAACAACTTTCGCACTTGAAAGTGTTCAGGAAGTACCCCTTTTTTCCTCGCCTTTTCTCCTACCATTAGGGTCAAAACAGGATCTGTCCATGGATGTAGATTTTCACTCCAAGTAGCCGTTGAATCTACCACACACCGAAAACTCCCTTTTGATTCCATTGCCTCTTTGCCATTGTAAAGACCCGCCAGGCAAAACAGACGTTGACTGGGGTGCGCCACAACATCCAAATCACCAATGACCTGCTCCTGCAAGAAAGGAAAAACCTTCAGCGACGCTCCATTCCAAAAACAGGCCATCGACTCTTTGTCGAAGTTGCTTCGCGCAATGCTCTTGGTCGATTGATACAATCGCAACACCGCCAATGCATCTCCCTGATTGTTGGCATCTGAAGCGTACCAATACCAATCGTTGTCGCGAAGAGACAAAACCGTGTCTTTGGCGGCCACCAGCGATCCTTCCAAGGTATTGAAACTGCGCATGTGCAATTGAGACCCCGATGAATGATCGGCCAAAGCCAAGAATATCAAGTGTTGTCGATCAGCCGAAAAGTCCACATTGACTTGATCCAAATCGATCGATTGAATGGGTAATTTCCCCAGCGCGATCGACTGAATGTCGCCTTCCATTTGACCGTTCAAGGAATACAGCACCAACTGGGCTGAATCTCTTTTTCGACTGTCCAGGCAGAGCCACTGAATACGGTCTTTATTCAAAAAGACCTTGATGACCTGCTGACCCTTTGGGCCTTCTATGTGCCGTTCGTGCAAAAAGCGAAACTCAGGATCGTACCATTCAATGTTGAATCCATCTCCCAAATCCAAGCTAGAGTAATTAAGCGTGTAGATTCCCTCCTCATTTTCTCCTAGAGCTTTGTGATACAGCGTTCGTCGTTCGTACATCTGGGGCTTGTTCGACATCACCACTCTTTGGGCATAGGAGGCAGACAAAAGGCTGCTCAAGGCGAAGAAAACAAGCGTGCGCACATTCAAATTTGCCCCAAGCACCGGTATTTGCCAAACCGCCCGTTAATTTTGCCTTGTAAATGCGAAAAAAGCTGCACGAAACGGCCAAAGCCGAAGAATCGGCCATTCTTATAGCCGTTGAAACCCCATTCCAGGAACTGAGCAGCCAGGAATACCTGGATGAGCTCGATCAATTGGTTCGCACAGCTGGAGCAACACCCAAAAAGCGATTCGTGCAAAAGCTCGATCATCCCAATCCCAAATCGTACGTAGGAAAAGGAAAATTAGAGGAAATTCAAGCCTATGTAGCCGAGCACGAAATCGACATCGCCGTATTGGACGACGAGCTCAGCCCGGCCCAAATTCGCAACTTGGAAACCGATCTGAAAAACGTCAAGGTTCTGACTCGAACGCATTTGATCCTGGATATTTTTGCCAAAAACGCCCAAACGGCCCAAGCGAAAACCCAGGTGGAACTGGCCCAAAGCATTTACCTCTTGCCTCGATTGACGGGTATGTGGACCCACTTGTCCAAACAAAAAGGGGGCATTGGCATGAAAGGACCGGGTGAAACCGAAATTGAAACCGACCGCCGAGCCCTGCGCAACAAAATCAGCAAATTGCGCGAGCGTTTGGAGCACATTGAGAAAATAGGCCAAACCCAGCGTGCTTCGCGCAAGGGTGAGCACCGAGTGGCTCTGGTGGGTTACACCAACGTGGGCAAGAGTACCATCATGAATGTGTTATCCAAAAGCGATGTTTTGGTGGAAAACAAACTGTTCGCCACCTTGGACTCAACCGTTCGGAAAGTCGTTCTCAACGACGAGCGAGAGGAGTTTGGAAAACCCGTTCCTGTTTTGCTGAGCGATACGGTAGGATTCATTCGAAAATTGCCCACCCAATTGGTCGAGAGCTTCAAAAGTACCTTGGCCGAGGCCTTGGAGGCTGACTTGCTGATTCACGTCGTCGACATTTCGAATCCCTTGTACGAGAGCCAAATGCTATCGGTCAAGGAAACCCTGCACAGCATCGGTGCCTCCAACAAACCCGAATTGATTGTATTCAACAAGATGGATGCTTTCCACGGGAAGGATGATGATTTTTACGTGGGCCAAACCGATATGAACATTGCCCAGTTTGAAGACAGCTGGATAGCCAAAGAAAATGCTCCTGCTGTCTTTATTTCAGCGGCGCACAAAGAAAACGTTGACACTTTGCGCCAACGCGTGGTTGAAATGCTCAACCCTTAAAGTTCATCTTCGTTGAAGAAGTAATCGTCGTCTGTGGGGTAATCGCTCCAGATTTCCTCAATACTTTCATAAGGCTCTCCGTCGTCTTCCAACTCTTGCAAGTTTTCTACGACCTCCAAAGGAGCTCCTGAGCGAATCGCATAGTCGATCAATTCATCTTTTGTAGCAGGCCATGGAGCATCGTCCAAGTAACTTGCCAATTCCAAAGTCCAATACATAGGTGTCTGATTTGAACGCGAAAATAGATTTTTCACGCTATTATGCAACTCATTTTTGACAAAGGGCTTAGAATGCACAAAGATTGGCAGACAGAACGCATACAATATTGCGAAAAACACAGCAGTCAAGAACCCGACAAACTCAGGGAATTGAGTGTTTATACATGGAGAAAATTCTTGAATCCCAGGCAGTTAAGTGGCCAACTCCAAGGTCGATTCTTGAGCGACTTGGTTCGCATCAAACAACCCAGCTGCGTCTTGGAAATTGGGGCATTCAGCGGTTACTCCACCTACTGTCTAGCCGAGAATCTTTCCACTGATTCTGCCATTCATAGCATCGAAGCCGACGCAGAATCCCTTTACAAGGCCCAAGAGTTTTGGAAAGGCGACCCCATCATGAGCCGTGTACAATGGCACCAAGGCGAAGCTTTAACGGTCCTTCAGCAGCTGAATATCTCTCCTGATTTCGTGTTTGTGGATGCCGACAAACGCAATTACCAAGCTTATCTGGATACCTGTTTGCCTCTTATGCCCTCTGGTGGCGTCCTTTTGTTTGACAATACCCTTTGGAGCGATCGAGTTCTGAAAGAAGAAGACCAGTTAAACGACAAGGACACGAGCATCATGCACGCCTTCAACCAACATCTCGCCCAACGGCCGGGAATTAGCACCACGCTTTTGCCGCTTCGGGATGGCTTGAGTTTGGTGACCAAGCTGTAACCGCTCTTTCCTTGAGTTTAAGTACACTTCACCTATAGTGCTGGGGCAATAAGGCTTTAGCGAAACGAGCATTGTACCTTTGTAGCACTGCGATCGTATGGAGAACACCTTAGCCTTTGCTCAGCTTCAAGACCAACAGGATTCCCTGGCCCCTTTTCGTGCTGAATTCTTATTCCCTCAAACGGCTGAAGAAAAACCTGTCGTTTACTTGTGCGGCAATTCACTGGGATTGCAACCCAAAGGAGCGGAACAAGCGCTGAAAATAGAATTGGAAGACTGGGCCAAATTTGGTGTAGACGGTCATTTCCAAGGCCGCAAACCTTGGTTTCATTACCACAAATTCCTGACCGATTATGCCGCTGAAGTGGTGGGTGCACAGCCCATCGAAGTGGTGGTAATGAATCAGTTGACGGTGAATTTGCACCTACTTTTCGCGAGTTTCTACCGTCCCAACGGCCCTCGTTACAAAATCATCATGGAGGCGGGAGCTTTTCCCAGCGACATGTACGCCGTTGAATCACAGGTTATTCAATTCGGTTATTCCTATGACGATGCGGTGATCGAATTGGCTCCTCGTCCAGGCGAGCATTCGCTGCGAAACGAAGATATTTTACAGGCCCTCGAAGAGCATAAAAACGAGATCGCACTGGTCTTTTTCTCTGGTGTTCAATACTTCACGGGTCAATACTTCGACATTCCCAGCATCACGCAAAAAGCGCACGAAGTTGGCGCTTTGGCCGGATTTGATCTCGCTCATGCAGCCGGAAACATCGATTTGCAACTGCATCAATGGGGCGTCGATTTTGCGGCTTGGTGTTCTTACAAATACTTGAACAGTGGTCCAGGCAATGTCTCAGGCATTTTCGTGCACGAAACCCATGGTTTGGATCCCAGCACATTCCGTCTGGCTGGCTGGTGGGGCCACAAAGAAGACGTTCGCTTTCAAATGAAGCGCGGCTACATTCCGGAGCCTGGTGCCGCCGGATGGCAACTCAGCAACGCCCCTGTTTTCGGCATGGCCGTGCATTTGTCTAGCCTGGAGTTGTTTCACAAAGCAGGCATGAGCAACTTGAGGGCGAAGAGCCAGCGATTGACCGCGTATTTGGAATTATGCATCCAAGACGCCCAAGCTCAAAATCCTGACTTGGAGCTGCAATTGATCACTCCAAAGTCGCGGGGGGCACAACTTTCCTTGTTGACCGATGACCATGGCAAGCAGGTTTTTGAGCATTTGGAAAAACAGGGCATCATCGCCGACTGGAGAGAACCCAACGTGATTCGCATGGCACCGGTACCCATGTACAACAGTTTTGAAGACGTGTACAAGGTGGGTCAAGCACTCCAGAGCTACCGCAAGGCTTAATTTACCGTTGGCCCTCGGTGAACTGACAGAATTGCAGACCCGTCGATTTTTCGGCCCATGTGGCAGTCGAATTTCGGCTATGTCGTAGATTTGAGCGGAATGAACCTATTGGTTCCAAAATTGTAAGTGTAGAGCATTCATGGATAACTCCTCTCAACCCAATACTCCTAAGCCAAGTGGCAATGGGTTTCGCTTTAATCCCTACTGGATTTACGGTATACTGTTTCTGGTTTTCCTAGCCATAAGCATTTTTCCTCGCAGCGCTGGTCAGAGTTCCAATTGGAACGAGGTCCGGGATATGGTTGTGCAGGGCGATGTCAAGAAAATGGTTTTGGTCAACGACCGTTTCCTCGAAGTTTTTTTGACACGAGATGCCAGTCAGCAAAGTCGCTACAAAAAGAACAAGTCCAACCAAGACCTACTCGGTTCAACTGAGCCCAACTTCAGCTTTGAAATTGAAAAAGGCTACTTCAACCAAGAAGTAGAAAACCTCAAAAAGGAGTTGGCCAAGAAAAAAGCCGCTGGTGAAACCGCTATCGGGCCCAACGATTTGGTCATCGCATACGAATCGCACAGCGACATCTTTGGTGAGCTCTTTCAGTGGGTATTCTTCATTGCCATTTTCTTGCTCATCAGCAACATGTTCTTTCGCCGTATGGGCGGTGGCGCTGGTGGTGGCGGAGGAGGAAACATCTTCTCCATTGGCCGTGCCCGTGCTCAGTTGTTTGATAAAGACACCAAGGTGAATGTCACCTTCAAGGATGTAGCCGGTTTGGAAGAAGCCAAAGAAGAGGTCATGGAGGTCGTAGACTTTCTGCAGCATCCCAAAAAATACACCAGCCTGGGAGGTAAAATTCCCAAAGGTGTATTGTTGGTAGGCCCTCCAGGTACAGGTAAAACCTTGTTGGCCAAAGCTGTGGCCGGTGAAGCAGGTGTACCCTTCTTCTCATTGAGCGGTTCTGATTTCGTAGAAATGTTTGTGGGCGTAGGGGCCAGTCGCGTGCGCGATTTGTTCAAACAAGCCAAAGAGAAATCTCCGGCCATTATTTTCATTGACGAGATTGATGCCATTGGTCGTGCCCGAGGCAAGAACAATTACCAAGGTTCGAACGACGAGCGTGAGAATACGCTGAACCAATTGCTGGCAGAAATGGACGGCTTTGGCACAGATTCCGGAGTCATCATTATGGCGGCTACCAACCGTGCCGAGATATTGGACAGCGCCTTGTTGCGACCCGGTCGTTTTGATCGACATATTTCGGTTGATCGTCCTGATATCGTGGGACGTGAGCACATCTTCAAGGTGCACTTGACCCCTCTGACTAAGCTCAACGCCGATGTTGACGCCCATAAATTGGCGGCTCAGACTCCCGGGTTTGCGGGAGCTGAAATCGCAAACGTATGCAACGAAGCGGCTTTGATTGCCGCTAGAAAAGGCAAGGAAGAAGTCGAAATGGGTGATTTCCAAGACGCCATTGACCGTGTCATTGGTGGATTGGAGAAGAAGAATAAAATCATCTCTCCTGAAGAAAAATCAATCGTGGCTTACCACGAAGCCGGCCATGCCATTGCGGGTTGGTTTTTGGAACACGCTGATCCCTTGTTGAAGGTATCGATTGTTCCCCGTGGTGTAGCCGCATTAGGCTATGCCCAATACTTGCCCAAAGAGCAATATTTGTATCGCACAGAGCAATTGCTGGACTCCATGTGCATGACCTTGGGTGGACGTGCGGCAGAGCAAATTTTCTTCGGTAAGATCTCTACCGGTGCCCAAAACGACCTGGAACGCATCACCAAACTCGCATACAGCATGATCACCATGTACGGCATGAGCGAAAAGGTAGGTCAGGTCAGTTTCTACGATCCGCAGGGCGAATACGGATACCAGCGCCCTTATTCAGAGGTCACCGCTCAGATGATCGACGAAGAGGTTCGCCGTTTGATCAACGAAGCCTATGCCCGTACCATCGCTTTGTTGACCGAGAAGAAGAACCAAGTAGAGACCGTGGCCAAAGAGCTACTTGAAAAGGAAATCATCTTCAAAGCCGACATCGAGCGTCTGATTGGACAACGCCCATACGACCCTGTAGTCATTGAGGAGCCTGAAACCCCTGCCGTAGAGGCCAGTGTTGAAACCAACGAAGAAGAGCCAGCCGATACCACGCTAGCCGCCGATTCAGTTGAAGAGACTACCTCAGAATCGACTCATTCAACAATCAGCGAAGACGAGGACCTCAACCCAACTGCTGAAGCTTAATCAAGTTCGCATACAATCCGGACTGGGCCAGCAATTCGTTGTGAGTGCCCTGCTCCACGATTCTTCCTTGGTCCATGACTACGATGAGATCGGCGTGTTGAACCGTGCTCAAGCGGTGAGCAATGACAATCGAGGTTCTGTTTTTCATCAGTTCGCCAAGGGCGAGTTGAACCACCTTTTCACTTTGGGAATCCAAAGCACTGGTGGCCTCATCCAAGATCAAAATCTCAGGGTTGCGCAACAAGGCTCTGGCAATAGCCAAACGCTGTCTTTGTCCGCCCGATAGGCGCGAACCGCGTTCCCCAATGTTTGCATCCAAACCGTCGGGCATCTCAGAAATAAATTCCCAAGCGTGAGCCGCCTTCAAGGCATCAATCAGCTGAGATTCGGGTGTTTCAGGCATACCCAAGGCGACGTTGTTGCGAACCGAATCGTTGAACAAGATGCTTTCTTGTGACACCATAGCCATCAACAAGCGCAGGTCATTCTCGTGCCACTGGTCGGTCGAATGACCATCTATCTTTATACTGCCCAAACTAGGCTTGTAGAAACCAGCGACCAAATCAGTCAAGGTAGTTTTGCCTGCACCCGAGGGGCCCACCAGGGCCACAGTCTGACCCTTGGAAATGTTGAGATTGATGTCGCTCAACACCGGTTGAGAACCGTATGAAAAATGCAAATTTTCCAAGGATATGGAAGACCCGAACTCAGGCTTTTGTCCTGTAGGCACTGGACCAACCTGGGGCTCTGTATGCACCAATTCTTGAATGCGCTCCAAAGAGGCCATACCCTTTTGTGCAGCATACAAAGCGTTGCTAAACCCTTTAAAAGGAGGAATGAGTTGGGCAAAAATGGCAAAGTAGGTCAAGAACAATTCAGGGCTCAATTCACCCTGAAAAACCATGCTTCCCCCTAACCACAGCAACAAGGCCGAAACCGAAATACCAATGGTCTCTGACAAGGGTGAAGACAGATCATATCGACGCTGAACACCAATGTTATTGCGGGTATAGGCTTCGTCCTGCTCTTGGTAGCGCTTTAAGAAGAACGAAGAGGCGCTAAAAGCCTTGATGATTCGAATTCCACCCAGCGTCTCTTCAAAGGAACTCATGACCGTTCCCATAAGCTGCTGATTTTTGACGGATTTGCGCCTCAACGAGCGGCCCACTAGACCTACTATGGCGGCTGTTAGGGGCAAAAACAAGAGAATGTATCCCGTTAGTTTGGCCGATAACACCAACAAGGCACCCAAGAAGAGTAAAATGTTCAAGGGCATGAAATACAAAGCCTCCAGAGAGACCATGAGGGCAAACTCAATTTCTTTCATGTCATTGCTCATGCGCGACAACAGATCGCCCTTTCGCTCATTGGTATAAAAGCCCAAAGGCAGGTGCAAGCACTGCTCGTACACACCGACACGCATGCCTTGAACGCTGCGGTTTCGAATCAGCACCATGAAGTTCATAGCCAGAAAGCGGCATGCGTTTTTCAATAGGGTAACCACGATCAATGACCCGGCCAAATAAGCCAATGCTTGATAGGGTTCACCAGAGGCGATGCCTGAAAACCAGTCCAAAAAGGCCTGGTATTGGGCCTGAAACCAGGCGCCTGCCGTGATGCTTGTCGCAGGGGCTTCGGGTTCACCAGAACTGAACAAATAGCGCAGAACGGGCATGATCAACAACAAGCTCAACAAGTGAAAGACGATGTACAGCAGATTGAACAAGAAATTGTAGGCAATCAGTCCCTTGTGGTTTGCCGCATAGCGGAGAAATTGAAAAACGGCCTTCACGTCAGGCGAAAATACGCAAATTTGTAACCATGAAGCGGTCTACCTTGTTCTTTGCCGTGGCTACGGCCCTAACCATTCTCGCCAGCGCTTGTCGCTTTCACTCCAACGATCCCTACTACTTGTCACCCTACCACAAGCAGATCGTCGACCACAGAAAAAGCCAAGACAGCTTTTATCGCTTTCACGAAGCCAGCCCCTTTGTGGTCACACAAACCCTGTTCAATGGCTTGGATTATTTTGAACCCGATTCCACCTTTTGTGTGCCCTTTGAGTTGATCGTCGGCAATACCAATCGCATCGACACCATCACCGATAGCAAAGGCAATCAGCGACCCATGGTCGTAGCGGGTGACATGAGTTTCAACCTACAGGGGAAGCTTCATCGTTTGACCGCCTATGCCATCGAGGGCAGCCCTGAATTGTTTGTGATGTTTCACGACCAGACCAACGGCAAGAGCACTTACAAGGGAGGCCGCTATGTTGAAGTAGATAGCCAAAAAGGCCTCATCGATTTCAACTATGCCTACTACCCTTATTGCTTTTACACCGAAGGATACGCCTGCCCCATTGTCCCCAAAAAAGAAAGCCTCGACCTGGCGGTCGAGGCTGGAGAAAAGGGGCTACACTACAGCGCCGATTAACGGCGTACCTGCAACAATTCGCTGGCGACCAAACCTGTGCTAGTCGTCATGCGCACGATGTATACACCGTTCAAGGAACGGGTGTCAATCTGAACATCTTGGCTGTTACGGGCGTCAATGCCTTGCACCAAACGACCTTGTATGTCCAAAACCTCAACCGAAGCGATGGGAGATGAAGAGCGCAAATTCGCTACATACTGAGCTGGGTTCGGGAACAACTGAGCGCCCAAGGCAGACAAGCTCAAGACGGCATTCACCTCATTATCGGTAATGGTCAAAGTCAACAAGGAATCAGCACCGATGCTCGCAGGACCTTGAATGTTGCGAATGGCAAAGACCACTTGCTTGTCGCCATCATACACATCGTCATCGCTGATGTTGCAACGAATGGTGTAAACGCTATTGTTCTTGGCCACATTGATGGTGCGCGTAGCAAAGTTGTAATCAGTGGGTGACACAGCCGTGGCAGAAGCGACAGCCACATCAAAGGTGAAGTTCTCATCAGCGGGAATGACACTGAAGTCCATGCGGAACGAATCAGCCAACTCTGTGATGGTGGCGGTTACGCCGTTGGCAAAGTTGACCGTTGGCAAAGGAGCGGTAACTATATCGCTCCATCCGCGAGGAGTAAGAACGTAATTGCTCTTGTAAGGATTGGTGCCATCGAACTGCATACCGATACCGGTGATGTTCAAATAACCCGTAGGAGCGGTCGTACCGTCCAAATCGGTTTCAGCATCAATGTTCAAGGTGTCGATGCGACCCGTGGTTCCCATGATGCGCACATAAGCGTATTTGTTAGCCGCCAAAGCTGTGGTTGGCCATTCAGAAGGATCGACCAATTTCACACGACGGAACCAAACCAATTGACTCTCGGTTGATTCATCTACCTGAGTAACCTGAGTGGAATTCATGAGGTTGCGGTTGTTAGCGATCAAAATCACGGTGTCCAAATTGTCCATCTGAACCATGCCCATGAATTGACCTACCTTACCTTGAATCAACACCGAATCACCAACCTGAGGAGAATATCCGAAGAAGCTGGGGCTATAAACACCCATGCCACCTGTAGCATCAGCGATAGTGAAACTCATGGATCCACTGCGCATATTGGCGCTGTGTATTGTACCGCGAACGCGGCATTGAGTCCCCAAAGAATCAGCTGTCATGGCCGAACCGCTTTGCTTGTTGATTTCTCCAATCGTGTACATAGGAACATCATCGTTGATCATATTCACGTAGAAGGTGTCCGGAGTCATGATCACGACATTGCTCAACTTACCTAGGCCAAACTTGATGATTTCGGTGGGCTCGTATTCTGTATCGTCCTTAATGGGGACGGTAATTTCAATGGTATCAGGAGTACTGCTGCTGATGTTGAGAATTTTGGAAGTGGGGTTGAATGTAAAATCTGAACCCTCTTTGGCCGTGCTCAAAGTAGACAACAAACGCAGAGTGAAGTCTCCACCTGCATCGGTTTTGCTGATGACCCGAATCTTCACTTTGAAGCTGGCATCCGATTCCTTTACCGTGATGTTGTTGTCAACAAACTGCACATAGGAAGGACCGTCGTTGTCCAACATCACCAAAGTAGACAGGCTGTCTTTTGACAGTTTGCAATTGCCCTGCAATTGACGCAAAGCCAAAATGATGGTATCATTGGGATCGGCTTTGATATCATCGGTGATTTTGGCGAAAATCATGATGGAGTCAGCACCGTTCTCAGAGCCCAAATCAAAAATGGAGTCGCGCTCGCTGGCTCCCAATTTGAATTCAGCCGGAATCAAGGTAGAATCGCCTTGGTACTTGACGATCAACTGCAATTTGGATGCTTTGGAAACAGGTTTGTCAAACTTCACCCAGGCACCAATGGTACCCGCGTTTTCTTTGGCAATGCTCAAAGGCTGAACCGAAATGCTGGCGGTATCGTTATCGGCAATAGTCACGGTATGAGCAACCTCAGTGCCAATGGTGCAATTCTGCGCTTGATCCAAACGGAAAACGATGGTCTCGGCTCCCTCTTGGATGTTGTCATCGTCTATGCTGATGTCAAGCGTATCCAACACAGCGGCTCCGGCCTTGAAGACCAAAGTTTGAGGCAAGCTGATGCTAAAGTCTTTGCCATTGGTGGCGGTTCCGCCTACCAAACTGATGCGAACCGACTGGTTGGTGTCGTTGGAGTATTTGCGAGAAACAAAGATCTGATGGCTGGTTTTGCCTTCAGCCGTATTGCTGGTACGAGCCCAAAATTCAATTTTCGTTGGCACCAAGGCTGCTGCGTCATTGCTCAATTTTACAGCCGTTGAGCCGTTGCTCGCATTTACCGTATTCACCTTATCAGGGCCCCAGATGCCGTCAGCATCGGTATTGGTATGAATCACTTTGTTGTCTTTGTAAGCATGGTTGGAAACCGCTTTGATTCCATTGCCCAAATTGTTGGGGAAAATGGTTCCCCAGTTGCCTTTCACTCCTGAAACGTTACTGGAATAGAAAGAAGCCTGACTGGTGAAATTGCTTGTACCCATTGATTCCACCATGGTCATGGCCAAGGGGCGCATGCCGCTCATGGGGCCATTCGGATCATCCCACAAAGCCACTACTGATTTGGCTGCAGCCTGGCTTTCGCCCCAAATGGCCGAGCAATCGCCACTACCCGATCCAAAGGCCAAAACCGAGATCGAGTCTCCACAATAAGCGCGTAGGGTATCCTGCTTGTTCAAGCTTACTGCCACAATATGAGGATAGATGTAATTGCCCGAATTGAAACGAGAATTCCCGGTTTGAGCAATGCCGAACCAACCCTCGTAATCCCCGAACATGTCAGTGGTAAAGGTGTCACTTTGGTTGCTGCTGTTGATGCCCGCTGAGGTCAAATACTTGATGCTTCCATTCGAGTTGAAATAAAAGGCATTGCCCTCACCCGTGATCAAATTGGTACTGCCAAAATCAGAAGCGGTGATGGCGCGCGTCACGTATTGGTATTGGGTGTTGGGCTGCAATCCAAAAACACGCATGCGAAATACCACGGGAATGCGATTGCTAGTACCGCTGACCATGTATTGAGGTACGGAAATAGCGGCTACACCAAAGGGGTTAATCTGTGCGGTCAATTGACCAGCCAATAAGGCCAATAGAGCTAGGGCGATTTTTTTCATAATGCAGAAGATTCAAAAATAGGGTTTTTTACTTGGCTTACAGGGTGTAGGCCAAGCTCAATAATGCCAATGGGGCATCGGTCTCAGACTGAAGCAAGGACAAGCATCTTTCTGCCGTAGCCCCGGTAGTGACTACATCGTCAACCAATATGAGAGGGCCCAGGGGTAGGTTCTTTCGATGAACGGAATAGACCGAGTCCAAGTTGGCCCAGCGATCCAAGCGACTCAATCGAGTTTGTGACCGAGTTAAAAACCTTCTAGTCAATGCATTATGACATACTTTCAAGCCGTACATGCAAGACAACGCATCGGCCATTTCGCTGGCAGCGTGATAACCGCGGTTTCGCGATTGCCAGCGATTCGGTGGAACAGGAATCAAGGTGGCCGATTCCCAAATCCCAAAAGGCTTCCATTCACGGGCCCACTGCCGAAGCAAGTACTGAAGCAATTTCAGATGCGTGTCATATTTTATTTTGTGAAGAAGCTCTGCCCCTACGGAGCCCCGCTTGTACTCCAAAAAATAAGCCGCTGAATGCAAGGCCGTTCTCCCTTCCAATCGCCGAAACAAGGCATTGGTCTGGCCAAAGGCTTGCAAAGCATAGGGCAATTTGGCCTCACAAGGCAGACACAAGGGGGCTTCACCCCATTCTAATGGCTTCTGGCAAGCCGAACAAAGCTCTGGATACAACCAACTTTGCAAATCCCTCCAAACATTGCAACGAATCATTTGCTTCTTTCAACAAAGAATCAGGGGTTCATCCCCCAAAATGCGGAACTTTGAAACATGTCACGCCGCGAGCAAATGGAAAGAGACATCCCAAAGGGAAAATTGAACATGGATAGCTTTCGCCGTTCCACGCGATTGTTTCGCTACATGTCACCGGCCAATCGCTGGTTGTTCGCCTTGGGCACTCTGTTCTTGGCCATTTCAGCGGGCTCTTCGGTGCTGTTTCCGAAATTCTTAGGAGACATGCTGGACGGCATTTTCGTTTACGACAAAAACGGCATTCAAACCGCACCCAATTTGGAAACCCTGTACACGGTTGCCCGGTGGTTCGTTCTGCTATTTGCCGTTCAAGCCGTGTTCAGCTTTGGACGAATGGTCATCTATGTCAAAGTCACCGAAGGCATGACTTTTGGCCTGAGAAAAGACCTATTTAACAGTGTCATTGGCCAAGACATGGCCTTTCACCATAGCCACAACCGGGGAGATTTGCTGAGTCGATTCAGCGCCGACATCGCCCAAATTCAAGATACCTTCACCACCAATTTGGCCATGTTCATTCGCCAAATTTTGATCATGGTCGCGGGTTTGATCATGATCTTCAAAACCAGTACCGATTTGGCTTTGCTCATGCTCGGCAGCTTCCCCATCATTGTAATTGTTGCCTTGTTTTTCGGTCGATTCATTCGCAAAATTTCGCGTCAGGTACAAGACTTTACTGCCTCCAACAACGTGATTGCCGAAGAGGCCTTGAGCGGCATTGTCAATGTGAAAGCCTTCAGCAACGAAAGCTTTGAATCCAATCGATACACGGCCAACAGCGCCCAACTGATGAAAGAAAGCATTTGGCGCGGCTACTGGCGAGGAGCCTTCTCCAGCTTCATCATTCTCTGCCTATTCGGTAGCATTGTATGGCTGATTTACCGCGGTTTAGGCATGGTTCACGCCGGTGAAATGGGTGTGGGTGAACTGGTCAATTTCATGTTGCTCACAGGCTTTGTCGGCGGATCAATAGGCGGCATGGCCGAACAATTTGTCCAAATTCAGAAAACCCTAGGTTCGGTGGAACGCGTATTGGATTTGATCGATAGCCCAACAGAGTTTACGGCAGATAACTCCAATAAACCGGCCCCTGATTTTGGACAAGTATTGCGCCTGGAAAACCTCCAATTCGCCTATCCCAGCCGCCCCGACAATCCCGTTTTTCACGGGGAGTTGAACTTGGATATTCGCCCCGGTGAAACCTTGGCTTTGGTCGGGCCTTCTGGCGGTGGAAAGAGCACCATTTCCCAACTTTTGTATCGTTTTTATTCGCCTCAAAAGGGCAGCATACGATTGGGTGAAACGAGCATTCAAGACTTGGATCTAAACGCCTATCGCTCCCACATGGCCCTGGTTCCTCAAGATGTTGTCTTGTTTGGCGGTAGCATTCGCGATAACATTCGCTACGGCAAGCCTGAGGCCAGCGATGAAGAGATCGAGGAAGCCGCTAAAAAGGCCTATGCTCACGACTTCATTGGTTCCTTTGCCGAATGCTACGAAACACGTGTGGGCGACCGAGGAGTGCTGTTGTCAGGCGGGCAAAAACAACGCGTCGCCCTGGCACGAGCCATCATTCGCAACCCCGACTTTCTGATATTGGACGAGGCCACCAGCGCTTTGGATGCCGAGAGCGAAGAATGGGTACAAAAAGCCTTGATTGAGCTCATGAAAGGCCGAACAGCCTTGGTCATAGCCCATCGCCTAAGCACCATTCGACACGCTGACCGAATCGCCGTGATTCGCCATGGAAAATTGTTGGAGCTCGGCACCCATGCTGAGCTGATGTCCATTCCAGATGGGCTTTATAAAAACATGGTTGAGAAACAAATCGAACCTGCTGATTGGATAGCATGAAACAGCGCTTGATCCTTGGCATAGCGAGCTGCTTTTTGACGCTCCTGGGTTACGCCCAAGACCAAGCGGCTGTAGCCCAGGCCTTATTTGATCGCGGCGAGTTCAGCCAAGCCTTGTTCCTTTATGAAGACTTGATCAAAGAAGATCAAGCTTCGGCTTATTTGCACGAGCAATACCTGCAGTGTTTGGTCAAAACGAACGACGTCGATGAGGCCATCAAGTACCTGCGCAAAAGAGCCAAAAAGGGCTTTCCCACCGAATCCATGGTGGCCGAATGCTGGGTGTGGAGTTTGCAAGCCGACGGGGAAGAAAAAGAGAACCAACTGGCTCAGCATTTGATTGAAAAAAGCAAGGAAGAATACCCGCGCCTGATGCATCTGGGCTCCCTCTTTGAGCAACGCAACCTGGATGATTGGGCATTGGAATGCTACCAGTGGACCGAGTCGAACTTTGGCTCAAACCCTTATTTGAACCAGCGCATGGCCATGCTCATGTTGCAAGGAGGCCGGCGCAGCGAAGCACTGAATCGATACGTCCAATTGTTGGCCAATCAGAACCTGACTTTTTCCCAATTGAAACCCGTGTTTGAGTCGCACATGAGCGATAGCGTCGACATGGTTATGCTCCAGAATTCCTTGTTGGAATCCATACAAGAGCAGCCCGACAACCCTCAATTGGGAGAGGCCTTGAATTGGACCTTCATCAAAACCCAAGATTGGAGCCGGGCTTTTTTGTTTGCCCGATCAGTCGACATGAGACTGAAAGAATACGGGGCTCGGGTCTTTCAATTGGGCTTGCTCTGCGAAAGCAACAAAGCCTTTGAGGAAGCCTTGAAGTGCTTTGACTATGCTTACTATCAGGCTGAATCGCCTGACTCACGTAAGTTGGCCTTGGCCCACCGCAATGCCCTCCAGTACCAGTGGTACCGACAATCTGGTGCCGATTCAGCCCAATGGGAGGCTCTTCATAGCGACATGTTGAAATTGGAGCATGAATACGGGCCTGATGAAATCACATTCGTGTCTTCCATTTGCTGGGCTGACTTGCTGATTGCCCAAAAAAATCAAGCCGATCGAGCTGTAGGCTTGATGCAGCGCTACTACGAAATCAGCCCCGAGAGCAGCCCTGTGGCCGTTCGAGCCCAAGCCAAGATCAAGGCAGCCGAAGCGTGGTTAGTGGCTGGTGAAATCTGGACAGCCGAACTCTTGCTCGCTCAGGTTGAAAAAGAACTCAAAGACGAACCCACCGGCCAATGGGCCAAATTCAAACGAGCCGAATTGAGTTTCTTTAGAGGAGACTACGAATGGGCCGACATGCAGCTGGACGTGCTCAAAGACGCCAGCACCCAGCTCATTGCCAACGATGCCATGGAACTAGCCTTATTGATCAAGGAAAACCTGGGCATTGACTCCAATTACGAGGCCATGGCTCAGTTCAGCCGCGCCATGTTGTGGGAGCGCCAACGCCAATTTGATTCTGCCTACAAAGCCTTTGACGATTTGCCAAAGGCATTTCCAGGCCATTCCTTGAGCGACGATGTACTCTTTCACAAGGCCATGATTCACCACGAATGCGGTCGAGACTCACTAGCGGTTGAAACCTTGGAAACCTTGGTTTTGGCTTTTGGACATGAGGTATTAGCCGACAAAGCCCTATTGCAATTGGCCCAATGGTACGAATTTCAACAAGGCAACAAAGAAAAAGCGGCCGAATGCTACCGAAAGCTCATTCTTGAACATTCAGCCAGTTTGCATATCATTGAAGCCAGACATGCCTATCGCCGCCTCACCGGTCAATAAACTCCTTGTTCTGCTCGTACTCTGCAGCACACAGGAATTGTTGGGACAACTCAACAACGGCATTTTTGGGCAGACATACCCCCGCAAGCAATGGGAAAACCAGGCCCTGTTTTTTCACAAGAACAGCGAATATTTTGACGCTGTTGCCCCCGGTCAAACCTTGTTGGGCGCTCAATTTCGATCGGAGATTCACAAAGCCTTGGGTCAGGGAGCCTTGCTGAGCGGTGGCCTTGTGGTTCAAGGACTTTACGGGGCACAACATTCGGCCCGAATCTGGCAATCTGCCTCTCCCGTTCGGCTTTTTCCACTGTTTGCTTTTCGTTACGTTCACAACAAGCAGCGCTGGCAATTGGGCCACTTGCCTGGACCCTTGTCCCACGATCTACCCGAAACCCTGATGAACTACGATTGGGCATGGAACCGACCGGTCGAATACGGAATTGACCACCGAATATTCCACCCCAAGGTTCAGGTCAATACTTGGCTTGACTGGCGACAGCTGGCCATCCCCAATCAAAGCCAACAAGAAATCATCTCTGCTGGAACCGTTGCCAAACCCATTTGGATCAGCCGTGAAGACTTCAGCCTAAGCAGCCCCATTAGCGCCCTGGTTTACCACCAAGGAGGAGAAAACCTCCAACAGCGCAAACCCTTGGTCACTCAGATCAATCTCAGTGCAGGCCTTCGAGCCAACCTAGGGCCTTGGGAAATCAATAGCCAATTCATGCACAGCCGCGATGCCAGCCCACAATTGAGGCAACCCTTTCGAGAGGGCTGGGCCAGCAGCTCTTGGATCAAACATTCCAGGGGGCAATGGGAACAAGCCTTGATTGTACAAACGGCCCATGAATTTTCAGCGCCTTTAGGAGCACCCTTGTACAGCAGTGTAGATCGTCAAGAACCCTACAGCACCGTCCGCGATCGTCGCATCCTGCAAGCCCGACTCAATTACATGCATCCATTGGCGGTTGAAGGAGTGCGTTTGGATGTCCGTTTGGACCCCATGTACGACTGCTTGAATCAGAAGTTCTTGATTTCTGCAGGAGTATACCTGAAGGTGGAGTTCTAAAAGGCAAAGGCCCAACCCCATTCCATGACATCAGCCGAAAACTGATTGGCTTTCAATCGAACCATGATGCGGCTGCGCGGATTCAAATAATAGTTGAAACCCACTCCCTCATAGAAAGGATACTTGCGGCGATCAGGACGGGCCAAATACCAACCCAAGTCTACCTGAAATCCCCAGCGGTCCATGGTCCATTCCATGCCCGCAAAGGCAGCCAATTCTGCCTGGGACCGAAAGCCTGTACCCTGCATGCCTTGAAACTTTTCGTAGGCATACAAAGGATCATGAAACAGCTGCAATCCGAATGAAGGGCTGCGCTGACGCCAATCGCCTCGGGTGTGTTGAACCCTCAGGTCCAAACAAGATTTGATCAAGGGACTGCGATCATCCAAGTCATATTCCACTTTCCCTACACGAAAAGATGGCCAGAAAATCCAAGACTGCAATGAAGAATTCTGACGAGTGGGGTAATAGGCGTAGCTGTGCCGGCCTTCGTACACCGACATTCCCAAACCGTGGGCAATCGACACATAAGGCAAATTGATGCCCAAATTTGGAGAGCGCCAATAGGCATTGGAGAAGTGCAACATACCCAGATGTGCTGACACTTTTTTGCCGCTGTACCCCAACTGCAGGCGCATCATGCCATTGAAATGCGAGCCTATCGCATTGTTCAAGGGGTTGGTAAGGGCATCAAAGGGCTTGCTGACATAGCCCAGACCTGCGGCGAAGGAATAATCCAATCCATGTACACCGACTTGGCCCATGCTAAAACCCGCTCCAACTGCTAAGCCCGTCGCTGAATTTCCTAAATGAGAAGCATTGAGTAAAAGCCCTCGATAAGGTGTAGCTCGCAAAGGCTGTCGGTACAATACTCGGCGTTCGGCGCTCAAGGTCCACACCCGGCCCAACAACTGCTCCATTTCGGGACGATGAGGCATCAAAGCACCTCTGTGCCCCTGCAGCAACCATTGAACATGGTTGTTATTGGGAATAGGAAGAGAAAGGATAGGGTTGGCCTGAACGGCAAGCGAAGACAACAAAAAGGCCCATGCAAAGACGGCCCTTTTCATGATTACTGCTTTTTATCGGTGGCCAAGACCATGCGAATGCCCTGGTTGGCTCCAATCTGCATCACATCAACCACTTCTTGAATGGTCAACTTCTTGTCCAAACGCAGCACAACGCTCAATCGGCTGTCGGGGTTGTTGGGGTCGTAGTATTCTTTGTCTCGATCCAACATCACTTTCTCCAATTCGTCGACTTCTACGGGTTCTTTGTTGTTGTCAATGTAATAGACAACAGGACCTGTACCATCTTCTCCTATGACCGCTCCATCGGGGCGCTTCACGGTCAAAATCATGGGTTTGGTTTGAATCTTAGAAGTGGTTTTGGCCTTGGGCAACAATACGTTGATGACGTTGGGGTTGGCCAAGGTGCTCGCGATCAAGAAGAACAGGAGCAGAAAGAACATGATGTCGTTCAAAGCCGATGATTCGACTTCTGCTTCTTCCCTTCTGCGTCTTCCGATTTTCATGGCCCGAGATTAGAGGTTGGACTTGGTCAACATTTCCAGCAAGCTCAAGCTTTGCTCTTGCAAACGCTCGGCAAATTTGTCAATGCGACGCATGAACATCTGGTAACCAAAGAAGGCAATCATACCCACCAACAAGCCCGCAAAAGAGGCTACCATTTTGGTGTACAATCCGCCGGAGATGGCACCAATGCTCAAATCACCCGTGGTCGAAATGCTGTAGAAGATATTGATGACACCCCAAATCGTTCCCACAAAACCCAACATGGGGGCAATGCGGCTGATCAAACTCAAATAGTGCAAATTGCCTTCCATGGCGCTCAGCTCCACGTTGGCTTTGGTCTCCATCGCGCTTTCGATTTCGCGCATGTTGGAACCCAAGAAACGCAAACCGGTTCCAATGACCTGAGCTTGAGCGGTATGGGTGCGCTCGCAATAGGCCAAAGCGGCATCGGGGCGGTTCTCTTTTAAATTGTCTTTGACCACGCTGATCAAGTTGAAGTCAATGGCTGCGCGGCTTTTCAAATACAAAAAGCGCTCAACGATGAAGTAAATGGCAATCAGCAAACTCAAGGCGAGCAAAGCCATTACCATACCGCCTTTGGCCATGATTTCTACGATGGGAGCTGACACGTGTTCAGTGGCACCTGCAGCAGCTGAAGTGTCAGCGCCGGCTTGCAGGAGTTGAATCAATAAAGACATACTTCAAAGAAAACGGATGTAGGGCAGTCCTGCGTATGGGGATGTGCATATTTTATCCCCAATCGGAGTTTAGTTCAAACCCGCTACCCCACCGCTCACGACGAACTTGGTCACATGGCTCGGCTCGACATCAATGGGTTTGACCTTGTTTTTTGGCACAATGAGCATCTCCCCCGTCAAGGCATAGGACAATGGCAAATAGACTGAACAGTGATCGGGCATGTTGATTACCGACATGTCTGCCTGGGTCAAAAAGCCCATGCGATGCACACCGCCTTCGAGTTCCACAACAATGGGTTTGTCAAATTTCTTGTTCTCCCCCATGAAGGCTTCGGTCATGTCTTTGGTTGTACCGAAGATGAAGCTCAAGCCCGGGGCTTTCTCAATGATGCCTTCAAAGAAGTCCAAGACCTGCTTGGCAACCACTCCTTGGGTCAAAACTCCGACTCCAACTATTCCTGCGAGTATGACAGCGGCGTAGAGCCAAAACTCCCAAAACCCGACTTCGTCTAAGTGCAGAAGATCCGATAGGCCGCCAAGAATCCACAGGACAATGCTGATGGTCGCACCAATGGGCAAGAGCACCAAAAGGCCGCGCAACAAATAGCTAATCAAACGTTGAAATGGCGATTTCAATGTCTTGCTAAATCGCTGCTGATCAAATTCTTGTATCTTCATGATAGCAGATCTTGGCCGATGTCTCGGCGGTAAGACTTTCCTTGAAACTGAACCAAATCTACCAATTCGTAACTGGCTTTCAATGCCTCAGAAATATTGGCAGCCAAGCTCGTCACGGCCAGAACACGGCCTCCATTGGTCACCACAGTCCCCTCTTTCAAGGCCGTTCCCGCATGGTACAAGCGCTGAGAATCTGACACATCTGTGGGAATGCTCATTTCAAAGCCTTTTTCTATGGCTCCAGGGTAACCCTCAGAAACCAAGAACACGGTAGCCGCCGTTCGAGGATCTACCTCAAAAGGAACCTGAGAAATATTGCCTTGAGCAACGCCATTCAACAAGTCTACCATATCGGTTTTCAGACGGGGAAAAATCGCTTCTGTTTCCGGATCGCCCATGCGAACGTTGTATTCGATGACCTTGGGATCTCCATGGTCGTTCATCAAGCCCAAGAACAGGAATCCGCGGTACGGATGACCCTCAGCGCGAAGACCCTCTAAACTGGGCAATACAATGCGTTCCTTGACCTTGTGCATGAAAATTTCATCGGCAAAAGGAACGGGGGAAATCGCTCCCATACCTCCCGTATTGGGACCCTGGTCGCCTTCTCCAATACGCTTGTAATCTTTGGCCGATCCTAAAATGTGCCAGTCGATGCCATCGCTGACCACAAAGACAGAAATCTCAATGCCTTGCAAGAATTCCTCGACCACCACATTGGCGCTAGCGGCTCCAAAACGCGCTCCCAAAATCATATCACGCAAGGTTTCCTTAGCTTCGTCCAGATCAGAGTTAATGATCACACCCTTACCCGCTGCCAAGCCATCGGCTTTCAACACGTAAGGAGGAGTCAGGCTTTCCAAAAATGCGCCTGATTCATCGACATTCTCTGCATTGAAATTGCGGTAGGCTGCCGTTGGAACGCCATACTTCATCATGAATTCTTTGGCAAATTGCTTGCTTCCTTCCAGCTGGGAAGCCCATTGATCGGGGCCAGCGACAGCCAATCGAATGCCTTTTTCAGCGGCAAACGCTTCCAGGGCATCGGTAATACCGGCAACCAAGGGGTCTTCGTTACCCGGAACCACTAGCTCGATGTTGTGCTGCATGCAAAACTGACCCACCGCCTGAAAATCACTCAGGTTCAAGCTAACATTGGTGCCGCATTGGGCTGTCCCTGCGTTACCAGGGGCAATGTACAAATGGCTGCAATTGGGGCTTTGAGAGATGGCCAAGGCAAACGCATGTTCGCGACCACCCGATCCCAACAAGAGAATATTCACGCTGTAAAGTTACAACCCACGGGCGTAGCAAACCGCAGCATAAAGGGCGGCTGTTTCGCTTCTCAGCACTCGCGCACCCATGGAAAGGGCGGTGAACCCTGAAGCCCGTGCTAGTTCCACTTCGCGGTCAGAAAAATCACCTTCCGGACCTATGGCAATTCGAGATCGACTGAAGTCCAATCGATCGGGAGAACGAAGCTCGTCGGGGCAATGGGCAATGTAGGACATACCCTCAAAGGGTTCAGCTACAAAATCTTGGAATTTGGCTACACGAATAACGGGCATCCAAGCACTATGGCTCTGCTTCAAGGCCGACAAGGCTGCTTTTTGCAGACGATCTTCATTCAATTTGCTGCGTTCGCATCGCTCTGACTGCAAGAACACCAATTCAGGAACTCCCAATTCAGTGGCTTTTTCGACCACCCATTCCATTTTGTCTGACGACTTGAGAATGCCCGTGGCCAAAACAAAGGGGCTCGGCGCATCAACGGCTGTTTCGGATAATATTTCAGCCCTGGCACCCTTTTTTCCAAGCTCGGTCAATCGGGCTTGGAACAGGATTCCTCTGCCATTGCTCACCTCAATTTCATCGCCCACTTGGTAGCGCAAAACCTGGCCCAAGTGCTTGGATTCGGTTTCGTCCAAGAGAAGAATTCCTCCTTCTTGTTGATGGGTATAAAAGGTGAAATGACCCGGCATGACTTAAGACCGCGACCAGGAACTGCCGTCCTTGCCGTCTTTGATTTGAAAACCTGAGGCGGCCAGTTTGTCTCGAATGGCATCGCTCAAGGCATAATTTTTATCGGCTTTCGCCTGGGCACGCAACTCCAGCAAAACCTGCATGGCAGAGTCGAGTGCGCTATCATCAGCAGAAGCCTCTAGTTCCAGACCCAAGACATCGAAGTAATAGGTTTGGAACAAGCCCATCGCCTTCTCCAACGCAGCCGCATCAACGGTCTCACGGCTATCGTTGACCAGATTGATTCGGCGGGCCCACTCGAACAAAGAAGCAATAACTTGGGCTGTCGCCAAATCGTTGTTCATGGCTGCCTCACAGTCGGCATGCAAATCATCAAAGCTCAATGTGGCCGTAGCAGATACCTTTAATCCTTTGAACGTTTTCCATGCGGCTTGCAATCGCTGCAATCCCTTTTGAGCGGCCAACAAGGCATCGTTGCTAAAATCCAAGGTGCCGCGGTAGTGTGCCTGAAGCACAAAAAAGCGCAGGGTCATGGGCGAATAGGCCTGGTTCAACAAAGGGTGATCCCCGCTGAACAAGGCTTCGGCTTGAATGCCATTTCCCAAACTCTTGGCCATTTTCTGACCATTGATGGTGATCATATTGTGGTGCACCCAGAATCTCGCCGGATGCGTACCATGTGCCGCACAGCTTTGCGCGATTTCTCCTTCATGGTGGGGGAACAGCAAATCCATTCCTCCGCCGTGAATGTCAAACTCTTCTCCCAAGTATTTGGCGCTCATGGCCGAACACTCTATATGCCAACCGGGATAGCCTTTGCCCCAGGGGCTGCTCCATTGCATGATGTGCTCAGGACTGGCCTTCTTCCACAAGGCAAAATCGTTGGCGCTGCGTTTTTCATCTTGGCCTTCCAAGCTGCGGGCTTGTTCCCC
This sequence comes from Bacteroidota bacterium, assembly GCA_027621365.1. Classification (GTDB taxonomy): domain Bacteria; phylum Bacteroidota; class Bacteroidia; order NS11-12g; family UBA955; genus JALRLA01. Next base: position 32,638 of record JAQCBH010000011.1, on the reverse strand, counting down.
TGCTCCGGCTATCAAGTCATCCAAAACGCGACCGCTGAGTTCCCCGTATTTGTGGTCTTTGGAATAAGCCGCTACATCGAAATACACCGACCCATTGACCTCGTAAGCCAATCCTTTGCTCATGATGCTCTGGATCATCTCGATTTGCTCAATGATGTGACCCGAAGCCTTGGGTTCAATGCTAGGGCGCTTGACATTCAAGCGATCCATCACCGAATTGTAGGCATCGGTATAGGCCTGTGCCACCTCCATGGGTTCTACCTGTTCCAAACGAGCTTGTTTCTGCAACTTGTCTTCCCCTTCGTCACCGTCGCCCACCAAGTGTCCCACATCGGTGATATTTCGAACGTATCGAACCGAAAGACCTTTGACTTCCATGAAGCGTCGCAACACGTCAAAAACCACAGGGCCTCTGACGTGGCCCAAATGGGGAGGACCGTACACTGTTGGGCCGCAGACATACATTCCCACTCGGTCTTTGACCAGCGGTTGAAAGTCTTCTAATTTACGAGATAGCGTATTGAATAATTGAAAGTTGGACACAGTTATTTGAATTAACGGTTTGCGTACATGGACGCGTAGTATTCTTGGTAGTTGCCGCTGGTCACATTCTCCAACCAAGTCTGGTTTTCCAAGTACCAATCGATGGTTTTTTCAAAGCCCTGGTCGAAGGCGACCGAGGGGCTCCAGCCCAAATCGTTTTCCAACTTCGAGGCATCAATCGCATAGCGGAAATCGTGACCCGCGCGATCGGTGACGAAGGTGATTTGCTCGGCTGACTCGCCAGATTTGCGGCCCAACTTTCGGTCCATAATCTCGCACAATTTGTGCACCAAATCTAGGTTCTTCCACTCGTTGTTTCCGCCTATGTTGTAGGTCTCACCCAAGCGACCACCGTGGTAAATCGCATCAATTGCCGAAGCATGATCTTCCACCCACAACCAATCGCGAATGTTATCTCCCTTGCCGTAAACTGGCAGGGGTTTGCTCTGTTGGATGTTGCGAATCATCAGAGGAATCAGCTTCTCAGGAAACTGATGAGAACCGTAGTTGTTGGAGCAGTTCGAGATGACCACGGGTACCTTGAAGGTCTCGTGGTAGGCGCGCACAAAGTGATCGCTTGAAGCTTTTGAAGCACTGTAGGGGCTGTTCGGATCGTAAGGCGTAGACTCCGTGAACTTGCCCTCGTCACCCAAGGTTCCGTATACCTCATCGGTTGAAACATGGTAAAAACGGCCCGTTTTCATATTGCCATGTGCCTTAAAGGCATTCAACAGCACCACGGTTCCCACCACATTGGTCATCACAAAATCAATGGGGTTGCTAATGCTTCGGTCTACATGGCTTTCAGCAGCCAAGTGAATCACTCCATCAAATTTCTCGCGGGCGAACAATTCCTCCATGGCAGCGGCATCGGTGATATCGGCCTTCACAAACGAGTAATTAGGAGCCGACTCCAAATCGCGCAGATTCTCCAAATTGCCGGCGTAGGTCAAAGCATCGAGGTTCACAATTCGATACTCCGAATAATGATTGACCATACGGCGAACCACATGAGAGCCAATGAAGCCCGCGCCTCCCGTGATCAACAAAGTGTGAGTATACTCAGCCATAAGTCTGTAAAATTAGCATAGCAAGCTCAAAGCAGCCTATTGTTCTGAGCGAACATCACTGAGAATCAGGTAAAGAGGAGCATAGGAAGGAACTCCCATGCGACCAGCAGCACCATAACCCCATTCAGAGGTGAGTACAATTTCCATCTTCTCGCCCTCCTTCAAGTAAAACGGCCATTCATTTAAGGCGGGCAAATCGTAAAAATGTTCACCCCAGATGGATTTATAACGACGCCCTTCCATGGCTGAAGAAATGATCAATTGACCCTCCAATGTGCGCACCTCAGCATGAAAGGACACCTGACCTGAAGCTTTCTGAATTGGCGCATTCATGAATCGAGCAGGGTCTGAAACCGGCTTCTTGTTGGCATCGAAAATCCGGAAGCGAATGTGTTGAAAACTGTCTAAGGCAAAAACACCTTCTTGGCTATGCTCATCGCAATACTGATCAATTAGGGCGTTTTCGGCCATCAATCGCGCAAAGAACTTCTGATTTCGGTAAGCCTCGTAATCTCCAGGACTAAGCACCTGATCAACCGCTACCACGAAATAAGCATAATCATCGTCAGGCAAAGCCATGATTCGGGGATTGCCCATGATTTTGGCCTTGAGTGAATCGGTCTTTACTCGAACTTCGATGATGCTGCCAGGAGAAGAAATTTGCAAAGCCTCCAACAGCTCATTTCCGCCCTCTACCGGATAGGGAAACTCGGCTAGGGTATCAGATGAAAACGTATTTTGAAGGGTGTCTTGTTCAGGGCCAATGAGCATGTAATTCAGCAAGCAATAATGTCCAGGACCGTATTGCTCTTTCAGTTCCCTGCCTTTCAAAAAGCGGTATTCCAAACCGGTTTCGGTTCGGCTGTATTTGTTGCATGAGGCTAGGCTCAGCAGTAAGGCTAAGGCTCCTATTAGACGCATTTTCATTTCCATGTTTGTTGAAATTCTTTCACGGTGCGTTTGAACAGAGCCACCGTATTCTCTAAGCTGTCTTCGCTTTGGCCACCGGCCGCGTTTTTATGCCCTCCGCCAGAAAACCACTGCGCCGAATATTCATTAACGGCAATGTCTCCTTTGGAACGAAAGCTCATTTTGACACGCTCGGTGCGGTCAATAATCAAAGCACTCATGCGAACACCCTTGATATTCAATCCAAAATTGACCAAACCCTCGGTGTCACCGGTTTGTACGTTAAAGCGCAACAATTCTTCAGCACTGAGGTAGATCAAGGCCACTTCACCACCGGCCAGTAGTTCCATTTTCTCGTGCAAGCAATACCCAAACAAGCGGGAACGATCGGGACTAAAAGCATCAAAAATGCGTTCCCGAATGGCGACTTGATCCACGCCCTTGGCCAACAATTCAGCGGCCGTTTTCAAGGTATGAGGCGTCGTATTGGCGTACTGAAAATGGCCGGTATCGGTCATCATGCCCGTATACAAGCAAGTAGCTGTATCCAAATTCATGTCATAGCCATCTAACTTCTTAGCAAAGTCAGAAATCAGCTCACAGGTACTAGAAGCACGGGTATCCCAGAAGGCGTAGGTATAAAACAATTCAGGATCTAAATGATGATCTATCATAATTTTATCACAATTCAATTGACCTACTACTTCACCCAACTGATTGATGCGGGATAAGCGATTAAAATCCAGGCAAAATACTGCATCACAACTTGCCACATAGCTGTCACATTCCGCTTCACGACCCTCATAAACCCAAACGCTATCGTTTCCAGGTATCCAATGGTAGCTATCGGCATAATCGGTAGGAGCGATGACTTGTACCTCTTCGCAATAGGCCTTCAAAACACCCATCAAGCCCAAGCTGGAACCCATGGCGTCGCCATCGGGTTTGTGATGCGTAGTGATCACCAAACGGGAATACGCTCCCGATTGAATCTTTTTGATGAGTTCTTGAGTTGTATCAATGGCCATTCGCACAAAAATACGGCCTAGGCAAGGTAAATTTGCGCCATGCCCGATCGTAGGTACAGTATTCTTCAGCACGAGTCAGGCCTGCGCGTGGTTCATTTGCGAATTCCCGGCAGCCGTTTGGTCCATGCTGGATTCATGATAGACACGGGCAGTTGCCATGACGGAGAGCACCCTGGATTGGCTCATGCCTTGGAACATATGATGTTCAAGGGCACCAACCGAAGAAAAGCCTTTCACGTCATCAGCAGCTTAGAAGTCGTAGGCGGAGAACTCAACGCTTACACCACCAAAGACATGACGGCCGTGTACGCCTCTACCGAGAGCCGGCACCTGCAAAAAGCGGTCGATGTACTCAGTGACATCGTATTCAATTCCAGTTTGCCCGAGAATGAACTCATCAAAGAGAAAAAAGTCATCACCGATGAGATCAACATGTACCTGGACAGCCCGGAAGAGAACATCTACGATGAATTTCAAGAAAAGGTATTCGGGAATCACCCCTTGGCCCATAACATTTTGGGAACACGCGAAAGCGTGGAGCGCATCAGCAGCCAAGATTTGAAAGATTTCGTAGGCCAGCATTACCACATCGAGAACATGGTGTTTTCGGTGGTGGGCAATGTGAGCGAAGCACGAGTCTTGCAAGCACTTGACAAGTACTTGAAGCGCTATGAAGTGAGAAAAGGCAAGTTCCAGCCCAAATCCGTTCTTCCCTTTACCGACTACAAACCCTTTCAGGAACGCCAAGAAAGCGACTTCATGCAGGCCTATGCCATCATTGGAAGCCCGGCCTATGGCGAAACCCACCCCCATCGGTATCCGCTGTTGCTTTTAAACAACCTTTTGGGTGGACCAGGCATGAACAGCCGCTTGAATCTCGCCATTCGCGAAAAACACGGCTACACCTACCATGTAGAAAGCGGATACCAATCATTCAAAGAAGAGGGCTTGTTTCATTGCTACTTCTCCTGCGAGCTCAAGTACTTGGAAAAGTCTTTGGCGTTGATGTTCAAGGAGTGGAAGCGTTTGCAAGACGAACCCATGGGGGCCCGCCAACTCAGCCAAGCCAAAAACCAGTACATCGGCCAAATGGTTATGAGCAATGAAAACGGCAATGCCCTCATGCTTCATTTAGGAAAAGGCATATTGCGCCACGGTACAGCCACTACCTTGCAGCAGGCCATCGAATGCATCAAAGCGGTACAGGCTGAAGACATCATGGCTGTAGCCCAAGAACTCTTGCAACCCGAAAGGCAGAGTCAGTTGTTGTATATTCCAAACTGATATGAAAAGCCGGGTAGAACGGCTCGTTGAACAAGGAGAAGGCGTTTCGCTTGACTTCAAGCAATGCATCACCAGCGCCGCGAAAATTGCCAAAACCATGGTGAGTTTCGCCAATACAGAAGGTGGCACCTTGTTGATAGGAGTCAAAGACAATGGCCGCATTTGCGGAGTGCGCAGCGAAGACGAACTGCACATGTTGCACATGGCCGCTGATTTCTACTCCAAACCCGTTGTTCCTTTTCATGTAGAAACCGAAGAAGTGAACGGCAAAACAGTTTTAATGGCTCATGTGCCCAAGGGCCCCGATCGCCCCTATTCAGCCAAGGGGGAAGACGACAAATTCTGGGTCTATGTTCGGGTTTACGACAACAGCATTTTGGCCTCCAAAACCACCGTTGATTTCATGCGTCAAGAACGCAGTGGTCGAAGTGTCAAGCTCAAAATGGGCGGATTGGAAGAGCAAATCCTAAAATTTGCCGCAGAATCTGGAAAAATTACCCTCAAGCAGATTTGCCAAAAGTTCAATGTGGGTCGCAGAAGGACCAGCCGCGTGCTCGTCGATCTGATGCGCTTGGATTTGCTGCGCTCACACACCTTTGAAAAGGAGGAGTACTTCACTCCTGTGAGGCATTGACCTGAAAGGAATTAGGCCGAAGCCAACTCTGCCTTCCAAGAGCGGTATCCGTTGAGACAGAGAATCAGGAACAGGGCATATAAAACCGCTGTCACGGTTTGGCCATTGGCATAGTACATAGGCACATAAACCACATCGACCAAGACCCAGAGGTACCAGTTTTGGATGAAGCGGCGCGACTGCCAAAACAGGGCAGAAATGCTCAGCAGGGTCAGGGCAGCATCGACCCAAATGAAGGAAGCATCGGGCTTCAAATGAGAAACGCCCTGCACCCAAATGGGGTAGACAACAGCCGCCACGAGCAAGGTTAATATCAAGGTTCGACCAGGTCCTATTGAAATGGGCAAAGGCCCCTTTCCAGGTGAAGCCCACTGAAGCCACCCGTAGGCTTGGAAGCCCAAGAACACCCCTTGCAAGACCGCATCGCTCACAAGGCCTGCGTGGTAAAACACATAGGCGTAAAGGCAAGAGGCCAACATGGCAACCGGCCAATTTAAGATGCGATTTTTAGCCGCCAACCACACGCACCAAAGCGATAGGGCCGCCGCCAGCCATTCCAGCAACTCAATCCATGCCAAACCAAAGGGCATCATGCCTCGAAATTAGGCATGACAAACACCTATGCCCTAACTTTGTTATCAGTTAAAAGAACGAATTATGTTTGAATTGCCTTCACTCCCATATGCCTACGATGCGCTTGAGCCGCACATCGATGCGCAAACCATGACCATTCACCACACCAAGCACCACAATGCTTACGTGACCAACTTGAACAACGCCTTGAACGGCCACGATGCCGCTTCAAAAAGCCTGGACGAGTTGATGGGCATGATCTCTACCCTTCCTATGGCCGTTCGCAACAATGGCGGTGGCCACTACAACCACAGCTTGTTCTGGAGCATCATGGGCCCCAACGGTGGTGGCGCTCCTACTGGCGAATTGGCAGCCGCTATCGACGCTAGCTTTGGCAGCTTTGACGCATTAAAAGAGCAGTTCAACTCAGCTGCAGCGACTCGCTTCGGTTCTGGTTGGGCTTGGCTCGTGATGCACGACGACAAATTGGTCGTGACCAGCACCCCTAACCAAGACAACCCCATGATGGACATCGCCGAGGTAAAAGGCACTCCCATTTTGGGCTTGGACGTGTGGGAACACGCTTACTACTTGAACTACCAAAACCGTCGCCCCGATTACATCGGTGCCTTCTGGAACGTGGTCGATTGGAACGCTGTAGCTGCTCGCTTCGCCGCTGCCAAGTAACACCTTTTAAATAATGAGCGAACCCCGCCCGAAAAGGCGGGGTTTTTTGTTTTACATTGCCCTACAGATTGTACCCAACTAGAGGATGACCCAGTCGTTGAGGCCTATTAAATAGGCAAAAAAAAGGCCCCGCTTGCAGCGGGGCCTTCCATCAATGCTTGTATAAGAATTAACTCTTCTTGGCAGCCTTTGCCTCTTCGGCAGCAGCCTGCATCAAAGCACGGGTAGTCTTCACAGTCGCGATGGCGTTTGCAGGAGCATCCAACAATTCGAATCCAGTCACTTCCAATTGACCTACTTTGGTACTCTGACCAATTTCCAAGGTAGAGATGCTTACGTCAATGTAATCGGGCAAGTTGCTGATCATACCGCGCACACGCAAACGGTTGATCTTCTTCACCAATTTACCACCGGCACGAACACCAGGTGAGTTGCCCACGATGCGAACGGGGATCTCAACAGTTACTGGCTTATCAGCTTGGATAGCCAAGAAATCAGCATGCAAAATGGCTTCAGACACGGGGTGGAATTGCAAATCTTGCAAAGTGGCCTCGTAGGTCTTCTCACCCAATTCCAAACGCACTTTGTATACATTCTCGGTGTATACCAAGTTTTTGAAATCAGCTTGATAAATAGCGAAGTGAACGTTTTCACCGGCGCCATACAGGTTGCAGGGAACTTGACCTGCGTTGCGCAATTCTTTGGCAGTACGGCTACCAACTTCAGAGCGCATTTCTCCTTTCAACAAAATAGTTTTCATATTCTAACTAGTAATTTTTTCGGGTTTAAGATTTCTTCAAATCCAGATTGGTCTGGGTCGTGAAGATTTGGCGAAACAGGGAGCTGATGCTTCCATTTTCGTGTACGTTGCGAATGGCGCGAGCAAACAATGGAGCTACACTGATGATCTTGATGCGATCCGAATGCTGCTTCAAAGGAATGGTATCGGTCACCACCAATTCGGTCAGTACAGAGTTTTCAATGTTTTCGTAAGCCTTGCCGCTCAACACAGGGTGACAGCACAAAGCGCGAACAGACTTGGCTCCTTTTTCAATCAACATGGCTGATGATTTGCACAAGGTTCCTCCTGTATCGATGATGTCGTCAATCAAGACGATGTCTTTGCCATCTACATCACCGATAACGGTCATGTTGGCAATCTCATTGGCTTTTTTACGCTCCTTGTCACAGATGACCATGGGCAAATTCAAAGCCTTGGCCACCTCGCGAATACGAGCAGAAGATCCCACATCAGGAGCAGCCAAAACCAAGTTGTCTTGGGGAAGGGCCTTGATGTAAGGAGTAAAGACGATAGACGCTTCCAAGTGGTCAACCGGAATGTTGAAGAAGCCCTGAATTTGAGGGGCGTGCAATTCCATGGTCATGACGCGGTTTGCACCGGCTGCGGTCAACAGATCGGCCACCAATTTGGAGGCGATGCTCACACGGGGTTTGTCTTTGCGATCCTGACGAGCGAACCCGTAATAAGGAATAACCGCGGTGATGTAGTTGGCACTGGCGCGCTTGGCAGCGTCAATGCACATGAGCAATTCCATCAAGTTGTCAGAGGTCGGGTACGTGCTCTGAATGAAGAACACGTCGCAACCGCGAACACTTTCGTTGATGTTGGGTTGAAACTCTCCATCGCTGAAGCGGCTAACCGTCATGTCCCCAGGAAGGGCACCGTAATACTCACAAATGCTGTTGGTCAGGGCGGCTGACGCGCTGCCCGCAAAAATTTTGACCGGGTGTATCAAAGAAGCCATAATCTGTTTTACTGTCTCTCAAGGGGTTAACCTCAGATATCATCAAACTTTTTTGTTGCCCGACTAGGACTCGAACCTAGACGTACAGAACCAAAATCTGCTGTCCTGCCAATTAGACGATCGGGCAATTAGGGCTGCAAATATAATGAAATTTCCAATCTCCAAACCTCGTCGACTCGGGAATTGCAAAAAATACTCAGGCCAAATGCAAGTAGCCTCTGGCCATCGATTAGCGTTTGGTCAGAATGCGCGACTCTCGCTTGGGCCCTTGCGCCAATTGCAACACATAGTTGCCGCTTGGCAATCCGCGCAAATCGACATCAACGGCCATCTCACCGGGTGCTACACGCGCTTGGTAGAGCACGCGAACCTGGCGACCCATGGCGTCAAATAACTCCAATCGCACATTTCCCCCATCGCTGCTCAAACGAATCTGTGCCGTATCGCCCGCTGGGTTCGGATAGGGCTCGCTCAAACTGATGCGGCTCACCAGGTCCAAATAATCATCCAAGCCAGCAGGATTCGATTTGAAGATGGGCAGGGTATCAAAGTCCTTATCGCCCATAGCGGCTTTGACCTCGCTGGCGCTTAGTTCGAACCAGTCTTGCAACACGCTGGCATAGACCTGACGAAAATCAAATTGCATGGGAACGTTGTCGTTGACCGTAACCGTTGAAGCTATCTCTGGGTTCTTGCCAATGATGCCTGCCTGAACGCCGGTACCGAACACAAACAAAGGTGCGGCGGCACCGTGGTCGGTACCATTGCTCGCATTGTCCTTGATGCGGCGACCAAATTCCGAGAAGGTCATGCCCGCTACGCGATCGGCATGGCCCAACAGCTGCAAATCGTCTTGGAAGGCGGCAATCGCATCGCCCAACGTCTTCATCAAATTGGCGTGACTACCCTTGCTGGTATCGCTGGTGTCCACTTGCTGAGCATGGGTATCAAAACCGCCCAGCGAAACCATGTACACCGGGGTTTTCATGCCCCCATCAATGAGTTTGGCCACAATCTTCAACTGATCAGCCAGGTTGTTGCCACCCGGGTATTTGGTTGAAAGGTTTTTTCCCTTGCCAGCCGCGGCTTTCACCACATCGGTAAAGGCGTTGGTTTGGCTGGCCAGCATGCGCAAATAGGCCAATTCTTCTTCGGCGGGAGTGCTCGGAGTGGAACCGCTGCTATCCCCACCGGCTACCAGATCGTAGAAGGCATCCACGCTGGAAAGCACCATTCCCATGTTGGCATTCGGACCCATGAAGGTCAAGGAAACCGCGTTGCCAATCTGAATGCCCAAGGGATCAGGCATATCGGTGTTCGGGTAATCTTCTGGGAAGCCGGGGAATCGCTGATCCAAATAGCGACCCATCCATCCGGTGGCCCAGGTCTCCTTGCTATCCGAACCGCTCATCCAAATGTCGGTCGAACGAAAATGCGAGAAATTTGGCTGCGGATAACCCACTGCCTGTACCGCTGACACCAGCCCATCATCGAACAGATTTTTCAATCCGGTCAAAGAAGGGTGAATGCCCGTGCCCGAGTAGCCTTTCAAAGCAGCCACTTTGGTATCAGGAATCAAGACCGATGTGCGAGCCTTGCTCAAGTTGCTGTACTGGTCGAGCGGAATCAGGGTATTGATGCCGTCATTGCCCCCATTGAGCTGAATGATCACCAAAATGTGGTCGTTGGTATTGCCTCGGCGGCGCAGAGCACCGAGCAAAGGAGATTCGGCCAAGGCCCGGGCTTTGTAGGCTCCAAATGCCACGGTAGCGGCTGATCCGGCTTTTAAAAATGAACGTCTTTTCATGGCTTAGGAAAGCTGGTATTCAGCCAAATTGGTAATGGTTTTCAAAAGTCCCTGAAGCTTGGATTTTACCGCTGCCAGTTGGGATGTATGTTCGGAATTCGCGGGGTCATTGGCGGCATACCAAGCGTCACTCCAGTTGTAGTCAGGAATGCCACCTGGCAACAAAATGGCCTTCAATTCGGCGATTTTTGCCGAGGTCAATGGCATGGCCAGCATCCACTGGGTGAGGTCAGCAATCAAATCATCGGCACTGCTCGGATTCGAGGTTTGCAAGGCCACATCGACCACATCGATCATGAATTTGTAGCCGTTTTTCACGTAACCAACGTACAGCAAAAAGTCGCAAAATTGGTTGCGCTTTGGGAAGGTGTCGGCGTTCATCCAGGTGCGGTGATACAGGGGCGTTTGGTACCATGCCTGCCAACCCGACACATTCGGAGGATCTCCCAAATCCAACTGAATCAACTCGCCATAATAGCGGCCCAACTGGTAAATGCTGTATTCGGTGTCGACATCGTTGGTCGGGTACTCGGGTTTGGTTTGGATCAAGAAGCCAGCCAAATGGCTGATGGGATCCTTGATGATGCAACTGCGGTTCAGGTTGTCAAAGAAATGTTCGCTCATGAACAACTTCTTCAAGACAGGCTTGATTTCCCAACCCTGATCGATGAAGTACTGGGCCAAGGGCTCAATGATCTTAGTTTCCTCATCGCTGCTGATGTCGTAGTACACGAACATGCGGTACAGCTTGCGGCAAATGTGCTTGGCGATGACAGTGTCTTTCGCAAAGATGATATTCAACAAATCATCCAATTCTTTGTCACCCCCAGAACTACCAATTTGACCTTTTAGAATGGCATTCCCGTAAAAAGAACTGAAGAGCTTGTCGTTGCTATCGTGGTTGGTTGCCACAAAAGCGCTGTTGTAAGGCTTGTTCAAAAAGTTGATGGTCCAGCCCGTCAACACGCGGGCCATCGCCTTCACATCATCTTCGGTGTACAAAGAATCAGCCCCTTTTCCCAAGGTGAAGAGCTCTTGCAATTCGCGGGCATAATTCTCGTCAGGCGCTCGCTTGGTGTTCAAGCGACCGTTCAAATAATCGAGCATGGCCGAGTCAATGGTGATGGCGCGAACAAACGATTTGAAATTCCCAAAAGCATGGGTGCGCAAGAGCGTGTGGTGAGCGTACGAATTGACCGCCAAATTGACCACCAAGGTCTCGGTCGCAAAGTGGTGGTGCCAAAACAGCGACATCTTCTCGTGCAGAGAATTGGTTTTGGTTTGGGTTTGCTGAAACAACCAGGCCTTCAAGCTGTATTTGCGCTGATTTTCGAAGTTGACATCGAAAGGAGCATTCACCCAGGTATCGCCGAAGGCTACATTGGGGTCATTGGTGCGAAGGCTGTAGTTGTTCAGCGGGGGAGTTGGCGCCGAACTAGGGGCTGTCAACAGGGTATCAACCGCTTGTTCCAAGGTCTTGGATTCGAACGATTTTACTTGAGCAAAATCAAAACCAAACAAGGTTCTGCGCAACAAATGCAAAACCTCTGAACGACCAAAGCTGCCGGTGTAGGCATCTAGGTTAGTATTCGTTCTGCGTTGAACGGCAGGGGGATTCAATTCGGGCATAATGAGGTTACGGAAAGATAGACGCAATTTCCCATTAAAAGTTGCATGCCATCTGTCAGCACACGGTCACATTAAACCTTGGGCATCAAGAGTCTGACCTGCCCATGGGCATAGGCTCTTCGTTGATTTTCGATCTCCAAAATGGCCGAACCCTGCTCATCGACACCCCAAAAAATGGCTTCTTGAATGGCCCCGGTGGCCCATTGAATTTGCACCAGCTCACCCATGAACATCAAGGCCTTGTTGAATTTATCAGCTGGCATCGATTGTACCTGCGGCAAAGCCATGTGGTGCTGCAAGCACTCCAACAATTCACCGACAAAGCCTTTGTCTGAGGGCCACAAGGCTGCCCCGCTGACCCCGTTGGGCCAGGTTCGCTCGAACAAATTCACGCCCAGCCCAAACAGGAGATGATCAGAGCGCAATTCCTGTAAAATACCCGCCAATTTGCGGGCTCCCCGGTACACATCGTTGGGCCATTTGAGCAGCAAGGGCTCTGGGCATACCCGCTGCAAGGCCATGAGTGCAGAAGCCGATAACTGCTTGTTGAGGGCCACCCAATCGGTGTTTTCTGATAATCTCTCCCGCGGATAAGCCAAGGTCAAGGCCAGCGATTTGCCCGGCTCTTCTTCCCAGCTTCGTCCCATTTGACCCCGACCAGCCCTCTGCCCAAACGTATACAAGAAAATGGGATGCTTGGGCGATTGACGAACCAAGTCATCGATGGCGGTCATGGTCGAATCGCAAGAATCAACGCTGGCCACTAGCCAATCTCCTACCCAATCTATGCCCTGAAACTGCGTCAAAATAGCGTTCTTTGCAACAAAGATGACCCAAATGGCGAAGAAAAGCGAAGTTTCAAGTGACTCATTGGTAGCGGCCGTAGTAGCCGGCCTTCAAGAAAAAAAAGGACACAAGATCGTTTCTTTGGACCTGCGCAGCGTGGGTTCTGCTTTCGCCGATTTCTTTGTCATTGCACACGGTACCTCTAACCGACAGGTTGATGCCTTGGCCGACAGCGTAGAAGAAGTGGTACGCAAAACCGCAGGCGATCGACCCGCACACCGGGAAGGCCAGCAAGAAAGCGATTGGGTATTGCTCGACTACATCAATGTGGTGGTTCACGTTTTCAGCGAAGAAAAGCGCGCCTTCTATGGCTTGGAAGACTTGTGGGGCGATGCTACTCGCCGCGAACACAACGACGCCTAATTACCAATTGGCTGGATTCAAATAAGGGCTGTAAATCGAAGCCCTGAACTGAATCGTACGGGCGTAAATCATCGCCTCTTGGTGCACACCCGCACCAAATTCAGTGCCCAACTGAAACCAGGGGTTCAATTGCCTTCTGACTCCCGCAAAAGCCAAAATGGCGTTGCCATGCGAAAACCCGTGCTTGGGGTTGTGGTCAACAGTAGTCACGTATCCGCCGCGAATGCCCAAATCCCAAACCCATTTGACTGGAGGCAAGATGGAAATCACGATAGCCCCTGAATCCAAGGGGTGCTTCTCGCGACCAAATAGGTTCACGTCGCCTCGAAACTTGCGCTGAACGTAAGCCCCATAGACAAAATGCTCCCGAAAGCGCATGTAGCCTGAAGGCATCATCGAAAAATTCTGAGTGGAGCCAATTTTAACCAAGGCTCCGAAACCCGTACGGTCATTGGGATGGTATTCTTGGCCCAGTGTCAGCGCCACAGGATCAGCCTGCAAATAGGTGTACAGCAGTTGAGCTTTGAGACTCCAAGAGCTTGCAGCGAGCAAGAGAATCAGCGGCAGACGCATGCCCCAAAGGTACAGGCGAAGTTCTTTGGTGAATTTTTTCAAAATGCTTTGCAAATCACAAAATCTCGCTATTTTTGCAGCCCGATTGGCCCGTTCGTCTATCGGCTAGGACACGTCCCTTTCACGGATGAAAGAGGGGTTCGATTCCCCTACGGGCTACAAAACATATCGCGGGATGGAGCAGTGGTAGCTCGTCGGGCTCATAACCCGAAGGTCACAGGTTCGAGTCCTGTTCCCGCTACAAAGCAAAACCCGAGTTGAAAGACTCGGGTTTTTTCGTTTCAGGCGCGGCGGGTGCTCGCATTCGCATAGCGCCAGAAACGAAACAACCGGCCGCGCAGCGGCCGGGTTTTGCTTAGTTCAGCCCTCCCCTAAGGTCCGGCGAACTTCGAAGAAGGGAGCCAATCCTGTTCCCCCAAAAACCTCCACCCTCCTTAATTGTTAACCCTTAAGTGAAAGCCTCAAAACGGGTTCCCTTGAATGAAATCGAGACAGATCGGGTCATTGAAATGGCTTGGGAAGATCGCACCCCCTTTGAGGCCATCGAAGCTCAGTTTCAAATCAGCGAAGCCCAGGTGATCGCCTTGATGCGCAGCCAGCTCAAACGCAGCAGTTTCAATTTGTGGCGAAAACGCGTGAACCAAGGCATTTCCCAAAAACACGCTGCTTTGCGTTCTGATGAAATTAGCCGTTTCAAATGCAGCCGCCAACGGGTCATTAGCAACAACAAAATCAGCAAGCGCTAAACAAAAAACCCGGACCTTGGGGGCCCGGGCTCTATGTAAATCAATTGCTGATTAGCCTTTGACCATTTGAACGTCAATGTTCAAACGCACGTCTTCGCTAACCAATACTCCACCCGCTTCCAAAGGAGCGTTCCAAGTCAAACCCCAGTCTTTGCGGTTGATAGTTCCATTCAAGGTAAATCCAGCCTTGGTGTTGCCCCAAGGATCCTGGCCAATACCGCCAAACTCTACTTTCAAGGCCACAGGCTTGCTCACCCCTTTGATGGTCAAGTCACCAGTCAATTCGTAATCGCTGTCAGATACCTTTTTCATGCCGCTAGACTGAAAAGACAATTGGCCGTGGTTTTAAGCGTCGAAGAAATCAGCGCCTTTCAAGTGACCGTCGCGATCGGCGTTGCCGGTCGAGATCGAGGCAGTATCTGCACTGAAAGAGAAAGAAGACAATTCGAGGTTGTCGTCTTCCATTTCGCCAGAAGCGCTGAATTGCTCGAAACGTCCAGAGACGTTGGTGAACATCATGTGTTTTACTTTGAACCCAATCTCAGAGTGGGTTGGGTCGATGGTCCAAGTTGTTTTTGCCATAATGGGTACAAAACAACTACCCAATCAGGCCTACTTGCCTTGACCTAAGGTAAGAAACTCACTTGCCCGCTACTTCCCGGCGCACCCGACTCAAACTCTCAGGCGTAATGCCCAAGTAGGAGGCGATCATCCACTGGGGAACGCGCTGCGTCAGATCCGGATAAGCCTTGATGAATTCCTCGTAGCGCTGTCGAGCCGATGTGCCGATCAAGGCGTAAACCCGGCGATACAATTGAAAAATGCGCCGTTCCAAGAGCTGGTCGTGAAAGGCCCGGAACTCTTTGCTCATCTCGCTGGCTTTCAAGAAAAACGACTGGTTCAACTGCACCAGCCAAGAGTCTTCTTGGGCATCGAGAAAGAACTCGGAGGGCTGGTTTTGATTGAAATTGTTTCGGTCTGAAATCCACCAATTCTCAGGGGCGAATTGCAAAATGTGCTCTTTGCCTTGATCGTCTATGGTGTAAAAACGCAGCAAGCCCTGCTCCACAAAATAGATGTATTATCCCACCGCACCTTGAGCCAAAATCACCTCTCCTTTTTTGCAAAACTTCAAGGAAACCGCAGGCAACAAAGCCTCGACATGCTCAGGCGAAACCCCCGCCCGCTGGGTCAAATATTCGCGAAACTTGCGAAACTCAGGGGCCATTTGTTTTGCAGTTTTCACCATTCTCGGCACATGTTTCCTCCACAAATCTCGGTATTCGCAAGGAGCAATACGAACCCATTCTGTACATTTGTATAGCATCATTTGATAGTATCATGGCACCTCCATTTCAATTGACCCATCAAATTCTGAAGCTCTCGGCCAACATCAAACATCTTCTCGGCCAAATGAAGGGCATGCACTACGACCGCCCTTCGCCCATACTGCGCAAACAGAACAACATACGCTCGATTCAAAGCTCCTTGTACATCGAGGGCAACAGTTTGAGCGAAGACCAAATCACCTTCATCATGAACGGCAAGCGGGTATTGGGACCGGCCAAAGACATTCTTGAAGTTGAAAATGCTTTGAACGTCTATGAGCACTGGAACCACTGGGATCCCTTTTCCGAGCGTTCTTTATTGGAAGCCCACGGCATGCTCATGAAGGAGTTGGTGCAGAGTCTAGGCCAGTATCGCTCACACGGCGTGGGGGTAGTCAAAGGCGAGGAGGTCATACACATGGCCCCACCCGCCAAACTGGTTCCGCAACTAATGGCCGATTTGTTTGGGTACTTGAATGATCCCGATAACATGATCCTGATCAGCAGCTGCGTCTTTCACTACGAGTTTGAATTCATACACCCCTTTGCCGATGGGAATGGGCGAATGGGCCGACTTTGGCAAACCTTGATTTTGGCCAGCGAGCACCCGGTATTTGGGGCCATTCCCATTGAATCGATCATTGCCCAACGGCAAAAACTCTATTACGACACCTTAGAAATCTGCGACAAAAAAGGAGAATCGACCGACTTCATTGTATTCATGCTCGAGGTGATTGAAACCGCCCTAGAAGAATACATCCAAGAGCAAACGCGAAACAAGAGCCAAGAAGAGCGCGTGCGCTATTTCATGCTGGGCGATCACAAGCGCTTTCAGCGCATTGACTACATGCGTGAATTCCCTGAACTCTCATCGGCCACCGCTAGCCGCGACCTCAAATACGCCGTAGACCGAGGCCTGATCCAAAAAAAAGGCGACAAACGCCTGACCGAATATCAGATCAAGCGCTAAATCAGTCAAAGCCCAGTCGCCGTATATTGCCTGCGTAATGCAACCAACCATTGAACTCAACATTGTGGCCATCTTGCTCGCTGTAGCCGGGGCCTTCAGCTTCAACATGATCTACTACAGCGTGTTGTTTGGCAAAACCTGGCGCAAGGAATTGGGCCTACCCGAAGACGAGAAACCCACTCGAAAACAGATGTTTAGCAGCCTAGCGCTCAATATCGTGGGGCTGTTTCTCATGGTGTGGGTCTTTGACCACAACATTCAAGCTTGGGATGCCCGTTCTTGGGGTCATGCTGAACCCTTCATGCCCGATGCGGCCGCCGCTGCCATTGGAGCTATTTTGACTTGGCTCGGTTTCTTCATGCCACAAGACATGAACAAGGTGATTTTTCACGGCCGCCGCTGGAAATTGTTCTTCATTGACACTTTCAGCAACTTGTGCAGCTTGCTGATTGCCGCCTACATTCTGGTATTCGTTTAAGGCCAAAACCCTTAGTATCCTAAAGCCAAATCGACGACTACTGGAAAGTGGTCTGATGGATAGTGCCCGTGTGTGCTCTCAGCGATGATGCCGTGGTTCAAAACACTCCAATCCTCACTCGAGAATACATAGTCGATTCGCCTATCGTGCAGCTTTCCGTATTGAAAGGCATTGAAGGTGCCGTGAACTGGATCGGCGGCTGGGGCTCCGGTGTATTGCAAAGGCGCATGAGAATACGATTCTTGCATGGCTGAAGCCAAGCGTTGAATGGGTTTTTCTTCAGGCGTCAAATTCAAATCGCCCAACAAAATCAAGGGGTAATCCGTCTTGGAATAACTGCGCAATCGGTCCAAAATGACCTTCGCACTCTTGTCTCTAGCCTTCACGCCCATGTGATCAAAATGGGTATTGACCACACAAATGATGCGGCCTGTTCGAAGGTCCCTCATCAAAGCCAAGGTAGCGATGCGTGGCAAAGCTGCATCCCAATCTTTGGACGGTTCATCGGGGTGCCGAGACAACCAAAAGGTTTCACTGTACACGCAGTCAAAGCGGTCGTATCGGTAGAAAATGGCGCAGTGCTCCCCGCGGTTATCTCCTGAGTCACGGCCTACGCCTACCCAGCCATAGTCGACATGTCCCACCCCTTCTTCATAGGTTAATCCCGCCTGACGGCAAGCCACTCGGTGCAGGCTGTCGCTCGAAGCGAGACCTTGCAAGTCCATCAATTGGCGGTACAATCCTTCTTGGGTACCAATGAAGTCAGGGGCAATGCGCTGAACCTGATCGGCCACTTGCACCATTCGCTCGGGCCAAGCATTGGGGCCATCACCAAAGGTGAAGAAACGAAGGTTGTAGGTCATGACCCGGTAGCTTCCTCTAGCCGCCGGCTCTACACGCATGCGATAGGTAGAATCTTCAGAAACGGGTTGAACGGGCCCACCTACAATATCGTGCTGGGCCTGGGCGGTCGCCCAGGTCAATAGCAATGCACATATGCCGATGCCCTTCATGGTTTCTAATCAAATGCTACTTTCTGTAGGTATACTTTCTCAAAAAAATCCAGACTCTTTAGGACCTCAACAGACCAAAAATCCCAATCGTGGGCCGCATTAGGAACCCAATTTCCGATGAGGTTTTCAGACGTTCGTCTTGGTAATAATGTGTTATAAAATGTCTTGCTCTGAGCAAGAGGCACAACCTCATCTTTAAGACCATGAGAGATGTAAACAGGACAAGTCAAGCGATCGATTTTGACACACAAGTCAGCCCGGTCCCAGCGATCTTTAAACGACGTATACGGCCCACGAATGTTCGTTTGCAAGGCGTCATGCGGTTCCAATTCAGGTTTAAAATCACCACTCCACACCGCCAAAACAGACACCCATTCCGGATTCATGATGGCTATGGTCGCTGCCCCTCTTCCTCCCGTTGAATAGCCCATAACCCCAACAAAACAATCAGGAGTCAAGTTTATATGCTGTTCGAGCGCAGACCATACACTATTGGAAAACCAAGTTGCAGTCGGGTACAAACGATAATCCTTTCGGGTTTCAGGATAAACAGAATCTGCATATACGCTTTTACCCATGTGTATGAGTAACACATTGTAGCCCAGAAAACTGCTTGAATCCAACAATGAAGAATGTTCCAGGTATTGCTTGGGCGAATGATTCCACCCCGGCAATGCCACGATCAATTTTGAACTAGGCTCTGGTGAAGCGAAATAGTCGAATTGAACTTTTGCTCCATAATCAGTTTCCAATTCAAAAGTGGTATCTGTTTGTCGCATGGCCACATCTTCTTGAGTACTCACATTCTGCATGTTTGTGACTTCAGCATTGCCGCAACCCACCAAAGCCAAAATCAATATCGATGCCCTATTCATAGTCGTAACCGAATTGCCTCAACATATTCTTATTGTTGCGCCAATCGTCGCGCACTTTGACAAAGAGTTCCAAAAAAACCTGCTTCTGGAAAAATTCTTCCAGATCTTTTCTTGCAGCTATCCCCAATTTTTTGATCCCGGCCCCAGCTTTTCCGATGATAATGGGCTTTTGTGACTCGCGCTCCACAATGATTTCGGCCGAAATGCGAATGATTTTCGAGTTTTCTTTGAATGCCAAGGTCAAGACCTCACTCGAGTAGGGAATCTCCTCGTCGTACAAGCGCAAGATGTTGTTGCGCACGATTTCATTGACAAAGAAACGCTCCGAGCGGTCGGTCATTTGGTCAGTGGGGTAATAGGGAGGGTGCACTGGCAAAGCGGCCGCCACAAGGGCTTCCAGCTCGGCCACACCAAAACCCTCTTGGGCCGACATCGGCAGGTAGCGGTCAGCGGGAAACTCCTCTTTCAATCGCGCCATGGCCCCGTCCAATTCCTCTTGAGAGCTAACATCAATCTTATTTATACCCACAACTTTGTACGCCCCACTTTTGGCAAAGCGCTCCCGAATCTCAGGATTGAAATCCTTGCCGTGAATGTCAATGAGCAACACCAGCACATCGCTGTCAGACATCGATTCGCCCACAAACTTCATCATGCGCTCGTGCATCTGATAACTGGTTTTGCGCAAAATACCCGGTGTGTCTGAATAGACAATTTGATAATCAGGACCATTTTTGATACCTAAAATGCGGTGACGCGTCGTCTGGGCCTTGGGGTTAACAATAGCCAATTTTTCGCCCATCAAAGCGTTGTACAAGGTGCTTTTGCCTGCATTTGGCATGCCGATGATGCTAACAAACCCTGACCTAAATTGGCTGTTGTCCATTTCCCAAAGTTAGCACTATTCAGAACGGGAATTGCACCATTTGCCCTTTCTAACAGTCATTCAAATTTCATTCCATTTAAAAATGGAACCGCTTACTAAATGAACCACAATTTGCAATCTTTTCTACCAAAAAAATCATATCTTGCTCAGATACCGTCTATTAGAAACGCCATTTACCCATGTACAATGAGAAAATTGAAGCACTGATTCGAGCCACCTTGGCCGATGGTGAATTGACAGAAAAGGAAAAACAAGTACTCTTCAAAAAGGCAGAGGCCGAAGGAATCGATCTCGATGAGTTCGAGGTCGTATTAGAATCTCGCCTGTTCGAAAAACAGGAAGAGATGCAGAAAGCCAGAGCGGCAGAGGCAACAAAAGCTGCACCCAAATCTGACAAACTCGGAGATGTGCGAAAATGCCCCGGTTGCGGAGCTATAGCCGAAACCTTTGCTACCAAATGCGCAGATTGCGGAACTGAATTTCGGAACATTGGATCGAATAAAAACATCATCAAGTTCTTTGAGAAACTAGACGAGATTGAATCTCAACGAAAAGAAAGCATCTATACAGAGAAAGAAGGATTAGACTTTGACAATGTGGGATGTGGGTCAATAGTGAAATGGCTGTTTTTCTGGTGGCTATTATTGCCTATCGCCATTCTCAAGTTCATCATGGACCGATCAAAACCTGCCCAATGGTCCACAACAGATTCTCGCAAAGAGGATCTCATCATGAATTTTCCAGTTCCCACAGCCAGAGAAGAAATCTTGGAATTTCTCACCTTGGCTTCGAGCCGAATTCATTCCAATACCTATTTCAATTCCTTCAGCGAACAAGCGAAATACAAAGGTGCTTGGAATGCGATTTGGATGAAAAAGATTGATCAAATTCATACCAAGGCTTCGATTGCCATGAAAAATGACAAAGATTCGTTCGAAGATGTGAACAGCATAACCAACGCTGCACGATCAGTCATAAAGGGCAACAACCAAAAATTGGTTCACATATTCGTTGCTTTCTTAATAGCAATCGCAGCCATTTTTGTTTGGGGTTACAACAAAAATGAAGAGCAAAAAGTAATAGATCAAGGTATTGAAAAACAGGTGGTGGAAGTTGAATCAGTGATCAAAAACAATGACTTTGATCAAGCCGATAGCCTAATGAACGGGATTGAAGATGCCGACAAAGTATTTGAACTGAAGTGTAAAATAGAATTGGCTAAGGTCAACCAGAAATTGGACGATATAGATGGGTACATTGATAAAAAATTGTACTCTAAGGCCAAAATAGAATTGGATAAAATAGCTTGGACCAAAATCAGCATAAACAGTGGGGAAACGGAGACTGAGAAAGAGTATTTCAACTCCTATATCAATCGCAAAAACTCCATCAATGACAAACTCCCGAAGTACAAACGAATCAAAATTAAAGAAACATTAAAAAACGACTAACCAATATGAAAAAAGTAGTAGTATTAAACCGAGTAGAATCCTATTGGGAATCAAAAGGTTGCAAATTGGGATGCAACATTCTTTCCAAAAAAGATTATTTCAAAATTGAGGAAGCGAGGAAGCAGTTCTTTGAGAAAATTCTAAGCGAAAAATTCAATGAAGTTTCCTCTCAAGGGTCTCAATTTGAAGACGAACAAATTTATTCTCATAATTTATTTGTCGAGAATAATCTGACAGATTCATCTGGAAAGCATGGTGTATACCGATTCAATGAAACTGGAAATAACAATGTCTATCAACTCTATTTTGGACCTTTAGTAATAGCCAAAAAGAAAACGGGGTGTGGCTCTTTGACTGGTTGCAATTTGAAAGGTTTGGGGTGCAAAGGTGGATCTGGGTGCAAAGGTGGAATTGGGTGTAAGAGCAAAGGAGGAGATAATGCTCAGGAACTCAACTTCTACAATGACGAATTGAACGAAAAGCACGTTTCCAAGTTGAATTCTTATTTTGGATTCCGCAAATCGTTCAATCGTGATGAAGATGATTATGTATACATCAGTGATTTGGGAACAAGGGCTTTGAACGAGTTTGTTAAAGATTGGTATGACGATATCAAAGCCCAATTCGAAAAAGACATGGACGAAATACACGGTAGAGGTTTAACCTTTCAATCTGTAATTGATATGCCTTCTTATGAAAGCATGTATACCAATGCCATGCTATTCAGCAATCACGGCCAATCAAAAATCAAAATGGCCGATTTGGGAACGAAAGTCAATCCATTCAAATTATTCTTGAGTCGCTTTGACTTGTGGTATTTTCCTCTTGTAAAGGGTCTGTTTGCAAAAATTATAGATGTAATATACTTAATCCCGGTAATCGGTTGGATTTTGAAAATGTTATTCGGTAAAAAGGATAAAGATATTAAAGGAACGGATATCATTGAAGAGTCAAACATCAAACGTTTGGCCACCATTTACGAAAATGATTTCAATGCTCAATCAGATGCAGAGGAACAAAACAAAAGAGAGAGAAGTGAATTCGCTGAAGCTTTCCTGAGCAAATTCCCTGTCACTTTGGCGTTCCCAATAAAGCGAACTTTTGGTGACTATATCTTCAGAAAACAGCATTACACCTTCCATACATTTAGCGCAGACGGCGTAAAAGCATGAAGAAACTGATCGTTGCTTGCATACGATTTTATCAAAAACACTTGACCCAATTCACGCCCGATTGTCTGTACGAACCCAGTTGCTCAGAATATTACGTTTTGGCTATTGAAAAGTACGGGCTTTCGCGCGGTTGGAAAATGTTCAAGGAACGATTCAATCGTTGCGACAGAGCGCACATTCACAATTATGGCATGAAAGATTATCCCTAAACAACATGAACGATCACGATTTTTTTCCCGTTGACCGGTTGGTCGAATTTGGTTTGAGTATGGCAGTGGCGCAGCAAATGGTTCAAGGTATGAATGCTGCTATTACCCAAATGCATGTACCTGGGGCCATGAATCCCAGCAGTCCACAACCGACTCAACTGTTTTATGCGGTATTAGACGACAAGCAGTCAGGACCCTATTCAGAAACTGAAATTTCCAGGTTAGTCAACGAAAAAACCATTTCAAAAGACACGTTGATGTGGAAACCAGGAATGCCCAATTGGGCCCCCGCTGAAGAAATTCCTGAAATATTGAAATTGGTGGTTTTGATTCCACCGCCTCTGCCCGCTCAGAAATAAAGTAGCATTTTTGCAGGGTGCGAGTATTGTTGATTGCTGCCATGTGCATGACTCAAGTCGTGCAAGCCCAATCGAATTTGGACAGCACCCGTGAGGGCTTCAAGCGCAGCGAATTGGGTCTTTGGTTCAAAAAGCACGACCCCGGCACGCCCTTGATCAAGCTAGCGGCTCGGCTGCACAAAGCTGATGGGGAATCCCTTCGTTTGCCTAGCCCTTCCTATCAGTTGGTCTGGAGCGACGAGTTCGAGTCGTTCAACGATCAGTCCTGGCAGCGCGGCCAGCCCTGGGGGCGCTACCACGGGCAGCTTCCTCACCAGTTTTACGGCGACGATGAGGTGCTTGACTCCGGCGGATACCTGCTTCTCCAAAACCGTTACCACCCCACCGATTTCATTCAAGAGCGATGGGTTCCCGATTCGAGTGCCTCCATTCTCATTGGAGCCGAACCTACGCTCAGACGAGAGGCCGATACGCTGAACATTCCCTGGGGAACTGGCTTGGTGAACACCTTTCACAGCCAATCGTGGACCTATGGCTTTTTTGCCGTTCGCTGCAAAAATCCCTCTGGCCCCGCCACTTGGCCGGCCTTTTGGTTGACCGGTCGCTACAACTGGCCCC
This sequence comes from Bacteroidota bacterium, assembly GCA_027621365.1. Classification (GTDB taxonomy): domain Bacteria; phylum Bacteroidota; class Bacteroidia; order NS11-12g; family UBA955; genus JALRLA01. The sequence continues at coordinate 8,821 of JAQCBH010000011.1, read as the reverse complement.
CCGAAATTGACATCTTTGAAATGTACGGGCTCAAGAACGGCAAGCGCATTCACCGCCAAACCATGACCCTGCACTTCGGCAAGATCGAAACCCAGACCAAACGGCTGATCATGCGGCACTTTCAGTTGCCCAAAAACACCACCGACAGCTTTCACATTTACGCCTGTGAGTGGACCCCCGAAGTCATACGCTTTTACACCGATGGGCGGCAGGTGGCCCGGGTCAAACTCAACCGCTACATGAGGCAATATTTCCAAGAACCCATGTATTTGATTGTCAACAATGCCGTTGACCACCGATATTTGGACTACTTGGATTCTAGTCAAGCGCCCACTTCCTTGGTGGTCGATTGGATTCGAGTCTACCAAGAACCCTAACTTCGCAGCATATGAAAGGCATTGTCCTCGCCGGCGGATCAGGCACACGCCTACACCCCTTGACCTTGGCCATGAGCAAACAACTCATGCCGGTCTACGATAAGCCCATGATCTATTACCCGCTCTCCACCTTGATGCAAGCGGGCATTCGCGAGGTCTTGATCATCAGCACCCCGCACGATCTTCCCCATTTTGAAAACCTGTTGGGCGATGGCAGCCGCTTGGGCATGCGCTTTGAATACAAGGTGCAACCCAGTCCCGACGGTCTGGCCCAAGCCTTTGTTTTGGGCGCTGATTTCATCGGCGATGACGACGCCTGTTTGATTCTCGGTGACAACATCTTCTTTGGTGCCCACATGAAAGACACCTTGAAAAGCTGCGCCAAGCCTCAGGGAGGAATTGTGTTTGCCTACCATGTGGTCGATCCCGAGCGCTATGGTGTGGTGGAATTTGACGGCGACTTGAAGGCCATCAGCATCGAGGAAAAACCCACAGAACCCAAGAGCAATTACGCCGTTCCCGGATTGTATTTCTACAACAACCGCGTGGTCGAAATTGCCAAAAACCTAAAGCCCTCTCCCCGCGGCGAATACGAGATCACCGACGTGAACAAGCACTACTTGGCCGAAGGCGAACTCGAAGTGCGCATCATGGAGCGCGGCACTGCTTGGTTGGATACCGGAACCCATCAATCGCTGATGCAAGCCGGCCAATACGTGCAGGTCATCGAAGAGCGTCAAGGCTTGAAAATCGGTTGCATCGAAGAAATCGCCTGGCGCGAAGGCTTCATCACTACCGAGCAACTATTGAAAATTGCCGAGCCCCTGAAAAAGAGCGGCTATGGCCAGTACTTGGAGCGCATCACTCAGCGCAAGTTCTAAACCGCCTCGATCACGTAGTAGTTTTTCTTGCCTTTTTGGGCCAGCAAGTAGCGGCCGTGCAAGAGCAGATCAGCACCCACCGCGGCGTTGGGATCGCTGAACTTGTTCTTGTTGAAGCTGAATCCCGAGGCGGCAATCATTTTGCGAGCCTCGCCTTTGCTTGGGAAAATGGGGGTATCAACGGCCAACAAATCCAACACGGGAACACCCGCCTGAAGAGCCGAGGCCGAAATTTGGTACGTCTCCAAACCTTGGAAAGCACCCTCCAACGTAGGAGCGTCTAAGGCCAGCAAATCGTCGGCGCTGCCGTTGCCAAAGAACACGGCTGTGGCTTTCAAGGCCATGTCCAGCTCGTGTTGCCCGTGAACGCGAACGGTCATTTCTTCGGCCAGAGCCTTTTGCAAACTGCGCAGGTATTCCTGGCCCGTATGTTCGGCAATCAGGGCCTCGATTTCGGCCCGGGTTTTCAACGAGTAAATCTTGATGAAGCGAACCGCGTCTTCGTCGGCCACGTTCAACCAGAATTGGTAGAAGGCATAGGGAGAGGTGCGCTTGGGATCCAACCATACGTTGCCGCCCTCGCTCTTTCCGAACTTGGTTCCGTCACTCTTGGTGATCAAAGGAGCGGTCAAGGCATAGGCCTCGCCTCCGTGCATGCGGCGAATCAATTCCGTACCTGTGGTGATGTTGCCCCACTGGTCGCTTCCGCCCATTTGCAGCTTGACACCTTCGGTCTTGTAGAGGTGGGCAAAGTCATAACCCTGCACCAGTTGGTAGGAGAATTCGGTGAAGGATAATCCGCCGGCTTCAAGGCGATTTTTCACCGAGTCTTTGCCCATCATGTAGGAGACGGTGATGTGCTTGCCGACGTCGCGAATGAAGTCCAAGAAGGACCAGTCTTTGAACCAGTCGTAGTTGTTGACCATCAGGGCCGCGTTGTCAGAAGAAGAAAAGTCCAAGAACTTCATCAACTGAGCCTTTTGGCCTTCCAAGTTGCGGTTCAAGGTCTCCAAATCGAGCAAATTGCGCTCAGCGCTTTTGCCGCTGGGATCGCCCACCATACCGGTAGCACCACCCACCAAAGCCACGGGAATGTGACCCGCGCGTTGAAAGTGAACCAACAAGGTAATAGGCACCAAGTTGCCGATGTGCAAGCTATCGGCCGTGGGGTCAAACCCGATGTAGGCCTTGACGCGCTCTGAATTCAACAAATCGTCGGTGCCCGGAATCATGTCGTGCATGAGACCGCGCCATTTCAGTTCTTCTACAAAATCAAAAGCAGGGGTAAAGGCCATGGCCTACAAAACTACAATAGCGAAGGCAATATTAGCCCTCTGCTTCGCGCTGGGCCAACATGTCGCTCATGTACTGCTTCAAGGCCTCGGCCTCTTCGTCGGTCATGCCGCTGGTGGCAAAGCTCACCACCTGAGCCGTCTCCTTGATCATGAAGTTGATTTCAAACTCCAAATAGTCAATGCGCTGCAAGTAATTCCAAGGAATGTACAACAGCTTAGAGAACAGGTGCTGGCGAAACTCGATGCCGTTTTCGTTCACCCGAATGAAGTACTCACCGCGCAAACGCGACAAGACCACACCCAAGATGGAACCGGCTACCGCCAACCAAATGGCCCCGCCTATCCAACCAAAGAAATCGTAGTGAAAGGCAAAGCCCACGAAGACAATAATGCCCAACACGATGAAGGCGGGCAGCTCTGATTTGGATTTGGGGAACTCGACGTAAAACTCTTTCATCACTCTTTCACCCACCATTTCAAACGCTGGCGGCCGTCAGTCAAGATGTACATTCCCGATTTCAACCCTTCGCTGTGCAAACGGTAAGCCGCACCAAAGGGCTCCAAGGTCAAGGGCATCAATTGGCCTGACAAGTTGTAGAGTTGAACATCAGCGGCGGGCATACCCATCAACAGGGTCTCGCCATTGTTCTCGATCAAACGAGCCTGCTGACCCTTTCCTACGTAGACCAAACCTGAGCTACCACCGTTGATGGTGATGCTGTATCCGCGCATGGTATCGGGCTGTTGCACAGCAAAAAAGCCGCCCACTTTGGCATAAATGGTCATGGGAATCAATACAGGAAACAAACCGCCCTCTGCAGGCGTACCAGTGATGCGCATGCAACGCAAACTATCGGGAGGAAACACACAAGAAGCATCCCAGCAGGTATAGCTCAAGCCCTGGGGCAAACCGATCATGCCCTTCACTTTGAAGGAATCAATTTTCACGTACTGAGGCTGACCACCCACCACAACGGTGGTATCGGGGAAAGCCATGACCGAAATGACCTGGTCATACGGCATTTGGTAATCGCCATCAGGAAGATTGTTGGGCATGGTACCGGGCGCTTTCAAAGCGGGATCAGGGGTACAATTTTGGGCCTGGGCGCTCGCTGACACCATCAGGGCCAAGGCGAGCAGTGCGACAAATTTGCGTATCATTGTATACAGCGGTTGAATACCCAAAGGTAATGAAAAAGCCATTGCTCCTCTACACCCTGCTATTGCTCGCAGGACCCTCGCTTTTGAAGGCCCAAGATGCCGACTCCGGTTACTTGGATGCCGTGATCATCAACACCGATCGCGAGGCGGCCAAACTCAAAGAGACGGTCGTTTCCATGAGCATCATCAAGCCCTATTTGGTGCAAAATCGCTTGTCGCGCAACGCGGCTGAGGTGCTGGCCCAGGCTCCCGGTGTGTCGGTGACCGATGGGCAAATCAACATTCGCAATGGCAGCGGATGGAGCTACGGCGTGGGCTCCCGAGTCACCGTTACCTACGACGACATACCCCTTTTGAACGGAGACGATGGGGCAGTTCCCTTCGATTACCTGCCCATTGAAAACCTCTCCAGCGTGGAAATCATCAAGTCAGCCGGTTCGGTCTTGTACGGATCCAGCGCCTTGAACGGAGTCATCAACCTGCGCTCGGCCCCCTTGCAAAACGGCGAGTACTTCCAAGCCAGCCTCACCGCCGGGCAGTACCAAATTCCCGACCTCTACCAGCTGCGCTGGAGCGAAAAACTCCCCAGCTTTTTGGGCAGCCAAGGCTACTACAGCACCCGAATGGGTTCGGTCACCACCAAAGACAAACTGCGCCAACACGGCTTGGCGCTGATGTGGAACTCCTTGAGCGACGACGGTTTTCGTCTGAACGACCACAACCGCCGCGCCCGCATGGGTTTCCAGTACGAGTACATTCCCAAAGTGGCTCCCTTGAAATTCTCTCTGGCCGGCCAAGCCCAAACCAGCCAGCGAGGATCTTTCCTCTTGTGGGAGAGCTACGACAAGGCCTATACCACCTTGGATTCAGGATTTTTAACCAGCTACAACACTCGATTCAATCTAGATCCTCGTTTGGAGTACACCAGCCGTTCGGGTTGGAACCACAAGTTCATCAACCGCCTCTTGTCTTTGCAGTACGAATCAGACAACGGCGACAGCTTGTACGAACTCAGCACCCATACCCGTCAGTGGTACGGGGAATACAAGGTTCGCAAGCGCTTTTTTGGCGAGCACATGGTCTTCTCGGCCGGGGCCGTCATGCAATTGGCCGGCACCGATTCCAAACTCTACGAAGGGGTGCGCAGCAGTGCCAACCGCGGCATCTACTCCCAAATCAATTACCGCACAGGCCCTTGGATCGCCGAACTGGGCGGCCGCTACGAATACTATCGCCTGAACCAGGCCGAGTACCAGCGCCCCGTATTCCGAGCCGGAGTCAACCGCTCTTTGGGCGAGGCCACCTTCTTGCGCGCCTCAGCCGGTCAAGGTTTTCGCTTGCCCAGCATGGCTGAAATGTTCACCCGCACCAATTTCTCTTCGATCGGAGTATTCCCCAACACCGATTTGGTGCCCGAATACGGTTGGAATGCCGAACTGGGCTTGAAACAGGGTCTAGCCAATTCCAATCAAAGCTTGCGCGGTTATGCCGATCTCTCCCTCTTCACCATGACCCTCATCGACATGATGGAATTCACCTTTGGCCAGTGGGATGTACCTCTGCCCCCTACGTTTGGAGCCGGTTTTCGCAGCCAAAACGTGGCCCCCGTTCGCTTGAACGGAGCCGAACTCGAACTGGCCGGCGAACGCCGCGGGGCTCAAGGTACCTGGCGACTTCTCGGTGGGTACACCTACACCGACGGCCGCTGCCTCTACCCCGATTCGGTCTTTGCCATTGACAAACCCGGTCGCAAACTCACCTACGCCAACACCCGCACGGACTCCAGCGATGTGCTCAAATACCGCTCACGCCACATGGTACGATTCGATCTGCAGTACCAAACCAAAACCTGGATGCTGGGCGGCTCTGTGCGCTACCAAAGCCGTTTCGAAAACTACGACTTGGCCTTCACCCAATTCCCCATGAACCAGATCATTCCCTCACCGAATGACCCCAACCCCGTGCCCTTTTTGCGCAGCAGCGACATTCCCGATGGCTATGCCCGCTACAACCAACCCTGGACCTTCGATGTGCGCGCCTCCTACCAGGCCGGCCGTAACTTCAAACTCCAGGTTCAGGTCAGCAACCTGAGCAACAATTTGTTCATGGGAAGACCCTGCGACCTGCGACCACCCCGCACCGTTCAAGCCCAGGTGCTGTATCGATTGGAGAAAAAACCCGCAGCAGTTAAGGGCGAGAGGCCGTTGGTTGACGAGTAAGAAATACCTGATAGGCGAACCAAAACAAAAGCCCCGCTGCACCCTGAACGCGGTGATCGATCATCCAGATGCGGTAAGTCAAATCAAAGGCTTCAAAGAAGAGCAAACAGCCCATCCAAAACAGGGCGAATAACGCCCATGCCTTCAGCCAAATGGGCGAGCGTACCAAGCCGTTCAATTCGCACCAGAGCCAGTAGGCTAGGGCCGGCATTTGCATCAACAATGAATAATCGCGCTGGTGTGGAAAGGCCAGAGGAATGACCGCCAAAAAGACACTCATTTGCACAAAAGCGGTTGACCAAACCAAGGCCTTTGATTGTTGCAAGCGTATGGCCCAGTAGGAACAAAGAACGATCACCAACAAGCGAAACCCATTGGTCACCAAGCCCACTTCTTTCAGGCTCAAGTTGGCCCATTCGTAGCTAGTCTCTTTGGGAATGTGCAAATGGGTAAAATACTTGGTGACAATGGCCCCAAAGTCAATGAAACCGCCTTCACCCACCTCCAAAATATGCTCTTTGGCGGCCGGATTGATAATATCCAACCAATCTTTTATCAATGCATTGTGAAACCCTACTTCAACAAATAGGTAAGGAAAGAGCAACAAAACCAACAACCAAACGCTGATCCAGGCCATTGCCCTCCATTCGATCGCCTTTTTGCTCAAAACAGCCCTCCAAAACTGAAGGCCGTAAAAGAACAGCGGCAAGATTTTGATGTTGATGCCCAGGGCCAAACCGCCCCAGCGGCGCCACTCGGCCATCGGCTTGCTTCGGTAGGCTTCAGCCACACCCCAAAGCACCAATAGGGTCATTTGCCCGTAGAGAATATTCATGAACAACCAGCGGTAGCTCATGGCCATCAGCAATCCCCAAAACCAAAGCTGAGCCCTTGATTTCTCGGCCCCTTTTATCTCATCGCCTACTATGCGCAGCACGCGCAAAACCAAGAGCAAATTCAAAGCGCCCCACAGCGCTTTCAGCAGCGCCTGCCCCAAGGGAATGGATAAAGTAGTCACAGGGTTCTGTGGCAGGTAGGTAAACAGCGACATCACCCAAGCAAAGAAGGGACTGTAATAGTACCAGAGGCCACGGGCATAGGGCTTCAAGTAAGGACTCATGCCCTCAGCCACTCGCTGGCCCGCGCCATAGAAGACATCAAAATCGTTGGTCGAACTCACCGCCCTCGACACCGGCCATATCAACAGCAAGGCAAAGACCCATTTGATGATACCCAGAACCCGCTGGTAGCGCTGTTCATCAATGGGCTGGCTGAGTCGGTTCATGATGGCAAAGGTAAGCCCTATCGCTTTCGTGCCCGCACGGCCAAAAGCATGGGGAATCGATTCCCGTGCTGCGACCAGCGGTACACCCCTGGCTCTTCTTCTACCAAATTTGCCAAACAGTTGTAAGGCGAGTAATCAAACTCCTGCACTTTTTCCAGCTGCAAACCCGAATCGATCAATGCCTGCTGAATCTCTGAAACCGGATGGTTCCAACCCACCTCAACGGCCTGTTTTTGCTCGGTACTCGCATACGACTGATCAGAGGTCTCCACAATCGCCTCCCGGTTGAAATAATCAAAGGCAAACTCCGAACCCGAGCTATTCAAGGTCCACAAAAAGGGATGAAAATCGACGTACACCAATTCTCCACCTGGCTTCAAACAGGCGGCCACCTGCTCAGCCCATCGCCCTACATCGGGCAACCAACCCAGGGTTCCATAACTCGTGAACACCGCATCAAAGGGCTTTCCCATCACCGCCTCAGCAGCCTTGTACACCTCTTCACAAACAAACTCTGCCCCTAGGCCCAACTTGGCATTCAACACCCTTGCCGCCTCTATCGCCTCATTAGAGAAATCAAGCCCGGTACACTGCGCCCCCCTTCTTTGTAAACTCAAAGTATCTTGCCCAAAATGGCACTGCAAGTGCAAAATCTCCTTGCCCCTGACATCTCCCAACAAAGCCAACTCCGGCTGCTTCAAGGAACAGGCCCCCTTCTCAAAGGCCTCTTGGGCATAGAAGTCAGAATTCATGTGCCCCTTGACCCTAGAATTCCACAAGTCTCTATTCGCTGCTAACCAATCCAGCTTCTCCATCGCTGCAAATTACAGCCTTTGGCTTAGGAACGAAATCCCAGACCCCAGTGCTATTTTTGCAGCCCGGCCCCGTAGTTCAATGGATAGAATAGGTGTTTCCTAAACATTTGATACAGGTTCGATTCCTGTCGGGGCTACAATGAACAAACAGTGCCACTGCGAATGCAGTGGCATTTTTGTTTTCATTCGGCCGGCGGTGAAGCTCGCTTCAGACCGCCGGGAGATGGAAACAAAAAGTCCCGCACGGCTAGTGCGGGACTCTGGATATTCTCTGAAGGAGACTGGCAGGAACTCTGAGCGAAGCGAGGAATTCCTGTTCGATCTAAAACCTCAAGGACCGCCTCATATAAACTACTAATTGGATAAAGCCGGTATCATTCCATATCGCTGTATCGGAAAAAAACTCCGTTACTCTTGGAAAGGAGTGATGCATAATATATTTGGCTAGTATATGTCGACGTTTAGCATTAAATAATAATTTGGAATTGCCTTTAGCCATTCTAAGGTTTCTATGTTTGGATAACTTTCCTCGTACACATGCGCACATCACGCGCGCATTTCTTTGATAAGTAGGGGCCTTCCACAAATTCGACGGCCTTGAAGATTATGCCAAATTTCACATTTCAACCCGACCAAAAGAATCCAAATTACTCATCCACTTCTATGCTCTGTAAAAGAGATCAACTTGATCGAAACCAAGTTTTAGAACAATTGCGCTCTAAAAACTTCATCACAATGGACCGAAATAAACACTTCCTAACAACCAAGGGAACTGAGCTAGGTGGACG
>JAQCBH010000010.1 GCA_027621365.1 Bacteroidota bacterium | reverse complement strand
GCAGCATTCAAATACACAGTATTGTTGCGAGCAGACGCGGTGGGATTGACGTTGTCAAGGTGGGTGATGTTTGCGTGAACCGTATCAGTACAACCATTAATGTCTTGAATACCAAGTACATATGCCTGCTTTGAAAGTCCTGAAAAAGTAGTGCTGGTTTGCAGTGTCCCTCCATTGAGTTGATATTGATATGGTGTGGTACCACCTGTTCCAGAAACCTGAATTGTGGCATTATTATCAGTAGCACAAACTAGGTTAATTTGGGAGGCTATTGTAATTCCTAAAACACTACTTGGTTCTGTAATAGTTACAGATGCCGTTGTTTGACAACTGTTGGCATCGGTAATAGTGATTGTGTAAGAACCCGCTTTTAAACCAATTGCTTTGATTGTTGTTTGAACGGGATTAGAATTCCATGAATATGTATACGGAGACGTTCCCCCTGACACTGTTGCCTCAGCAGTTGCTGTAGAATCTCCTTTACAAGCTACGTTAACTGTATTCGCAGATGAGATGCTCGCACTCAACGCACTCGGCTGACTGACCGTCATCCAAACAGATGCAGTATCGCTATTGTTGTCAGTAACAACAACTTGGTATGCACCAGCAGCCAAGCTTGAGAACACAGCACTATCGTTGCTAGAGCTAGAAGCTGTCAGGCTGTTATTGCTTGGGTCAATGGCAGAGTAGGAATAGGAAACAGCACCACCTGCGGGATAAACCGAAATGCTACCGGCTGAAGCACCGTTACATACGTTATTAAACGCTATACCTGCAGAAACAGAGAGTGCAGGAGTCACGGTAACCACCACAGTTGTGTCAGCGGTACATCCATTCGATCCAGTACCCGTTACCGTATAAGTAGTAGTGGTAGTTGGAGATGCAGTAACACTAGCACCCGTGGTGGCACTCAACCCTGTAGCAGGAGACCAGGCATAGGTGTTAGCTCCAGAAGCAGTCAATGACGCAGAATAACCAGAGACAATGGTGGCTGATGCAGGACTCACACTAACAGAAGGTGAAGTCAACAAGGTGTAAATACAATCGTTGCTGCTATTACAAACCAAAGTATCACTATTGGTATCAACCTCAGCTACAATGCAGTAATAAGTACCAGCTGTGGATGATGTGACATTGTTCAATTGCAGGGTATCATAAATCGAGCCTGAAATCAGCGTGCCATTCTTGTACCACTGATAGGCTAAAGTATTGCCCGAAGTTCCTACAGTTGCATACACCTGAATAGTTCGATTTGCACCTGCACAATCGCTCAGTGAATCGGGCAAATAAGGCGTGATGATATTTGGAACAGGAATCGCTGTCGGTGAAGCACCGCTCAAGTCGTAGCCGCAGAGACGAGAATAGGTTTTGCGGCTTGCTCGAGAAGCAAATACGCTGTCTGAAAACTCAAGAGTCAGGATGTTGTTATTACCCAGATTCGAACTTCCCGAAGATGAAAAAAAGTTGTAATAGACCTTTTGAGAAGCGCTGCTGTCAAAACCGGTTGAAGCCAAAACCAATGGATGATCAAAGTCAGAGGTCCAGGTTTTAATGCCTTTCGTGTAATAAGCAGCGATATTGGGAATGTCCCAATGCGGTGTACCCGCCGGAAACTGCATTTCCAAACTTCCCGAACCGGTTGAATACAACAAGCTATCCTGGGCGTAGGTCCATACATAAGGACCCGATTTCAGGGAGCCATTGTTTTTCTTGGTGATGGTGGGACACTCATTGGCCAACTCAAATGTGTTGGTCACCGTCACGCTTACAGAATGTGAAGTGGTACCGTTTCCATCAGTCAAATCAATGGTAATGGCATATACATTGTTGACGTCATTGTCAGTAGGGTTCTCGTAATCGGGCGCTGACGCAAAGGCCAGAGCACCGGTCGAAGAGTTGATGCTAAATAATGAGCCATCGGTTCCACTAACCGCCCACGACAAAGTACCGGTTGTGCCGGTAGCCGTTAGGGTAGCTACATCTGTAAGATTTTCGAAGTGACTGAAAGTGGTTTGAGAAAGTGACTGTGACGAAACGCCGGAGGCCACTGTTCCGATCAATGTTGCGAGGAAAACTCGCTTGATGGATGCAAATGATATTTTCATAGAATCTCTGATATCCAGGTATGACTATTAATTTAGATACACTGAATCTCCTACAAAAATAAGCGATAAGAGTCCCAAAAAATTTGCATGATGTAAAGTGTATACAATAAGATACAAAACACCTTTTTCGGCCTTACCCCCCAAAAAAAATTGAAATTTTTTTGGTATCAAACGCAAAACTATGAATTACAAGTTCTTAGCAACTCGGTTGAAGGCTAAAACCAATCGTTTTTTGTAGCCTGTTTTGCGATGAATAATGACAATAGAACGAAAAGATCCGGAGGCATCCAAAGCTAAGGTTCGCGACCGCTGTTCTTCGCTCATTCGCTTTCGCGTCATTTCCGGAATTACGGTCAATCCGCCGTATTGATCAACCAAGTGAATAAGGGTTTCCAAACTACCTGATTGATATTCCAAACCCTTGGATTGGGTCAAACTTCTCGGACCGCAGATCATTAAAACATGATCGCGTAGGCAATGACCCTCGCTCAGCAAAAACGTGGTGTAATTATCCAATTCCGATAGCTCCAAATAGGACCTATCCAGCAAATCGGGCTGGCCACTGTGGTATACCCACAAGGCTTCATAAAACAAAGCATGCGTCTCAAAAGAACTGCAGTCTTGCGCCATAGGTAAGGCAACCACACCCAAATCTATGTCACCCACTTGAAGGGCTTCCAATACTTTTTCGGTGGTCATCTCCCGAACCTGAAGCCGCACCATGGGGTTGGCATTGACAAAAGGTCCGACAACATCGGGCATATAATAAGGAGCGATGGTCGGAATGACCCCCAAACGCAGCTCTCCCTCCAATCGATTTTGAACGCCACCAATGCTGTCGTCCAATTCCGAAAAGGAATTCAATAATTGATGAACTATGGGCATGATCACTTGAGCATTGTCGGTCAACTGCAAAGGTTTGGTATGTCGATCAACCAGAGAAAAGCCACACAGAGACTCCAACTTTTGGATCTGCATGGTCAAAGCAGGCTGAGAAATGAGCAAATGTTCAGCGGCCACCGCAAACGATTGATGCCGAACCAAGGCGTCCAAACAATCCAACTGATGACGAGTGATGCTGCGGTTTTTCATAACTTTTACTTATGCAAACATAAATCTTATTGATTTTTCTTATAAACAAGCCCAGATTAATTTTGTTGTATCATTATGAGTTACGTAGGTAAGAAATTCCCAAACATCGCCGTTAACGCCATGAGCGAAATGGGCGACACATTCAAATTGAACATTTTCGAAGAGGCTACCCAAAAGAACAAGAAAGTCGTTTTGTTCTGGTATCCCAAAGACTTCACCTTTGTTTGCCCCACAGAATTGCACGCATTCGAAGAAGCCAAGGCTGAATTCGAAAAGCGCAATACCTTGGTAGTAGGAGCAAGCTGCGATACTGCTGAAGTTCACTTCGCTTGGTTGAATACCAGCAAAGACAACGGCGGTATCGAAGGTGTAAGCTACCCCTTGTTGGCAGATACCACTCGCGAATTGGCTGAAGCCCTGGATATCTTGGATATCGTTTACGAAGGCACAGAAGAAGATTACACGGTAAAAGGTGACAACGTAACCTACCGTGCAACCTATTTGTTGGACGAGACCGGAACCGTATTCCACGAGTCTATCAACCACATGCCCTTGGGCCGAAACGTCAATGAATTCCTTCGCTTGATCGATGCCATGACCCACCTGCAAAAACACGGTGAGGTTTGCCCTGCCAACTGGGAAGAAGGAAAAGACGCCATGTCAGCTACTCGTGACGGCGTTGCTGATTACTTAAGCAAGCACTAAGATGATTGAACTGTCTGCTGATAACCTTCAGGACGTACTGAGCCAAAACCCCAAAGTTTTGGTTCAGTACGGAGCAGGCTGGTGCGGCAATTGCCGGCTCATGAAACCCAAGTTCAAGCGTTTTGACGCTGAGACAGAAGGAGTTGAGTTCGTTTATGTCGACGCCGAGCGCTATCCTGAATCACGCAAGTTTGCTGATGTCAGCAACTTGCCCACTTTCGCTGCTTTCCACAACGGTACTTTGGTCAAGCAAGTCCAAACCAACCGCACGGAGAACCTAGAAGAATTGGTCAATGAAATTGCCCATCATTAAACATTTGGCCGAGAACTTCGACGAGGACTACTTGCTGGAAACCGTCGAAGTCTTGGAATCCTTGAGCGAGGCCCGAGGCCTCAAAGACGAGGAACTTGAAGTCATTGGAGAACTCATCTCCAACTCCCTTGGGGCCATTGAGGTCATCAATATCGTGCGAGACAGCGAAGGCAAGACCGATGTCCGTACAGCCGCTTCCGATTTCATGAAGCGCGTGCTAGGCAGCATTGACAAGTAAATCCCATTACAAGCATGAAAAAAGGTCGGCCCATAGCCGACCTTTTTGTTATCTAAGGCTTGGATGACCACCGGCTTCGAGACGAGATCAAAGCGGGCACAATAGCGCTCAACAAGGCCAGCACCAAGGCTAGTCCCAAAATGAGCAACATGTTCTCTGGCCTAAACTCCACGGGGTAGGCCAAAGAATAGGTGCCCTGGGTTTTGATGAAAGCATACCGCACTTGGGCCTCTACCAAGATCCATCCCAAGAGCAAACCCGAAACAGAACCTACCAATCCGATGAGCAAAGACTCGGCAAAAACCCAAAATGAACGAAGATTCTTGTTCATCCCTGCTGCTTCCAAATAGCGCATGTCCTGGGCTTTGGCCAGCACCAACATACTCAAGGAACCCAAGAGGTTGAATGAAATCAGCAACAATACAAATGCGAACAAGGCAAAGGCTACCCATTTCTCTGTATTGAACATTCGGTACAAAGAGGCATGCTGCTCGTGCCTATCCTCCAGTTTCAAACCCCTTTGCTTCAACCAAGATTCCAAGTCCCCGCGGTCGGGCTGACCGTTTAGAAACCATTGGGTACAAGCGCCCTCATGAACAAACAGATCTTGAGCCAAGGAGTAGGTGACGTACACCCTTTGCGACTGCCCGTCTTGCTCCAGCGCTAACAAAGCTGTGGCCCGAATGGGCTCCATGATCAATTGGGTTTGGGTGAGCGAAACACTCTCTGGATCAGGCGCCATCAGGGTCAAATAACCGCTGCCGGCTCCTAGGTTGATGCGGTAGGAAAGAGCAGCAGCCATACTCGCGGCCATGCTATTTCCTTTCAAGCGATTCTCACCAGCCACCAACAAACTATCCAACTGAATGCAAGACAATGCACCTGCACTCATTCCAAAAACTTCCACGACTGTTTCACCCTGATCGTGCTGAAGAATGCCCTTGTCATAAGAAACAGGACCTCCGCTCCATACCCCAGGCCAAGTGGCCAATGTCAACGAATCGGCCGATGATAGTTCAAAGGTTTTCCCTTGAAGGGGCATGATTCGGTAAGCCGGATCGCTCTTTTCGTATCCGTCGAAAATGATGGTTTCAAAACCGTTCAAGGCACTGAGTAAAATCAGTAGCGCTGCCGACCCTATGCCGTAACCCACCAAGGCAATGCCGCTGATCCAATTGACCGCCGTGGGGTTGCGTTTGGAAAAGAAGTACTTCCAAGCTAGGGTCCAAACAAATCGCATAGGCTGTTATTCGCCAGTTTCGTCACGCTTGATGCGGGCAAAAACCTCATCCATCTTGGCTGCGTAATCCAAACTGTTGTCTTCGTAGAACCGAATTTCGGGTATTTTCTTGACGTTGTTGCGAATGCGACGGGCCAATTCGTGGCGAATTTCTTTGTTGTTTTCCTCCAAGCTATCCATGATCGCTTGACGATTTGGATTGTTGTAGAGACTCACATAGACCTTCACAAGTCCCAGATCTGGGCTGACTTGCACATCGCTGATGGTCACGAATGCTGAGCCCAACCACTCGGCGCGGTGCAAATTCAGAAGCTCTGAAAGGTCACGTAAAACCTGTTTGCCAAATTTGTCTTGTCTCAGTCCCATAGAGCAAAGATAGCACAAGCCCTCGGCTGTGGGGAGTTTGGAGCCTTTCTGCGCCCGAATTGCCGCAAATTCTGTGGAAATACGTCCGGGTATTTATTCACACTGTTCGCTTTGGCAACCCTTGGTGGCTAACTTTGCCTAATTTTTGGACTATGCCCAAGGACACTTCAATCAAACACGTTCTCATCATCGGTTCTGGACCGATCATCATTGGTCAAGCCTGTGAATTTGATTATTCAGGGTCTCAAGCCGCACGAAGCCTTCGCGAAGAGGGAATCACGGTTTCGCTGGTAAACAGCAACCCCGCAACCATCATGACCGATAAGATCAATGCTGATCACGTCTACTTGTTGCCCCTCACCGTTGAAACGATTGAGCAAATCCTGATCGAACAACCGAGCATCGATGCGGTATTGCCCACCATGGGTGGTCAAACTGCCTTGAACTTGGCCAAAGAAGCCGATGAAGTGGGCATTTGGGAAAAGTACAATGTTCGCATCATCGGTGTCAACATTCCCGCCATTGACAAAATGGAAGATCGCGAGAAGTTTCGCCAACTCATGGGCGAACTGGGAGTGGGCGTAGCCACCAGCCAAATTGCCAACAGCTTTTTGGAAGGCAAAGAAATTGCCCAGCGAATCGGCTTCCCCTTGGTCATTCGACCCAGTTATACCTTGGGCGGCACCGGGGGTGCAATTGTGTTCAAAAAAGAAGAGTTCGACCGGGCCTTGCAGCGTGGTTTGGAAGCCAGTCCCGTGCATGAGGTGTTGGTTGAGCAGGCTGTTCTAGGCTGGAAAGAGTACGAGTTTGAGTTGCTTCGCGATAGCAAAGACGACATCGCCGTCATCTGTACCATCGAGAACTTCGACCCCATGGGCATCCACACCGGTGACTCGATCACTGTTGCCCCTGCGATGACCTTGAGCGATGTGGCCTTCCAGCGCATGCGCGACATGGCCTTCAAAATGATGCGTTCTATGGGTGTATTCGCCGGCGGATGCAACGTTCAATTTGCTGTTAGCCCCGACACCGAAGAGATCATAGCCATTGAAATCAACCCACGAGTAAGCCGCTCCAGCGCCTTGGCCTCAAAAGCAACCGGTTACCCCATTGCTAAGATCGCTGCCAAATTGGCCATCGGTTACTACTTGGATGAGTTGAAAAACCCTGTTACCAAGACTACCTCGGCCTTCTTTGAGCCTTCTTTGGACTATGTCATCGTCAAGATTCCGCGATTCAACTTTGACAAGTTCCACGGCGCTGATCGCCGATTGGGCTTCCAAATGAAGAGTGTAGGTGAGGTAATGGCCATTGGCCGCTCCTTCCAAGAAGCTTTGCAGAAAGCCTGTCAGAGTTTGGAAATTGGCCGTCACGGTCTGGGCGCAGACGGAAAGGTTTCTCGCAACTTGGAAGAATTGGTGCACGGCATGGAATACGCCTCCTGGAACCGCATTTTCCAAGTCAAAGACGCTTTGGCCTTGGGTGTACCCATCAGCAGCGTTCAAAAGATTACGCAGATTGACCGCTGGTTCTTGGAGCAAATCGCCGATTTGGTTAAAACCGAGAACGAAGTTCGCCGCTATACCCCCAACAACATTCCTGCTGCTTTGATGAAGGTCGCCAAAGAAAAAGGGTTTAGTGACATTCAAATCGCCTACTTGATGGGAGGAAATACGACTGAAGAAGATGTGTTTCAGTGCCGAACCAAAATGAACATTCGACGCGTCTACAAGATGGTCGATACCTGTTCAGCTGAGTTCCCCTCTCCCACCAATTACTTCTACTCAACCTTTGATGGAGAAAACGAGAGCGTTGTCAGCGACAAAAAGAAAATCTTTGTCTTGGGAAGCGGACCCAACCGCATTGGTCAAGGCATAGAGTTTGATTACAGTTGCGTTCACGGCATTTTGGCGGCCCGAGAGGCAGGTTATGAGGCAGTGATGATCAACTGCAATCCCGAAACCGTTAGTACAGATTTTGACATGGCCGATAAGCTCTACTTCGAACCCATTTATTGGGAGCATTTGTGGGAGCTGATCGAGCACGAAAAACCAGAAGGTGTCATCGTTCAATTGGGAGGGCAAACGGCCTTGAAACTCTCTGAAGAACTCCACAAGCGCGGCATCAACATCATCGGCACCAGCTTCGATGATATGGACATTGCCGAAGACCGCGGTCGCTTCTCTGACCTATTGGCCGAATTGGACATTCCCTATCCCAAATACGGAGTGGCTCTCGATGCCGAAGAGGCCATCACCATTGCCAACCAAGTGGGTTATCCCGTTTTGGTGCGCCCTTCTTACGTGCTGGGTGGTCAAGGCATGGTCATCGTGATCAACGACGAGGAGCTCGAACGAGCCGTAGTGAAATTGCTAGGGGACCTTCCTGGAAACCGCGTATTGATTGACCACTTCTTGGACCGCGCCGAAGAGGCTGAGTCTGATAGCATCAGTGATGGAGAAGACGTGCACATCATAGGCATGATGGAACACATCGAACCTGCGGGTATTCACTCAGGTGATAGCAGCGCCGTTTTGCCCCCGTTCAGCTTGAGCGAAAACGTACAAAACCAGATGGCCGAGTACACGGCCAAGTTGGCAAAAACCTTGAATATCAAAGGTTTATTGAACATTCAGTTCGCCGTCAAGAATGAGAAAGTGTATGTCATCGAGGCCAACCCTCGAGCTTCGCGCACCGTGCCCTTTATCTGCAAGGCTTATGATGTTCCTTATGTCAACATGGCCACCAAAGTGATGCTAGGGGCCGCCAAAGTGAAAGACTTTAGCATTCCTGCTCGCCCAGCAGGTTACGCCATTAAGCAACCGGTATTCAGCTTCAACAAATTCCCCAATGTCAATCGCGAACTCGGTCCTGAGATGAAGAGTACCGGAGAATCGATCTTGTTCATCAAAGACTTGAAAGACCCCGTATTCCGCGAGTTACAGAAGGAAAAAAGCATGTACCTCAGCCGTTAAAGGCTTGCATCAAGCATAGGAGTCGAGCCGCGAGAGCATCCAATTCTTGGGCAAATCTCCGGTAGACTTTTTCTTCCAATTGCGCCTCTCGGTAGGCGGCGTTCCATTGACTTTGGGCTCTCAAACATTGGGTCCAAGTTCGCTGTGTTTGTTTCCAGGCCTCTAGGCCTGCTTCACCTTCTTCTAGATTTCGATTGAGCTGAACCAACGCGGTCCGAATGGAGACCAAATGGCTCATGAGAGTGTGTTCAGCCGGGTGCGTCAACACCGGCCAGGCAAGTGCTTGTGTCATGCCACAAGTATGAATCAATCGGCTTTCAACAGCCGTTTGCAGACGGATAAATCCGGTTTATGATGTTAAAATCCCAATATTATGTTTGTGTTAATTCAGCGTTACATAAAAAAATAGCCCCTATGCAAAACCTAGATTTGCCCCATAATCTTTGAATAAAATGGCACTGAACAATTTACTCTCCGTATTTATGCCCAAAGACAAGGTGTTCTACAGCTTGTTTGAGCAAACCGCCAACACCATAACCGAAATGGGTGCCAAGTTGGAAGAATTTGTATTTGAAGGCGACGCTGCCAAGCGCTTGACCTTGAGCAAACAAATAGAAGATCTGGAGCACAAAAACGACAATACCACCCACCAAATCTTTCAGGAACTAGGTAAAAATTTCATCACCCCCTTTGACCGCGAAGACATTCACTACTTGGCTACGGCCATGGATGATGTAGCCGACTATATCCACGCTGCTTGCAAGAAGATGCAGTTTCACGGCATCAACCCCAACGAGCAAGGCATTCAAAACTTGGCTGAGATCATCAAGCAGTGTTCTGCTGAGTTGGGTCTAGCGGTTATGCAGTTGCGCGAATTGAAGCGCCCTGAAAAAATCATGGAATCGTTGGTCAAAGTCAACAGCTTGGAAAACCACGCTGACAACGTATTTGACATGAGCATCAAGCAGTTGTTTGAAAAAGAAGACGACTTCAAAAAGCTCATCATTCAGCGCGAAGTTTACATGGTGATGGAAACCGCAACCGACAAGGCTGAAGATGTAGCCAATGTCATCGAATCCATCATTGTAAAATACGCCTAAGGCCTAACAACTAGAGTCTATGACACTCGTAGTAGTTATCATTATTCTGGCCTTGGTGTTTGATTACATCAATGGTTTTCACGACGCGGCGAACTCCATCGCGACTGTTGTGAGCACCAAGGTATTGACACCCTTCCAAGCCGTAATCTGGGCGGCCATGTTCAACTTCCTGGCCTTTTTCCTTTTCAAGGACCACGCCGTCGCCAACACCATCAACAAAACAGTGTTTGAGAACTTTGTGACCCTGCAAGTGATCTTGGCCGGTTTGATCGCTGCTATTTTTTGGAACTTACTGACTTGGTGGTATGGCATTCCCAGTTCCTCATCCCACGCTTTGATTGGAAGTTTTGCTGGAGCAGCGGTTGCCCATGCTTACATAACAAAAGGATATGTACCCTTGGGGGAAATCATCGAAATGGACAAGACCATTCAAACCGTCATGTTCATTGTGCTGGCTCCTCTCGTGGGTATGGTTATCTCCTCGTATGTTACCTTGAGCACCATTCAGCGCAATATTTATTTAAAAGGAGGCATTATCATCGTTTCGTCTGTAGCCTTGTATTCCATGTTCGGTTATTTCATGAACCAGAAAATGGACGAAAACCTCATGAAGTTCTTGAAGGTTGACAAGTTGAAGAAAGAATTAGCCAAGTCTCCCGAAGATGAGAACGTAAAAGCCAAATACGAAGCGGCCAATGCCAAATACGAAACTCTGAAGCCGATGTTGGCTGACTTCAAGGAACTCGAAGCAGACGGCGTGGCCAAAGAAATGGCCGCTAGAGTCGATCTTTCTGAATACCGCAACAAAGAATTGACAGACATTGTCGCTCAATTTGCTGGAATGGACAAGGCCAAAAAGGATGTGTTTTACGACGCCTCAAAGCAAGTTGAACTGGATGCTGTTCAAGCTCGAATTGATGCCTGCAAACCCCTCATCCAGCAATACGATTCTCTGGGTCACGAAGCTTGTGCCGATCAAATAGCCGTGGTGTTGGATTTGGGAGGCAAGCAAAGCGACAAACTCAAGGCTTCTTTTGATGTAAACATCGAGAAAAAGTTGTCGAAAGCCATTGCAAAAGCCGATAACCGAATCCTGACCTACAGCATGATGGCCGTATTTGCCATATTCCTCCTGACCTACATTTTCGTTGAGAAAATTCGTGTGCCAACCGCCAACAAAATGGCCAACATGTACAAGCGCTTGCAGTTGCTCTCTTCAGCCGCCTTCAGCTTGGGTCACGGTGGTAGCGATGCTCAGAAAGTAATGGGTATTATTGGTGCGGCCTTGATTGCCAACGGTGACATCTCCGAGTTCAAGGAATTGCCCAACTGGGTTCCCCTGGCCTGTTATTCGGCTATTGCATTGGGTACCCTCTCCGGCGGATGGAAAATTGTCAAAACCATGGGAACACGCATCACCAAGGTTACCCCCTTGGAGGGTGTAGGGGCAGAAACAGCCGGTGCCATCACCCTTTTCATGACTGCCCAAATGGGTATCCCTGTGAGCTCAACCCACACCATCACGGGTTCCATTATCGGTGTAGGTGCCACCAAGCGTTTGAGCGCTGTGCGCTGGGGTGTAACCCGAAGCTTGCTCTTCGCCTGGATCATCACTATCCCGATTTCAGCCTTGGTTGCGGGCATTAGCTACGCCATCATTCAGGCCTTCTAACAAAGATTATTTCTTATAAAAAGCCTCTCCTACCCGGAGGGGCTTTTTTGTTAATGGTTTGGTAACATACTAACAACACAACAGAAACAATAGCCCCAATTCTAACCCACAATTTTGCACTTGTAATAATTTGTTAACCATTTTATAACTCGTGCAAAACTCTCCGTAACCCTGGCTTTAATTTTTGTTTCAATAGGAATATCCTTTTCTTCCATTGACAGCAGCGCTTTGAATCTAGTGCCAAGCCTCTCCATTCAAGAATCGCCCAACAGAAGCGAATACAATTGGTCCTCGAACACCACTCCCGAAACCAAACCCAAGGCTTGGTACGAAAAACTCAACATGAGCGGTTATACCCAAATTCGTTACAACCGTTTATTGGAAACCAACCCCAACCTCAAATGCGAACAATGCGATGACAGCTTGGGAACGGGAAAGACCTTTTTTGTGCGTCGTTTGCGATTCAAACTTTCCGGTTACTTAAACCCCCGTTTGTACATGTACTTTCAAACGGACTTTGCGTCTACCTCCAACTCCTCTTCTTTGCACTATGCGCAAGTGCGCGATGCCTACTTCGATTATGGGTTGACCGAAGACAACACTTGGAGAATTCGCTTTGGACAGAGAAAGGTACCCTATGGCTTTGAAAATATGCAAAGCTCTCAAAACCGCCTTCCCCCAGACCGAAATGACGGTATCAACTCTGCTGTAAAAAACGAACGCGATTTGGGCTTTTTTGTCATGTGGGCCCCTGCAGAAAAGCGCAAAATGTACAGCCGTTTTGTCAAAGAAAAATTGAAGGGTTCTGGTGATTACGGTTGCTTGGCTTTCGGTTTGTACAACGGTCAAGGAGCCAACTACCCCGAAGCCAACGACAATCTCCATGCGGTGGCACGCTTCAGCTACCCCATCACCATTGGAAAGCAAATCATCGAGCCCGCCATTCAAGCCTATTCGGGCAAATACACGCTTTATTCTAGCAAAGTAAGCTCTGGTGTTAAAGTCAACGACGACTATACCTATAACGACAGGCGTGCAGCTGGAACTTTTGTTCTCCAATCGCAGCCATTTGGTATACAAGCCGAATACAACATCGGTGAAGGTCCTCAGTACAACCCCGCTACCAACAGCATTGATTTGATGCCCCTCAAAGGCGGATACGCCACACTTTCGTATAAGATCGATGCCGAAAATGGCCAATGCTACTTCCCCTTTGTTCGCTACACAACCTACCAAGGTGGCAAGAAATTCGAACAGGACGCTCGCAGCTACGACATGAAAGAATTGGAGTTGGGCTTGGAATGGCAGATCCACAAGAACATGGAATTGGTCGCTATGTACAGCATTGCAGACCGTCGCTACGAAGACGGAAAGAAACCAGACAACCAGCAAGTTGGAAACCGCTTGCGCTTGCAGCTTCAGTTCAACTACTAAACAAAAGAATCATCACAAACGAACCCTCAGGCCCTCCAGGCTTGGGGGTTTTTTGCAAATGAGCGAACCTCTTCCAATTCGTTCTGCTCGATCATACCCTCTTGAACGGCCACCTCGGCCAAGGTTGGGAAGTCACTCAAGGTGTAAACCGGAATGCCCGCGTCAGCAAAGCGCTGATAAGCCTCAGGGAAGGCATAGGTGAACAAGGCCACCAAACCCACCACTTCAGCTCCGGCTTTCTGTACCCCTTCGACGGCCTGAAACGAACTCTTTCCTGTAGAAATCAGATCCTCAATGAGCACCACTTTGTCGCCGGGTTTCATTTCTCCTTCTACCTGGTTTTGCAAACCGTGCTTTTTGGGTTCAGGGCGAACATAACAATAGCTGATGCCCATGCGATCGGCCGCCAAGGCACCGTGTGCAATACCGGCAGTAGCAATTCCAGCCAGACGATTGGCTTGGGGAAAGCGCTCATTTACCAAATTTGACAATTCTGTGGCTACAAAACTGCGAACCTCAGGGTAAGACAAAACCATGCGATTGTCGCAATAAATGGGGCTCTTGATGCCCGAAGTCCAGGTGAATGGCTCCTTTACGGAGAGTTTAACCGCCCTGATTTCCAGGAGATATTTCGCTAATTTTGCAGCTGTTGTAGACATGGAACAACAAAATTACCGAATATACTTCAACGAGGGCTCACTGATTCTGGCTGACAGCATGGGTGCGCTCAAAGGCATACCCAACGTTTACTTCATCGACGATGCCGAGTTGCATAAGAGTTTCACCATACTCACTTCTCAAGCATCGGCGGGCAAAAACATGAATTTTGCCGTCATCTGCCCTGATCCCAGCGCGTTGCTACAGGACTTCATGTCCCATTACAGCGTCATCCAAGCCGCCGGCGGCATTGTGTTCAACAAAGACCACGAAATGCTGTGCATCAAGCGAAATGGGGTTTGGGATATGCCCAAAGGCAAGATCGAGCGACACGAAGATCAACGGGCCGCTGCCCTGAGAGAAGTCATGGAAGAGACGGGCATCAACCATTTGAACATTTCTGAAAAGGTGGGCACCACCTATCACTCCTATTTCGAGGACGATGCCTTGCTGGTGAAAGAAACCCATTGGTACTTCATGGCCGCGAGTTCTACCCACTTTACGCCTCAGCAGGAAGAGGGCATCACCGAGGTCGTTTTCCACCCCATTGAGTGGTACCAAACTGACGAATTCAAGAGCTACGCCAGTGTTCACGATATCATCGGCAAAGCCCTAGCTGCTCAACAAACAACTGCCTAGTTTAGATTCCCCTCAGGAATCTCTATTTTTGCCTCATGGCTGAGTCCAATCCCACGCGCCCGGTTCGAATTCTGATTGCCAAAGTTGGTCTCGATGGGCACGATCGCGGAGCCAAAGTCATCGCTGCCGCTTTGCGAGATGCGGGTATGGAGGTCATCTATACCGGCCTTCGACAAACCCCTGAAATGGTGGTTCAAACCGCTTTGCAAGAAGACGTCGACGCCATTGGTGTCAGCATTCTCAGCGGTGCCCACAACACGGTTTTCCCCCGCATTTTGGACCTCATGAAAGAGAAGGGTTTAAACGATGTGCTCCTCACCGGCGGTGGCATCATCCCCGATGAAGACACCGACCAGCTCAACCAATTGGGCGTGGCTCGTCTCTTCCCTCCCGGAACTTCAACCGAAGAAATCGCAACCTATATCAAGGCTTGGGTGGCCGAAAACCGCCCCTTCTAATTCCATGGAATACCAAAACATTGTTACAGAAAAAAGGGATGGCGTTTTGATCATCACTATCAATCGCGAAGCCAAACTCAACGCCCTGACCATCGCCACCTTGCAGGAAATCAAGCACGCCGTTAACTGCGGTCAATCTGATCCTGAAATTCACGGCATGATCTTAACCGGCACTGGTCCCAAAGCTTTTGCGGCTGGGGCTGACATTTCGGAGTTTGCCAATTTCAACAACGATGAAGGTACGCGCATGAGTGCTGACGGCCACGAGGTGATGAATTCCATCGAAGAGGGCAGCAAAGTGGTGATCGCGGCTGTCAACGGGTTTGCCCTTGGCGGCGGATGCGAATTAGCCATGGCTTGCCACATGCGAGTGGCTTCTACCAACGCCAAGTTTGGCCAGCCTGAGGTAAACTTGGGGGTTCCTCCAGGATACGGCGGTACCCAGCGTTTGATTCAATTGGTAGGCAAAGGAAAAGCCATCGAATTGTTGGTCACCGGTGATGCTATAGACGCCCAAACAGCCTTGCAATTGGGCTTGGTGAACTACGTAGTAGAACAAGAGCAACTCTTGGATAAAGCCATGGAAATCTTGGCCAAAGTGCAGCCCAAGAGCCCCAGTGCGGTGCACAAGGTCTTGAAGTGCGTGAACGACTACTTCCAGCCCAATGTAAATGGCATGCAGCGCGAAATTTATGAGTTCGGCGAAGCCTTTGAGTCAGACGATTTCAAGGAGGGCACCACGGCCTTCATGGAAAAGCGCAAAGCTGAATTCGAGCGCAAGTCGACCTACCGCTGTTATTGATTTTGCGGTCCTGTGTACAGGGGCAGAAACTCCAACACAACTTTGATTAGAGTTCCTTGCGCAGGCGCGCGACGGGAATGTTCAATTGTTCGCGGTATTTCGCTACCGTACGTCGCGCAATCCCGTAGCCTTTTTCTTTGAGCAAAACCATCAAGGCCTCGTCGGTCAAGGGTTTGCGCTTGTCTTCAGCGGCGATGGCCTCTGACAAGATCTTCTTGATTTCCCGGTTGCTGATTTCTTCGCCGTCTTCGCCAGTGATTCCTTCAGAGAAGAAGAATTTCAAGGGGAAAATGCCGAATTCTGTCTCCACGTATTTGGAATTGGCGACGCGGGAAACCGTTGAAATGTCCATGCTGATATCAGTGGCAATGTCCTTCAAAATCATGGGCTTCAAAAACGTCTCCTCGCCTTCCAAGAAAAACTCACGCTGGCGGCGCACAATGGCCTCCATGGTGTTGGTCAAGGTCATTTGACGCTGCTTGACAGAATCAATGAACCAGCGAGCCCCATCCACCTTCTGCTTGATGTATTGAACGGCCTCCTTGAGGTGTTTCTCTTTGGTTTTGGACTCCTCATAGGCCTTGAGCGTCTCGGTATAGGTGTGGCTCAATCGTAGTTCAGGAGTGTTGCGGCTGTTCAATCGAACCTGCAAATGACCGTCTTCGTTGATGACCGTAAAATCGGGAATGATGTACTGGGTTTTCTGATTGCTCAGACCCAAATCACCGGGCTTGGGGTTCAGCTTGGTAATCTCGGCAATGGCCGCCTTCAACTCCTCATCGCCCACCTTCAAGGACTTCATGATCTTGTCGTAGTGGCGCTTGCCAAAGGCTTCCATGTGGTTTTCCAAAATGGTCTCGGCCAAGGTCAAAGCAGGGTTGTCGCCGTAGTCCTTTTTGTAAAGCTGCAGCAACAGACACTCCTGCAAATCACGAGCGCCAATACCCGCCGGATCAAAATTCTGAATCTTGATCAACAGTCGCTCCAAGTAGTCTTCAGTGGTTTGAATGTTCTCATTGAAGGCCAAGTCATTGGCAATGCTGCGCAATTCACGGCGCAGGTATCCGTCTTCGTCGATGCTGTTGATCAGGTGCAGGCCTAGCATCAAATCAAAGTCGTTCTGGAAAGTGGCCCTCGCTTGTTCGATCAAGAAATCTTGGAAGGAAGATTCGGCCCTGATGGGCATCTCGGTTTGGTCTTCGTTGCGGTAATCTTCACCCATTCGGAAGGTGCTGTACTCATCGTCATCACCCCCGCTGGCGCGAATCAATTCGTCGACATCCAAGTCGCGCTGGTAGTCCTCGTCCCACTCATCGCCGTCTCGGTTTTCTTCTTCGGCGCGAGGATCTTCGGTATCGGTTTTTTCTAATGCCGGATTCTCCAACATTTCTTGGTCGAGCTTCTCTTCGAAATCGAGCGTATTCAACTGCAACAGCTTGATGAACTGTATCTGTTGTGGGCTCAGTTTCTGGAGCAACTTTTGTTGAAGATCTTGACTGAATTTCATGGCTGTACCTACGCTGTAAGTTCCGGCTGCAAGCAATTATCTTTGCAGGTGAACAAAGTTACATCGGCCCAAGGCAATAACCATTCCGTTTCCAAAAAGCACACGCAAATCCTATGAAAACAAGCACCCGTATCGAATCCCTCTCTCAACACATTGGCCAAGAAGTAGAACTGAAAGGTTGGGTGTCGAATAAGCGTGAGGGCAAGGGCATTGCCTTTGTGATTTTGCGTGATGGATCGGGGTATTGCCAGTGTGTGGTGACCGAAGAGAGTGCTGGGGCCGAGGCGCTAGCCGAGGCCACCAAACTGAGTTTGGAGTGCAGCGTAATTTTGACAGGAACGGTATTGGCCGACGAGAAACAAGTCGGAGGTGTTGAGGTTCAGGTGAACAGTCTCACCACGGTTGGCGGCAGCGAGAACTACCCCATTTCCAAGAAAGAGCACGGGGTAGAATTCTTGATGGACCAGCGCCATTTGTGGCTGCGCAGTGCCCGCCAATGGGCCATCATGCGCATTCGCAACACCATCATCTTCTCCATTCACAAGTATTTCCAAGAGCAGGGATTTGTGCAGATGGATGCCCCCATTTTCACCGGCAACGCCTGTGAGGGTACCAGTACTTTGTTCGAAACTGATTTTTACGGAGATCCCGCTTATTTGAGCCAAAGCGGCCAGTTGTACGGCGAGGCTATGGCCATGGCCTTGGGCAAGATTTACACCTTCGGTCCCACCTTCCGCGCAGAAAAATCGAAGACCCGCCGACACTTGTCAGAGTTCTGGATGATCGAACCTGAGATGGCGTTTTACGACATCTTCCAAAACATGGACTGCATCGAGGGCATGTTGCAGGCGGTGGTCAAAGACGTTTTGGCCAATTGCCAAGAAGAGCTAAAAACCATTGGCCGCAATACAGCCGTTTTGGAAAGCAGTTTGGGCGCTTTCCCTCGTATGACTTACGACCAGGCAGTTCGCATCATCAAAGGGGAAGAAAACGTGAATGGCGTGAACAGCATTGCTTCGTTGGAGGAAGAACTGGCTGCCAAACAGGCAGAATTGGCTCAGATTGAGGCCCAAATCGCCGAAAAAGAGGAACAGTTGAAGGAGCCCGGTTTGAAAAAGGGTCAAATGAACTTCTACCAAAGCAAGGTGATTGAATTCAAACAGATCAAGTCAGACTTGGAAGAGGAATTGCGCAACATCCCCCAGTGGATCGAAAGTGCCAGAACCTTTGAATACGGCAATGACTTTGGAGGTAGTGACGAGACGGTTTTGACCCGCTTGTTCGACCGCCCTGTTATGGTATACGACTGGCCTCATGAGGTCAAGGCCTTCTATTTGAAGCGCAACCCTGAAGATACCCGATTCGCGAGAGGCGTCGATGTATTGGCTCCCGAAGGATACGGGGAAATTGTGGGCGGTGGCGAACGCGAAACTGACGTGGATATGTTGATTGGCAAAATCCACGAACACGAACTTCCGATGGAAGCTTTTGAATGGTATTTGGATTTGCGTCGCTACGGATCTGTGCCCCACTCAGGATTTGGCTTGGGGCTGGAGCGTATGGTTACCTGGGTTTGCAAATTGAAGCACGTGCGTGAGAGCATTCCCTTCCCCCGCATGTATGGCCGCTTGACGCCTTAATGAGCCCTGGCTGGCCTCCAAAAGAAAGGACGTGCTCCATCCTAAAAAATTAGGAATACGATTTAGAGAATGGGTCTTCCGCGCACCAGCTGGAAGCCAACATCGCTAACCCCGGCGAGCTGCTCGTCGCGCATGTTTTGCTTGATGCGCAAGGTGTAGGTGCCCGCTTTGAAGGGAATTTGATCCAAAAAAGGCTGCTGGAAGGTGATCAGATTGGATTTTCCTTGGCCCATCCACCGACCGGTTTGATCGCTCAAGGTGATTTCAAACTGGTTTTGCTGCTGCAATCCGGGACCTTCCAATTCATACAGCAGCCAGATGTTGCTGTAGGAATAATTGCTGCGAATGCGCAGGCCGCAGTTGAGCAAGTAATAGGTAGAGGTATCCTCGATGTTGAAGCGAAACTCGGTCACGCTGTCCCAAGCCCAACCAGAAGCATCAACAGAATTGAACTGTTCGTCAACGATGTTCTTGGAGGGGTTGCACGCCCAGGCAAAGAGCCCGGTCAACCCGATTGTCAAAAGCGCTATGTAAGTGTTGCGTGTATTCAACCGCCCAAAATTAGCGATTTCAAGGCCCCAGACTTCCCAAACAGGATTTGGGCCTCATTGTGTACAACATAGAGGTCAAATGGAAGATTTTGGGGGCGAGAATTGGGCAATTTCATGGCGTCCTTTCGGGTCATGACCAACTGCCGTGCACCGCTTTTTACAACACGCTGAAACAGCTCCTCCCATTCGGCAGGCCCAAGCGGGGCGTGGTCTTTTCGATTCCAAGTACCCGCCAAGTCCCAATGAGAAGGGGTCCAATTCTTGGCTTGAGCTATGCCGCTGTATGCAAATACGGGCTCATTGGGCTCAAAGGCTTTTTCAGCCCAAAAATTGAGGGGTTCAGAGCTGGAATAGTGGAAAAAAAACACCGGTTTTTGAAGCTTCTGAATGGCTTGGATGTGCTCTTGGGCCTGTTCCTCGGTCAGATCGATTGGAGCCTTGGTGATCAAAATGGCATCGGCATGCTTGGCTGCCTCGGGCCATTCCCGCAATCGACCGGCGGGCAATGGCATTTGCTTCCAGAAGGGATCGTTAAAAGGGCTCAGAAGCAAGTACCCGCTAGCCAACAAAGGCAGATGCTGAAAACCGTCGTCTAGGAGTGCCAACTGTGCCTCTGGAGCGGCATTGTGCAAACCATAAAGGCCTTCAACCCGTTTCTCGCAGACAAACACCGGCGCTTGGCTGGCTTTGAATATCTCCAAGGGCTCATCGCCTACTTGGTCGGCTTGGCTAAAGGGGCCCACAGCCAAAAAACCTTTGGTAGTGCGTCCGTATCCGCGGCTCAATACGGCCGGATTCTTCTCTGCGAGCAAATCCAGGAGAAAGATCACCATGGGGGTCTTGCCCGTTCCGCCAATGTGCAAGTTGCCTACTACCCAAGAAGGAAGTGGCCCTGCTTGGCGGAGTTTCAGGCCATAAAACAAACTGCGGCGCATGGCCACGGCCGTGGCATACATCCAAGAAAGGGGGCTCATGAGAAGCCGCCAGAGAATTTTCGCAACTGTTTGCAGGGCTAGCACCTAGCTACAAAGAAAAGGAATCGCCGGCGTTAGGCGTATGCACGGTGCAATGACGAACATCTCGAGCCAGAATTTCCATCTGAAGGGGATCGCCATGCACCAAGAAGATGCTGTCCAAATGACCTTCGTCGCAGGCCTTGAAGTAATCCAACAACTGGTCGTGGTCGGGGTGGGCAGAGAAAGCATCGGTCTTGCGAACCGCAGCGCGAACGGCGCGGGGCTTGTGGTTGATTTCGACAAAATCTTGGCCCTGCATCAGTCGATGCCCCAAGGTCCCTTCTGCACAGAAACCGGCAATCAAAACGGTGTTGTTTTCGCCGCCAATGTTGTTCTTCACGTGCATCTGAATGCGACCACCCTCTACCATTCCAGCGGCTGAAATGATCACACAGGGCTCCGGGATTTCCGACAAAACCTCGCTCTCCTTTTCGTCTTGAATGACGTACAAATTGTCAAAATCAAACAAAGAACCGTGCTTGGCATGGAAGGCTTTGGCCTCATCGTTCAAATAGGGCAAACTGTGCTGATACACCCGAGTGCTTTTGATGGCCAAGGGGCTATCGGTGAAGATCTTGATGTTGGGCAATTTGCCCTCTCGGTACAACTGGTGCAGGGTAAACAAAATGGCTTGGGTTCGGCCAACACTGAAAGCTGGAACAACCAATTTTCCGCCATTCTCTACACAAGTCTCCTGGATCTCGCGCAGCATGATTTCTTCGGCCTTTTTGGAATGCTGCTCGTGCTTGCGACCCCCATAAGTGCTTTCTGAAACCAGGTAATTCAACTTGGGCATGGGCATGGGGTCAGGCACCAACTTGGAGTTCTTGTTACCCAAATCACCGGTAAACCCAATGCGCTTGGTCTCTCCGTTTTCACGAACCTCCAAGACCACACTAGCGGCCCCCAAAATGTGACCGGCGGTGTAAAATTGAAGACTCAAGTGCTCGTTGTATTCGTATCGAACTCCAAAATCAACCGTTTCCACCTGGTCAATCATGTCCATGATGTGCTTGGCTGAGTACAAGGGGCTAGGAACCGAATCTCGGTATTGTCCTTTTTTACGTTTGGAGAATTTCTTGCGCATTCGGGCAATCTCCATGCGCTGAATGTTCAAGCTGTCGTGCAACAAGAAATCACTCAATTCCAAGGTGGGAGGCGTGCACATAATCAAGCCATCAAAACCTTGCTTGATTAAGTTGGGTATGTTGCCCGAATGGTCAATGTGCGCATGAGTCAAGATCAGCAAATCAATCTTCTCAGGGTCAAACGGAAAACGGGCATTGTTGATCTCGAAATTCTTCTTGTCTTCGTAGTCCAATCCGCAATCTATCAATACGGTAGTACCATCTTCTAACTCCAATAGGTGTTTGCTTCCCGTCACTTGCCGCGCTGCGCCCCAAAAGGTCAACTTCATGGTGCAAAGGTAGGGCCACAGCGCGGCAACACGGGACAACTTGGTAGAGA
The DNA here is from genome assembly GCA_027621365.1 of Bacteroidota bacterium. Taxonomy (GTDB): domain Bacteria; phylum Bacteroidota; class Bacteroidia; order NS11-12g; family UBA955; genus JALRLA01. The sequence continues at coordinate 65,409 of JAQCBH010000010.1, read as the reverse complement.
TTTACTACCTATTCATCAGGGAATAAATACTTTGAAGGCCATGGCTTGTTTCTCGTTGGTTCCCTGAACAAAGTAGATGCCGCTGGGCAGTTCAAGGTGGTTCCAAGATTCTGAACCTTCCCAAACAATGGAACCACCGCTGTTTAAAACGCGAATGATGCGAAATCCGCCCACCGGCTCCAATCCTTGCCCCTTGACCAGAACACACTGATAGGGTTCTATCGAAGTGCCTTCTTCAGTGAGCATTTGTTGGCGCAATTGGACCCATTCCATTTTGGGGTAGCAGTTGCCGTTGAGCAAGGACTGTCTATCGCAAGCCAAAGGCAGGGTCGTAAAACCGCCAGAGCCATTGTAATACCCAACTTGAACAAGGCCAGCAAGGCTGTCATTTGTGGGCTGAAAATAGTTCGACCCTAAATCAAAGGTCTCGCTTTGATCCTTCCAGTAGGGCTGTCCCATATCCATGTCAATCAGACCTCCCACCAACACCCCACAGGTTTGGCAAGATTTGAGCTTGATGAAGTTGTTATACCCATCCAAAAAAGGCTTGGTATGATGCAACAACAAGGCGTGCCTGGCATTAGCGAAAAAAGTATTCGCCCCTCCCGCCACTGTTTTTTGCTGGTAGACCGACCAGGCCTTTTTGCTGCTGGACATGCTCAACCAAGATCGGGCCACCTCTACGCCTATTTGGTTTTCAGAAAAGGTATTGCAATTCAAGATCGTAGGCTGGTACAGAGTCTTGATTCCCAATTGGTTCCCATAAAAACGGCTCTGGGAAACAAAACAAGGGTCGGCATTGGGCTTTTGGTTCTTAACCGAAAAGGCAAAAAAGGACTGATGGGTAAACAGGCAATTGAGCACCGATACTTCACCCCAGGCATCCTGAATTTCTACCCCATTGAGATTCCTTTCGAACAGGCAATTCTCCAAACTCAGCCCGCCGCCGCGGTGCTCCAAACCAATAAAATTGTTCTCAAACCGAGATCCCACCAGGACCAGCGATTCGACATCAGGGCCCACTTGAAGCCCCTTCCCCAATCCTTGAAATATGCAGTTCTTTACTAGGGGCAGCCCGGAGGCCAGAAAAAGCCCTGAAACAGAATCCTGACCGGTCTTTTGCTCTCCCTTGCAAGCCAAGTTGACCAAGCTATCGACCTGGCCCAAGGCCATGGTGGCCCCTGCATGGAAATAGACTTTGCAGTTGCTCAAAGAACTGCTAATCGGCCAGGTTTCGGCGGTTTTCTTATTGGGAACACGAACCAGCCCGTTGATGTGTAACTCCCCACTTTGAGCTTGAATGAAAAAACGACTTCCGGGGCGATTGGCCAAAAGATTGAAACCCTGAACCAGAGTGCTATCGGCCCGCAAATGAAGTTGACTCACACCGCTCATCATCAATTTGAAATCGGCTCCATTCATCAAGATCACTCGGCCATCCAGCAACATTCGACCTGAGCCTTCTAGCTCCAAAATGGCGCCTTTTTCCAGCACAATGCTTGTGCCCAAATCAGCCTCAAAGGTGGCTTCATTTGACACTTGAAACACAGCCGCACTGTCCACCCAAAGCTGGCTGCCAGACTCAAGGTGCAAGGTAGACCCCTCCAATTCAGTGCGGGATCCTTCAAACAGATGCAGTGTGGAATATTCCGAAACTCGGAAATCACAGTTGTTTTGAATGAGCAACTGGCCCTTTACATCAATGACTTGGTTGGGACAGGGACCGGTGCGTAAAACGGGCAGAGACGCTCGGCGGCTCAAGGAATCACGCTGTACAAACGCCGAAATATTTTCCTGAGCCCGAAAAAGAGCTGTGCTCTTGGCCGGGATTTCCATGGAGGAGACAAATCGTTGCTTTTCGGCTGTGAAGTATATGGTGTCTGATATGCTCAGGGGCTTGTTCTTGTCTACCCAGTTCAACTGTTGCAGATACCAATCGATGTTTCCCCCTTTGACCGTATCAAAAAAGCAGTGTTCTTGGTTTTCTTCGGCCGCAAATACCCGGTGAAAGGGCGAGCGATCCAATTGGTTCCAACTGGATTTGCTCATGTATTGTTCTTGGTCGATTACCGGTAATGACCAAGCCGAAGCCAAGGGTACAAAACAGGTATTGGGCTGAATGATGTTTGACTGGATAAAAACCTGAGCCAAGAGCTTGTGAATGCTCAAGGTCGACATGCCCGAGTGAAAACCTCCCGCCAAGTGGTCCAAGCTGGGTTCGCGTCGTGGAGCACCCACCAATTGGCGCTTCTTGTAGGTGAAATTCAGGTTGGCTATCAAGTTGGACAGTGGTTTCGAACCTTCGATCAACTGGCCGTTGGCAAACAAGTCGGCATGGGCTTCTGGAATGGCAATCAACAACCATTTGATCCATTTACTGTTGGTACCCACGGCTTCCATGATGCCTTGTTTCCACTGGTTATTCGTGTGCAGGGAAGCCATCAGGTCTCCTGGGCTAAGCAGGCCAAAGCTGTCTCGAATTTGTCGGCCCCCTCTGCCTTGATAGGAGCCACTGGAAATGGAGAAAAGCCAAGGTTTGTGGGGAAAACCGCCGAACAAACTGTCTTCCCGAACCCACAAAGCGCGATCCTCGTGCGGGCCCATTTTGGACAGGTGATGTTCAGCCAACAACTGCTTGGAGGCCGGGCGGTTCAACTGTCTCTCCAAGGCATCTTTGGAACCCGGTAAAATCCCCTTGTAATAGGATACAAAGGCCTGCAAGGACAAGGGAATGTTCGCCCCTAAAAAGGGACTGTCAAACGCCGTCAAACTGGAAATGCATAAGTAGGATCCCCTCATTTCTAGTAAGCGAAGGGCCCGTTTGGCCAATACACCTCCCATGCTGGCCCCCAGAATGTGCATAGGCCCAGTGCAATATTCCTGTTGCAAACGCTCCAACACATGGGCCAACACTTCGGCATTCAAGTGCATGTCTTGGGCTCCATCCCAAAAGTCTACATAGACGATGTCGTAACCTGAGTCTCGGCATTGCTGAAGGGCCTTTGGAGAGGCCGAAATGGCATTCCACTTTTCCCAGGTTTCCAGTTCTGAATTCCAAAGCTGCCCGTGAAGGAGGTCTAGGTATCCCATGGAGCCGCACTTCCCATCTCGCTCTCCAGCCCAGAGATCAGAATACCCAAAATCGATGCCTTCAACCAAGACCAAAGGTCGTTTCAAGCATGTACCGCCTGCACGGCTGCGGTGTATGCTTACTTGCGCGCCGTGCTGAACTTTGGCCTGTTCAGGGCCCAAATCCCAATGCCATTGGTGCACGGTTAAAAGGCTGTCTTTCAACTTGTCACGCCAATCCAATAGGGGAATTTTTACCTTCTTGAGTGCTCCCAAGGTGAGCATGCGAAATTGGGTAGGCGAAAAACTCCAAGGGTTGCTGACAAAGTCATAGCGCGGGTCAGATTTGTCAAGGGTCAGAGCCAAGGCAAAGTGCCAATCATCGCTCCCTGATTTGTCAATCAACACCGGTTGGCGCAGGTTCAATTGGCTCTCTTTTCCATTCTGAATCAACACAAAATCAGTGGGATAATGACCATATCCACGACGAATCATCAAGCGCTCATCAATGACCACGCTGTGAATGCGGGATGACAAATTTTGAAGGGCTGGAACCGCTGCGAACAGCAACTGTTTTTGGCTAACGATGCGGTCGGAAATCAAGGTGGAATCGCTGTCTGAAAGTCGCAATTGAGAAAGCACAGCGCTGTCTGTTCCCAGTCGATCGTAGCTCAGGTCCAATATCCATAAGGGCATGATTCCTTGGCTCACATACTGACGGACCAAACTGTCTTGAGCCAGGGTTGGGCCGGGGCCATTGTCCCAGCATTGGGCTATGCGAAGCAGTTCTTTGGATCGGGTAGCATTCAGAGTGTCATCGCCCATTCCTCCAGAAAATCGCCAAGGATCCATTTGAGGGAAAGTCGCCTCGTATAAGCGACCTGTATGGGTCGGGACGTTTTGAAAAAAGGACTGGTATTCGCTTAAAAAATCTGCGCTTTGGCTTTTGCCCAAAACAGGAAGCAAAGCGAAAAAGGTCAAGGCTATCAGTTGGTACAATCGCCGAGGATTCGGAGTCGGGTTTGGGCACAAAACTGCACAAGTTCCCGAATGGCTAAATTCAATCATCATAATAACTTGGATTAGGCTTCAAAACTCAGAAACCGTAAATGGCAGTCTGTGGCGCGACTTGCAAACAGTTAATCGTTCACTAAATATTTTCGGCAATTTTTAAAAAGCCTTGGGGGATACACCGCAAAAAATGTGTGTAGGGAAGAACACCAAATGATAGCGTATGATAAAAAAATTACCCCAAATCCTGCATGAAAAATCCCGCCAACGCGGACTCCGAACCGCCGCCATTGTCGCCGACTTACTCAATATTTCTGAAGACTCTGCTTATCGCCGTATCAAGCGTCCCCAATCCTTTCGGGCCGATGAACTGGTGCTCTTGGCCCGCGAATTCAGGATCAACCTCAACAATTTAGTTGAGACACAAAACGATTGGCTACAAGGCAATTATGTCGGGTTTGATCAAGAAAACCTGTCGGCTGAAAATTTCTATGAATTGCTCAAACAGCGCTTGGACAGAACCTTGAATTTGGACCATCCAAAAGTGTTCTATGGCGCCAAAGAAATACCCTTTTTCTACACGATGTGGTTCCCTCATTTGAGCGCATTCAAGGAGTTCGTATGGAACCGCGATTTCCTCAAGCAAACCCAATTGGCTGGTTGTTTGTTCCAGACCGATCCCCAAGCACAACCCAAATACATCGCCTTGGCAGAGCGCTACTTGCGCATTCCCAGTGAGGAGGTTTGGAGCTTTGAAACGCTGTTCTCTACCCTCTACCAAATTCAACATTACAAAGAGTGCGGTCTCTTTGCTGATGAGCAAGATTATCGAAGAGTCCTGGGCGAATACGACGCCTTGGTCGATCTGATTTTCGAGCAAGCCGAAAAGGGCATGAAAATCAATCCCTATCTGCCCAAATTGAAAGGAGCCAAATACAAGTTGTATTTCAATGCCTTGACCAGCGTGGACAACAGCATGGTGTTCGAAAGCAGCAAGGACCAAGTGGCTGTCGTTTGCTCCTCCTTGAGTGGGGTCATCACTTCAGATTGCGAGTCTTGGGTGGGTGCCACCCGCCGGTGGATAGAGTCTTGCATCGCCTCGGGAACCCTATTGAGTCACTCCGGTAGCGGGCCTCGTTCTCGATTCTTGAGGCAAGAGTACAGAACCAAAAAAGAATGGTTGGGGCTGCGATTGTAGCCCTAATCCTCTTGGCGATGCACTTCGCCTAAGAAAGCATTCCAAGGTTCAATGGCTTTCCAGCTACCAACGATGTAAGGAATGAAATCGGGTTCAAGGCTTCGCTCGGGCTCTATTTCATGCATTACATAAAACTGGGTGTTGTAAATCAGAGGAAAGGCCTCACCCGCCTCTTTCAAATGCGATGGAATGCGTTTCTGCGATTCGCCTCTAATTTCACCAAAGGTTTGGACAAATGTTGGGGCACTCAGAATGGCCTTGGCGCGGTCAATGTTGGCCGCCAAATGTTCCCGAATGCGCAAGAGTTGGTCGCGGTCAGGCATGTACCATCCGCTGTAAATGCCGCAACGCTCAGGGCCTAGTTCCAAATACAGGCCGCCGGGCTGCATTTTTTTACGCCCCCCAATGGCAATCAAACAGGAGCGATTGGTCTTATAAGGGGTCTTGTCTTTCGAGAAACGAATGTCTCGATTGATGCGAAAAATCACGTCTTTGGGCTCCAAGCCACCGTAACGACCGTCGACGGCGCAAACCGCTTCAATCAATTGAGCAACAAACTGCTCAAAGGGCTTTTTTACGTCGCGCTCGTAGCGTTTGCGGTTCTCATCAAACCAGGTCTTCTGGTTGTTGAGGGTCAGGTCAATGAGAAATTCGTAATACGCTTCGCTAATCATGGTTACAGGGTTTTGCCGACCAATTTGTCGTCTTGAAGATAGACCACAGTTCGGCTGCTATCAATCTTGAAGCAGACTTGCAGATCGCTTTCGATGTGCAAGGTTTTGAAACGCTGCACATGAGAGGCTTTTTCCAAAAAGGCTTCCAGGCGATGGCTGTTTTGGGAATACAAATCGATGGCTGCAAAAGTGGCGTCATCGTCAGTGGTCCAGCCCATGGTCAACAATTGCTCGGCTAGTGCACCGGCAAACAAGGTATCTTCCATGTTGAAACGGTCTTTCCAACCGGCACAGAACAAGAGCACATCACGGCCGTTCTGAGTCAAGGCCTCAGCCGTAGCCGACAAGTTGCGGAAAGAGGCTACCCAAACGGTTTCGGCTTCTTCAGCCATGTTCAAGGCGCGAGTGCCGTTGGTGGTGGTCAAAGCAATGTTGCGCCCTGTCACCAATTCGGGTGTATAATCTTGGGGTGAGTTGCCCAAATCAAAGCCTTCGACCATGATTCCATTGCGCTCGGCAGCCACCAAATAACCTTTGTCACGGTAAGTGAGCGTATCTTTTACACTGGCCGAGGCTACAACATGATCAACACCATTTTCAAAGGCGACCACAACCGTAGTGGTAGCTCGCAAAATGTCAATGATAACTACTTGTTTGTCTTCCAAACCTTCGCTGTGAAGGTGGAACAAGGCTGGGCTGAGCAGGGTTTCTATCTTGGGCATGGGAAATGTCTATTTCTGGGCGTTGACCTGAGTCATGGTACGGCCTGGGCCTTGGGTGCAGTAGGATAAAAGGCCGTTCATGGAGCGTTCAATGGCATTGTTAACCGCCTCTTCTTCCTCAGTAGGAAAAGGACTCAACACGAATTCGGCTTGACGGCCTTTGGGAAAATCATTGCCCACTCCAAATCGAAGGCGTGCGTAGTTGGGGGTGTTCAAGGAGGCGTTGACGCTTTTCAATCCGTTGTGACCCCCATCGCTGCCTTTTTCTTTCAGACGCAGCTTCCCGGTAGGCAAGGCAATGTCGTCGGTGATGACCACGATGTTTCCAAGAGGCATTTTCTCTTGCTGCATGTGATAAGCCACGGCTTTACCCGACAAATTCATGTACGTATTGGGTTTGAGCAGGTGCAACTTTCGACCCTTGTGGCTCACCACGGCCATGTGACCGTGCTTCACCGATTCCCAGGTTCCTCCCAGCTTTGCCGCAAGCGCATCCAACACAGCAAAGCCAATGTTGTGACGGGTACGATCGTACTCAGCACCAGGATTGCCCAAGCCGACATAGAGGAACTTCATGGGAGTTCAAAGATAGCCCCTGCTGCCATAGGTGATTTGAGAAAATGGAGCGCGAATTTTAAAAAAGATATCTATTTTTGATATATGAAAATGGTATCACTTAAATTGTATGAAGAACTGGCAGCCGAGGCCGATGAGCTCAGCGATAAGCTCAACATTAGCCGCAATCGATTCATCAATGATGCCGTTATCGCTTACTCCAAAACGGTTCGTCGCGAACTGCTGGCCAAAGAAATGGAAGCGGCGGCAGCAGCCATCAAAAAGAGTTCACGAGAAGTGATAGACGAATTTGATGCCCTGGATGATGAAGCAATTTGATCTCTTCCTTGCTGACTTAAACCCACGAATGGGCACTGAAGCAGGAAAGGTGCGACCCGTATTGATCGTGCAGACTGATTTGCTGAATGGCTTGTTGGAATCAACTTTGGTTTGCCCTATCTCTACTCAAATAATCGGAGAAGACAACCCGCTTCGATACTTCTTGAAAAAAGGAATTGCCGGGCTTGAGAAAGATTCTGAAATCATGATCGATCAAGTGCGCGCCATTGACAATAGAAGATTGAAAACCCATCTGGGCACCCTAGATGAATGCCATCGCGCATCCATCAAGCAAAAACTGGCCGACGTGTTTGATCTTGGAGTTTAGGCCTCTGCCTCGTTTAGCATTCGAGCGATGCGATCTTCGATTTTCTCTGAGCTCCAGGTTTCGCGAAGGCGATCGACCATCAAGGGGAAGGAAAAAGGAGTCGGTCTCTGGGGTCTTTGAATGACCCATTTTTGTGCATCTGCCTTGTTTAATGCCAAACGCAATCGACGTTCTTCCAATTGATTGGACAATACTTCTTCGCGTGCTTGTTGAAGCAAAACGTTATTGGGCTCAAAATCGCTGAACACTTGGTACATCAAACGGGACGATGACTGCAAATGGCGGTTTTTCACGGGTTTGTTTTGGGTTCCTTTGAACAGCAAACCACCGATGACGGCGATATCGGCAAATCTTCGCTGGCACATGAGCGAATAGTTGGTCGACTCTTGCAAATCACGGGTCAAATTTTGGGCACTGAATAGGTCCAGCTCCAAGGCTTCTTCCAAGGGTATGGGCTCCGAACTGAGCAATTCAAATCCATAATCGTTCATGGCAATCGAATAGGTTTGGGCCGAAATCTGGCTCAATCGGTAGGCCAAGAGCATACCCATTCCCTCATTGACCATGCGGCCCTCGAAGGGAAAAACAAAGAGGTGGTGGCCTTCGCAGCTTTCAAATAACTCAATGAGAAGTTCCTCGCTGCTAGGCACGGCACTGCGTTCCTGTTGAATTTCAAACAACGAATGCAACAGTTCCACTTCGGGATCAACGGCTTCTTTCCAGGATTCCAATTTGCTTTGAAGTACGGTTGAGAGTTCGCTACTCAAACTCATTCTACCCCCCATCCAACTGGGGACAACTGCCTTTTTCTTTTTGCTTTTGCGAACCACGGCAGTGTTTCCGTCAATGCGCACAAACTCCAAAACCCGGCCCGCAAACACAAAGGCGTCGCCTTCTTTGAGTTTGGATAGGAAGTATTCCTCCATTGAGCCCAGGGTACTGCCGCCTTGAAGTTTCACCCATAGGGTTTGGTCGGCGGCAATGGTGCCAATGCTTTGGCGGTGCATCATGGCTAGCTTGCGGCTGATGACCTTGTAACGATCATCAACCCAAGTGATTTTCTTGTACTCGTCGTAAGCCTCTAAACTGGGGGCGCCAAGCTCCAAAGAGCGAATCATGTCGTCGAACTCTTCACGCGTGACCGAAGCAAAAGCGTGGGTGCTCTGTATTTCGGCAAAAGCCCAATCGGGATGCAACCCTTCACCCACTGACAAAGTCATCAAGTACTGCATGAGCACATCCATGGCGCGCAATACGGGTACTCTGGACTCGATGCGCTGTTCGGAGACGGCTTGTTTGAGGGCCGCAGCTTCGAGAAGCTCCAGTGAGTGAGTGGGCAAAAAATGAATGTCGGAGACTTCTCCCGGGCCATGACCGCTGCGGCCCGCCCTTTGCAAAAAACGGGCTACCCCTTTGGGGCTACCGATCTGGATAACTCGGTCAACGGGGCGAAAATCAACGCCCAAATCTAGGCTGGAGGTACAGACGACCGCCTTCAAACTGCCTTCGTGCAGGCTATTCTCCACCCAATCGCGCACCTCCCGAGTGAGAGAGCCGTGGTGCAAGGCCATGCGGCCCGCTAGACTGGGATTGGCGTCTAAGAGCTGCTGGTACCAGACTTCACTTTGGTTGCGGGTATTGGTGAAGATCAGCGTGGTTCTGGCCTCTTCAATCAAGGGAATGACTTTGGCCAACAAGGCGGTTCCCATGTGTCCTGACCAAGGAAAACGATCGATGGTATCGGGCATGATGGTATGCACCTGAATCTCTTTTTGAATATCGGCTTTGACCTGAACTCCCTTCCGGCCAGGGCCTAAAAAAACCCGATTGGCCTCTTCCAAGTTGCCAATGGTCGCCGAGATGGCCCAGGTTTTCAAGTAGGGTCTCAAGCGCCGCAAATATGCCAAGGCCAATTCCACTTGAACCCCTCGTTTGGAACCGATCAATTCGTGCCACTCGTCGCAGACCACGCATTCCAGGTGCTTGAAAAAGTCAGAGGCCGATGGGCTGGCAATCAATAGATGAAGAGATTCAGGAGTGGTGATCAAGACCTGCACTCCTTGGGTTTTGATCTTTTGTCGCTCAGCTGCTGAGGTGTCTCCTGTTCGCAAGGCCACCGTAAAGTTCAAGTCCAATTCTTGGGCAGCGCCGTCAATGGCCGAACGAATGTCCTTGCTGAGGGCTTTGAGCGGGGTAATCCACAGCAAGAAAAGGCCTTTCTTGTGATGGCGAAGCTTCGCGTCAATCAAGGCAGGCAAGGCCAAAGCAAAGGTCTTGCCGCTGCCTGTGGGTGCATTCAACAACCCACTTTTGCCCTTGAAATACTGCTCAGCACAGTCTTCTTGAAAGCGATGACCCTGCCAATTTCTGGCCTGAAACCATGGGTTCCAAAGGGTTTTCCAAGTAGAAGAATCGCTGGGCATGGGCTTACAAGTAAACAAGCAAAAGCGGGAATTTGTTGGAGAGGATTAAACTTCTAAGCAGCTCAAGTCATCCTATTAAAGATGAGAAAATTTGTGACGATAGGCCTGCTCGGCCTGGCCTTGGTGACTGCCGCCACCGCCCAAGAGCACAAAAAAAGAAAACCCGCCGCTTGTGATAGTACCCAATGTTCGCGTCCCCACCCTGGATCCAACCACGCACACATGGGAGGCGCTCATGCGGCCGAAATGCGAATGGAACGTCAATTGGAGCACATGGATTCTATCTTGAACCTAAGCGATGAACAAGAGGCCCAGATTCGAGAACTGAATCGCGTGCACCGGGAAGCCATTCAAAGTTTGAATCAGGAGCACAAAATGGCCATCAAAGCCTTGCTAACGCCGGAGCAACAAGCCATCATGAAAGCGCAACGCGAAGCCATGCGGCAGCAGCGAGGGAATGTGATGCCCGAAGCTCCAATGGAATCACCCGAATAGGGAATGTTAACAAAAAGGCATAGACGATGATCTGGGCCTTTTTGTTATGCTTCTGGAGAACCTGAGTTCCCCTTGTCAACCGCATTGAACTTTCGGGGTTCGCGGTTGGGTTTGCTGCCTTCTGGGCGGGGGCCTCGTTCGGGTTTGGGACCGCGATTTTCATTGCGGTTGCCACCTTCTTGATTGCCGCGGTTGCGGTTGCCACCTTCACGGCGTTCGCCGCCTTCTCGTTTTTCGCCATCAGGACGAGGGCCACGGTTTTCGTTGCGGTTGCCACCCTCTCGGTTGCCGCGGTTGCGGTTGCCACCTTCGCGCTTTTCACCTTCAGAACGGGGACCACGGTTTTCGTTGCGGTTGCCGCCTTCTCGGTTACCTCGGTTGCGATTCTCGCCTCCTTGACCCTCGGGGCGAGGTCCACGGTTTTCAGAGCCTTCGCGGTTACCGCCTCGGTTGCGGTCACGGCGTTCACCACCTTCGCGCTTTTCACCTTCGGGGCGAGGTCCACGGTTTTCAGAGCCTTCGCGGTTACCGCCTCGGTTGCGGTCACGGCGCTCTCCGCCATCGCGACCTCCACTACTGCGATCACGGCCACGGCGACCTTTGCGATCGGGATCTTTCAATTCGCCAATGGCGCCTTTCAACAGTTCGGCACCTTCGATGAAATCAACTTCTTCCTCCACCACTTTGCTGAGCAATTCAGCAGCGGGTGCAAACTCAGACAAGTGGGCCACTTGTTGGCCTTCCTTGTTCTGGGCAATCAAATCGTTTACGGTGTTTACGGGAAGTGCAATCCAGGCATCTTCTTCCTCATAGGCGAACCACATGAGTTTTTTCAAGATGTCAGATTTGCGCGCATAGGCCATTCCCGCAGTGGTGTCAATCTTGATGACTTTGCCCTTGGGGAACTCAGAAGCGGCTTCCACGTATTGGTCCAACTCGAAGTTCAAACAGCACTTCAAACGTCCGCATTGTCCGGCCAACTTTTCCATGTTGATGGCTAGGTTTTGGGTACGTGCCGCACCCGTTCCTACCATTTTGTAATCGGTCAACCAGGTCGAGCAGCAGAGTTCACGACCGCAATCGCCAATGCCCCCCAAACGAGAAGCTTCCTCGCGATAGGAGATGTGGCGCATTTCGATTTTCATGCGGAACTCGTCGGCATAACGGCGAATCAATTCGCGAAAATCAACACGAGACTCAGCCGTATAGAAGAAAATCACCTTGCGGCCGTCGCTTTGAATTTCGATATCCGAAATCTTCATGGCCAGCTTCAAGTCGAAGCTGATGGTGCGGGCGCGTTCCAAGATTTGCGCTTCGCGCTCGTCCTGTTCCTTTTTGAGCTCCAGGTCTTTCTCATTGGCCATGCGAACGATGTTGCGCATTTGCTCAGAGTCTTCTGAAACCTTGTATTTCTTCAGCTGCAAACGAACGATTTCGCCCCAAGCTGAGACAGTGCCCACGTCGTATCCGACGCTGCTTTCGACCACGATTTGGTCTCCCGTATATATATCCAGGTACTCAGGGTTGCGGAAAAACTCCTTGCGACTGCCTTTGAATCGAACTTCAACAATATTGAAGGGTTTGTCACCCCCCGGTAGTTCCATGTCGCGGAACCAATCGTACACATTCAGCGCGTTGCAGCCGCTCGTTCCGCAGTTCCCGTTGCTCTTGCACCCGCCGGGTTTAGAGCCTTTCGTACCGCATGATGAACAAGCCATAATGCACAAAGGTACGCAAACTTAGTCCTCGCTTTCAGCCTTAAAAACCCAGATTTTCTGGCCCAGGAAATTGATGACCATACCCAGGGCTGTAGCGGCAATGACGGCCACGAATTTGTGAATTTTCACTGCAGCAAGACCGAATTCGTAATTGCTGTTGAGAATGGTAACCATGGCGTTGAGCTCCATTTTGGGAAGGCCCGCCAAGAGGAATTCATTGGAAATGACATTCGCTGAACCCGACAAGGTATAGAGCAGCAAATACTTGGCCAGGCGCATGGTGTTGCGATCGCTGGCGCCCCAAGTCCAATGTTTATTGAGCTGATAATTGACGTAGGTGGCCACGATGATACCCGCCGATTTCGCCATCCAGGTGGCGATGAACTGACTCAGGCCATAGTACACACTCAGATCGACAAAAAAGCTGAGGCCTCCGACGATGCCGAACTTGGTCAATGCAATGTATGTGTCGCGCGAAATCACGTGTCCTGTCTCAATGTGAGCCCATCAAAGGTACAACGCAAACCCAAGGCAATTGTTCTGTTTGGGATGGCATGCCCCACGGGAATGTCAAATTGCTGCGGATACGGGCTTGTCTTTAATAAGTCCCGCATAATCTGCTGCGCTGAGCGACCAAAAGGCACCGCATTGTCGTTCATGTCGATCAAGCTTCCGAACAAAACCGCGGCAGGTTCCTGAAACAAGCCGACTCTCTGCATGGATTGACCCATTCGATCGATGTGGTACAGGTACTCATCCAAGTCTTCCAAGAACAACACCTTTCCCTTGGTGTCAGGTTGTTCGGGCGTGCCCAAAGAGGCGTACACCAAACTAAAATTGCCGCCTACGAGTTCCCCATCAAAGGGCTGCCCAGGAGCCAACTCGATCTCTATGCCCTCGCCCTGAAGGGCTCGGGCCAGCGCAACCCCATCTTCAGTCGGGGCATGATTTTCCCACAAACCCCGTGTGGCCATAGGACTGTGTAAGCTGGCAAGGCCCAGCTTTTGAAGCCAAAGGTGAAGGGTAGTGATATCGCTGTAGCCGCACCACCATTTGGGGTTTTGTTGGAACACTTGGGGTTGCAAGAGAGGCAAAAGGGGCATACAGCCATAACCACCGCGCGCCGATAGTACCGCTTTGACCTCGGGGTGCTGGGCCGCCCAGTGAAGGTCGGCGGCGCGCTGCTCGTGGGAGCCCGAAAACTGGTTTTCCCGGCCAAAGAGGTTGGGCGCTTCTAGCACCGACCAACCGAAGTGCTGAGCCCAAGATTTGAAGCCCAAAACCTCTTCGGGTTGGACGGCTCTGGCTGGAGCCACCAAAGCGATGGTATCGCCGGGTTGAAGGGATGGGGGTTTGATCATGGTTGGGCTGTTTTGTTGGGTTTTGGTTAAATTTGGACTATGCGCAAAGTTCTTTATACATCAGCGGTTGTTTCGGTTTCTGCCACCCTTCTCAGCGTCTTGTTCAAACTGATGCACCTGCAAGGAGCCGACCAGTTACTGATGTTGGGCTTGGGTGGTTTGGCTCTCATAGTCCTTCCTTTAGGGGGTCTTTATTTGTACAAGAAGCGTCGCTAACCGAGACCCCTTTTTCAAAGTTAGGGTTGGGGCTGCAAAGTTCCGTTCGGCTCGCCTTGGGCCTTGTACACCAAATGACTCTGACTAATGACCGTGGTCATTTCGGCGTTGCGGGAGTCGCTGTGGTATTCAAAATAGGGCCCATTGGAAGGAATTCCAGACGTTGAAACAGCAGCAAGAACCTTGGTCCAGGTGGTTGACGCTGTTCCGGGTTCAGCATTGGTCAGCGCGTGCACGTATTCTCCGGCTGTCATGGTCAACACCGAATAACCCGCCTTTTCTACTTGAGCGGTAAACTCGGGCAAGCGGCTGTTTTTAAGCAATTTCATCGGCACGCCAACTCGATAGGAAAAGGGCGCAGACCCTTTAGGCAACTCATTCATGGCAATGTAAATGCCTCCAGCCATTACCCAGCGCTGCTTATAAGCCGACTCCATAATTTTCATGGCCGCCACCTTCATGTTGTTCATGACCTTGGAATAGGGTCCTTCATAGGGCAAACAAACCAACAAAAGTTCCTCGCGCTCTTGCTTTTGGCAGGTAAAATCTTCCCCGTTGACTACCCATAGCTCAGCGGCTTCGGGGCTTTGAACGGTATCGGTCTCTTGGTCAACAGAAACCAAGGTCTCTTTAACACCTGAGGTGCAAGCGGCCAAAGCAATGGCCGTGAGTGTGAAAAAACCCAATCGCATGTTGCGAAGTTAGGTGAGCCCTAGGGTTATATTTGCAGCATGAAATTCCTAGCCGAAATCGAGATTCTGCCCAAAAAGGGTTTGTTGGATCCTCAAGGTAAAGCCGTCTTGCACGGAATGAGCCAGATTGGCTTGCCCCAAGTAAGCGACGTTCGGGTGGGCAAATTCATCACCCTCGAATTGGAAGCCGGCAGCGAGGCCGAAGCAACAGAAGCCGCCGAAACCGCGAGCAAAAAGTTGTTGGCCAACCTCATCATGGAGAGCTACACCGTTCGCGTCAAAGCCCTGTAATCATGATTGTCTACAACGTCACCTGCAATTTGGATGCCTCCATGGCTGAAGAATGGTTGCAGTGGATGCGCACCGAGCACATCCCTGAGGTGATGGCCACGGGCTGCTTCATCGAACACAAAATCATGCGTTTGATGACCGAAGCCGATGGCAACGAAGGCATCAATTACGCCATTCAATACACCGCTGAAAGCTTGGATCACTACCACCACTACCGCGATGAGCACGGTCCCGCCTTGCAGCAAAAAACCCGCGAGCGTTACGGCGATCGCATTTTGGCTTACCGAAGCTTGTTGGAGCTTCTGTAACTTAGCCCCATGGCTGGTTACCTGCCCATACCCATTTCCTTAGAAGAGGCCCTGTCGGGTGACTACGCATGGATCGATGTGCGAAGCGAAGGCGAATACGCCCAAGCCCACGTGCCTGGTGCCATCAATGCTCCGGTTTTGAACAACGATCACCGTCATCAGGTCGGACTACGCTACAAACAGAATGGCTCAACCGCTGCCGTTCGTTTGGGTCTACAGTTGATGGGCCCGGAGTTTGACCGCTACTTCGATCAGCTTTTGTCCTTGAGCAAGAACCGCCCAGTATTGATTCATTGCTGGCGCGGTGGCCTGCGCTCTCACATCGCCTCCACCTTGCTGGCCTGGAACAACCAACCCGTTCATTTGTTGACGGGCGGATACAAAACTTACCGAACCTGGGCTTTGGAACAACTGCAGCATCCGCCGGCGATGAGGGTACTTGGAGGGCATACAGGCTCAGGAAAAACAGAACTCTTGCACCGTCTGCAAGCCCAAGGCATTCCCGCCTTGGACCTAGAAGGACTCGCCCATCACAAGGGAAGCGCCTTTGGGGGATTGGGCCAGAAGGAACAGCCCAGCAACGAGCAGTTTGAAAATACCCTGGCTTTGAGCCTTTGGTGGCATCAGCGCTTGAACGGTACGGCGCCCATTTGGGTGGAAAACGAGAGCCGAAACATCGGCAAATGCGCCCTGCCCAACGGGTTTTACAAGGCCCTTTCAGAGGCTCCAGTATTGGCTGTTGAAGTCAGCCGAGAGCAAAGAGCCGAACGCCTACTGAACGAATACGGCCACTTCGACAAGGCCTTATTGAGCGAAAAAACAGCCGCCCTGCAGCGCCGAATGGGTCCGCAACACGAAAAAGCCGCCCAAGAGGCCTTGGCCGCTGACCGCATGATGGACTGGATGCTCATCTTGCTCGACTACTACGACAAAGCCTACGAACACGGCCGATTGGGGCGCAACATCGAATCGCAAGAATTCGACTGGTCACAAACCGAAGCCTCAATTGAAGCGTTACTGAAAAAGATCCATGAAACTCGAGAATAAAATTGCCCTGGTGACCGGTGCCAACAAAGGCATCGGCGAAGAATGTGTCAAACACTTGTTGGAGGCGGGTGCCGTCGTTTACGGCTTGTGCCGCAGCGGGTGCAGCGTCAAACACGAGCGATACACTTGCTTGATGGCAGATGTTCGGGATTTTGCTCAAATGGAGAAGGCCATCAACACAGTTTTGGAGGCTCATGGACACATTGATGTGCTGATCAACAATGCCGGATTGGGTTACTTTGGCTATTGCGAAGACCTTTCCCTTGAACAGTGGCACCAATTGTTCGACACAAACGTGAGTGGCGTTTTCTACGGGTGCAAACTGGCCCTTCCTTCCATGAAAAAACAAGGGTCTGGCCACATCATCAACATTTCCTCTATCGCCGGTTTGGAGGGCTACCAACAGGTTTCAGCCTATTGCGCCACCAAGTTTGCCGTTCGCGGATTCAGCGACGCCTTGTACAAGGAAGTGCGTGATTTTGGAGTGAAGGTTACTTGTGTATACCCTGGAAGTGTCAAGACCGACTTCTTCCGTCACAGCGAAAACATCAAGGCCCATGACAACATGCTCATGCCTGAAGATGTGGCTTCTCAAATACTGTTTACCCTGCAAACGCCCGACAATTTCCACAACGTAAACTTGGAAATTCGTCCCCTGAAACCGCGCGGTTAAAACTGAACGGCCTCAGGCAAGTATTGCCGGTAGTTACCCTTATGGGCGATAACGTCGCGCACCAAGGTTGAGGAGATGTAGCTCAATTCAGGAGCCGACAAAACGAATACCGTTTCTACCTCGTTCCAAAGCGATTTGTTGAGTTGGGCAATGTGCGCCTCGTAATCAAAGTCGGTCCCGTTGCGCAAACCTCGAACCAAGAACTTGGCTCCTTTGGTCTTGCAAAATTCGACCGTCAAGCCCTCGTAGCTATCAACCGTCAAGCGAGACTCACCGGGAAAGCAGGCTTTGACCCAAGCCATGCGCTGTTCAGTGCTGAAAAGCGTCTTTTTGTTGCTATTCACCCCAATGGCTACCACCACTTCGTCGAAGAGGTCCAAAGCCCTGCGAACAATATCAACATGGCCCAGGGTAATGGGGTCAAAAGTTCCAGCAAATACCGCGATGCGCTTGCTCATGCTTGAACGAAGATAGTAATTGTCGTGCTTCCATAGGTTCGGGTCTGCTCATAGGGCTGAGCAAACTGTACTTGAGGCTTGTGTTCAATCAACAACTTACCGCCTGGTTTCAAATAAGGCAACAAGCGATCAGGCAAGCTTTGAATGCCCGGCATATCGTACGGGGGATCAGCAAAAATCAAATCGAAGCTTTGCTCCGGGTTCCACTTCCACACATCTCCTTTGACTATATACAAAGCGCTCAACAAAGGGTGCATGGCTTTTAGCTCTTTCAAGTTGGCAATGTTCTTGCCATCACGATCCAGGGCTGTCACCTCAGAGGCGCCGCGAGAAACAAACTCGGCCGACATAATGCCCGAGCCCGCAAACAAGTCCAACACTTGAGCCCCTTCAATGAGGCCTTGGTTTTGCAAACTATTGAACAAGGATTCCCGCACCCGGTCGGTCGAAGGCCTCACATGAGAGGCGAAGCGCGTAGGTATGCGCAAACTGCTCAGTTCCCCTCCGGTAATTCGCATGCGGCCAATTCGAGTAGAGGAGCCAAGAAATGAGAAAAGGGAACGCTTTTGTTCGGGCCATAAACGGCTGATTGTGGAGCCGAACAGACACGAATGCCCATTCGATCGCCTTCATTTTCCAAAATGGTCTGGCGGTTTTCGTCGGCCCAAACGACGATGGCCACTTTGCTGGGATGAATCTTTTCCATGTGAAAGGGAGCCAAAGCGAAATACAGAACTTCGGCGTTGTTGGCCACCGGGTACGAATTGGCCAGCAGCAGATCTCCTTCTTGATAAACCAATACATGGGACGTGTTTTCGTGAACCCAAACAAAACTCAGGCCCTCGGCTTGGCGCAGCGCCATTTCGTTCGACCAGCTTCTGTTTTGATCCAAGCGCTTGCTCAGCGAAATCAGCCCACCTGCTAAATGCAGAGCACCATATTCTCCCGCAAAATGCAGGGACATGGATTCTCCTACCGCCTGCTTTTGGTTCGCCCCTTCGAGCAAACCCGCCTTATCAAACTGCTTAGGCAACAACTCAAAAACAGGTTGCCACAAAACCGTTTTGAAATCGCCTTCCGGGCGTTCAGACTCAATGTGGTGTTCGGCCAATTCGCCGCTTTCGCTCAATCGAATGTGGTGAAAATGCCCTTCGTGTTCGCACAACAAACCAGGCCTGTCAGAGGCTGATTGAATGTTTGTTGCGCGGTATTGCCACAAGGAGGCCATGAGAGCAAAGATAGACAAAAGCCCAAGGAGCTAGGCCCCCTGGGCTTGGTCTTTTGACTTAGGCGATTTCCGGCTTTTTGCCGTCAATGGTTAGAAAACTGCTGACCACGATTTCCGAGCGCTCGCGGCGCTGTCCCTCTGAATCAGTGTAAACCTGGTGGCTCAAGCGGCCTTCAACCGCGACTTTTGACCCCTTGGCGACATACTTCACCATCACGTCAGCCAGCGCATCCCAGGCCACCAAATTGTGCCATTGGGTGTTTTCGCTGATCAAACCCTCTTTGGTTCGCACACGCTCATTGGTCGCCAGTCGAATCTTGGCGATTTTCTTGCCTTCGGAAAGTTCTCTCAATTCGGGTTCCGTGCCCACATTTCCGATCAGTCGTACGGAATTCATCAATGCTTGCATAAAAGTCTATCTGTTTTATTAAAAAAAGTTGAACACAGCACATTCCGTCAAATTCCTTGGCCTTCGGTTTTTAGCGGGAAGTACTGCTGCAAAACTCATTCACTGCCTACCCTTTAGCCGTACGACAAGCGGATAAAACCGAAAGGGAATGCCTACCTTTGCCCCAGATTATTCCAAGCACATAGTAGTATGAAAGTAGCCATCAACGGATTCGGCCGAATCGGCCGCCACGCCTTCAAATTCTTGATCAACAAACCCGGAGTAGAAGTTGTTGCCATCAACGACTTGACTTCTAACGCCACCTTGGCCCACTTGCTCAAGTACGATTCTGTACACGGCAAGTTCCCTGGAACCGTAGAAAGCGACGAGGATCATTTGATCATCAACGGCAAGAAAATCAAAGCGTTGGCCGAGCGCAACCCCGAGGCTTTGCCCTGGGCTGAGTTGGGTGTTGATGTCGTTTTGGAATCAACTGGCTTCTTCACCGATGCCGCCAAAGCCTCTATGCACATCACCGCTGGTGCTAAAAAGGTGGTCATTTCTGCCCCCGCTACTGGCGATTGCAAAACCGTTGTTTTGGGTGTGAACGACAACATCTTGGACGGAACCGAGACTGTATTGTCTAACGCGAGCTGTACCACCAACTGCTTGGCTCCCATGGTAAAAGTATTGGACGAGAACTTCGGCATTGAGCACGGTTTCATGACCACCGTTCACGCTTATACCTCTGACCAGAATTTGCAAGATTCTCCCCACAAGGACTTGCGCCGTGCCCGCGCTGCTGCTTACAGCATCGTTCCCACCAGCACAGGTGCTGCCAAGGCGGTAGGATTGGTGTTGCCCCATTTGGCTGGCAAGTTGAACGGAAACGCCATGCGTGTTCCCATTCCCGACGGATCGGTAACAGACTTCACCGTAACCCTGAAGAAGCCCGCTACCGCCGCTGAGATCAACGCTGCTATGAAGGCTGCTGCTGAAAGCTCTTTGAAGGGCATCATGGAATATTGCACCGATCCCATCGTGAGCATTGACATTGTTGGAAACCAGCACTCTTGCATTTTCGACTCTGACTTGACCATGGTCATTGGCAACACGGCTAAGGTTGTCGGTTGGTACGACAACGAAACCGGATACTCTAGCCGCGTGGCCGATTTGATCGCCCGCATTGGAGCCTAATTTGCATTTTTTGCAAATCACACACGAATAAAACGCTTCGGCGAATTGAGGGAACCCCTGCTTTGCGGGGGTTTTCTTTTTATGAGTTCCAAAACCTGTCTGACTTGCCAAGAAACGCTGCGCGGCCGCAGCGATAAAAAGTTCTGCGACGACGCCTGTCGCAGCATGCATCACCAACAAAAAGCCCAAGATGAGCTGGGTTCCCTGCGCCAAATCAACGCTTTGCTGAAAAAAAACCGCCAGATTTTGGCTCGACTCTGGCAGAGTAAAAAATCAGAAGATCCCAAGCTCCTGCTTCAACGAATGTCTCTATTGCAGCAAGGCTTTGTCTTTGATTTTCACACGCACCAAAGTTCCGATTCCAATGGACGGCGCATCCAGTATTGGTATGATTTGGGTCTAATGGAAGAAGAAGACGGCCGCCTAGCCCTGCTTTTGTTTTAACCCAAAAAGACAATGAAGCGATAAAAGCCGTACCTTTGCAGCCCATTTTACAAGGCCAAGCCATGTCTGATTCTTCAAACCCCCAGAAGGGTGGTAAAAAATTCCAAGCACGACAAGACGGGGAACCCCGCATGAGAGTCGTCAACAAGTCGGAGAGCCCGGCTTCAAACCGCCCGTCGGGAGACGCTAGCGGTGCTCGTCGTTTCGACGGCCCTAAACGCAACTTTGGAGAGGATCGTGGCCCACGCCGTGACTTCGGAGATCGCCCCCCTCGTAGAGAGTTCGGCGACCGTCCTCCCCGTCGTGAATTTGGTGATCGTCCCCCTCGTGGAGAGTTCGGTGATCGCGGACCCAAGCGTGACTTCGGTGACCGCGGCCCGCGCCGCGATTTTGGCGATCGTCCTCCCCGCCGTGAATTCGGCGATAGACCTCCTCGTCGTGAGTTTGGTGATCGTCCCCCCAGAGGTGAATTTGGCGATCGCGGACCCCGCAAAGATTTTGGTGACCGCCCCAAGCGCAACTTCGGTGAAGATCGCGGGCCTCGTCGTGATTTTGGCGATCGTCCTCCTCGTCGCGACTTTGGTGATCGTCCTCCACGCGGAGAATTCGGCGATCGTGGACCCAAACGTGACTTCGGTGATCGCGGGCCTCGTCGTGACTTCGGCGACCGCCCGAAGCGCAATTTTGGTGAAGATCGCGGGCCTCGTCGCGACTTTGGTGATAGAACCCCTCGTCGTGAGTTCGGTGATCGTCCTCCCCGCAAAGAGTTTGGCGATCGCGGACCCAAGCGCGACTTTGGTGACCGTGGCCCACGCCGCGATTTCGGTGATAGGCCTCCTCGCCGTGAGTTTGGTGATCGTCCTCCACGCCGTTTTGAAGGTGGCGAAGACCGTCCCAAGCGCAATTTTGGCGATGCCGACCGCCCCAAAGGCGAGTTTCGCGGGCGTTCTTACAACGACAGTCCTCGAGGAGGTTTCCGCAAGGATTCCTTTCCTAAAAAAAAAGCAGCGTACCCAAGAGGGGAAAGACCCGATAACTACAAAGGCCGAGGCCGCGATTTCGATCGCAACGAAGAATCGTTAGCCAAAGGTTCTGAGCTGATCAGTGGTGTGGTTCGCTTGAACCGCTATTTGGCCAGCAGCGGATTGTGTTCTCGCCGCGAAGCCGATACCCTCATCGAGCAAGGTTTGATTCGTGTCAACGGCGAAGTCGTGACCGAATTGGGCACCAAAGTTGGACCTAAGGACAAGGTGCAATACGATGGTCGCAAGATTACCCCTGATAAGCCTGTTTACATCTTGATGAACAAGCCCAAGGGCTACATCACGACCACTAGCGATCCGGAAGAGCGCAAAACCGTCATGGATTTGCTCGACATCGAAGGCCGCGAACGCATCTACCCCGTGGGCCGTTTGGACCGCAACACCACTGGAGTTTTGTTGTTGACCAACGACGGTGAATTGGCCCAGGCCTTGACTCATCCATCGTTTGAGATCAAAAAAATCTACCGCGTAGAATTGGATAAGAAGCCCAGCAAAGAACACATGCTCGATTGGGTGAACGGCATCGAACTCGAAGACGGACCGATGAGCTTTGAGCAAATTGGCTTTGTCGAAGAGGGTGATGAGACTATTCTAGGATTGGAGATTCACTCGGGACGAAACCGAATCGTGCGCCGCATGTTCGAACACTTCGGCTACGAGGTGGTGTCTTTGGATCGCGTGCTGATGGGCGAGTTTGACAAGGTTAAGTTGGGCCGTGGCAAGTGGCGCTTCTTGAACGAAAAAGAGGTTCGCTACATCGAGCGTTTGAAGCGTCAGACCCGCGGTTAAAGCAAAAGGCTCTTCGCCTGAAACTCTGAATTTCTCAATCGCCACCCCTGTGGCCAGAGGTTGTTGAGGCCGTGCCCCAGGGCATTGGCTGTGCCTATTGATATTCCCTTCCAGCGAACCCCAACGGGTCCCTTTTGACCAAAGCTGCCACTCACAAATTCGCGGCGCAGATAGGTCATCACTTGTTGGTCGTCTAAGTCAACCCAATTGGCTATTGGAGAATCAGCCAACAAGGCCATGGCGGGATGGGGTTTCCACTTTCCTTTGAACACATCTCCTACCTCGACTCCTGGATGAAGCAAACCCGGCAACCGAGAGAGGAAAAAAGTCTGAGCCCAAGCCCCGTTGCGAACCGCATATAGGCTAGACCCTGCTTGGGTCAAGACCCAGTCTGAAGCGGGCAGTTGTTCCAAAACCGGAGTAACCGCATCCTTTTTCTTTTTTCCTGGTTTGGCCGCGATCCACTCCCCTTCGGGTTTTTGAAGTAAGGCCAAAAAGAAGCCTTCGCCAGCGGTTCGGCCCGGGTAAAAGCGATGCATACCCTCCTCCAATTGCAAGCTTCCTGCTTCGGCGGGAATGTTCGGAATCACTCGCTTGGCTCCAAAGTCTCGTTCAAAACGCAGCACGTTCTCTTCGTTTTCGTGGCGGTTGTAGGTGCAGGTGGAATAGACCAACAAACCACTGGGTTTTAGGGCTGGCCATACGTCGTGAACGATGCGTTGCTGCCGGGCAGAGCAAAGCTGAACCGCTTCGGGACTCCACTCCTCGTGGGCCTCTTCATTTTTGCGGAACATGCCTTCCCCGCTGCAAGGGGCATCTACACAGATAATGTCAAATTGAGGGCCGGCCTCGCCGAATCGCTCGGCATCGGCACGTGTAACCACCGCATTTCCCAAACCCCACTTGCTAACGTTTTCGTGGAGAATGGCGGCCCGGGAAGCAATGACTTCATTGGCTACCAGGATGTCTCCGGGCCGCAAAACAGATGACAAGTGCGTGCTTTTGCCACCGGGTGCGGCGCATAAATCAAGGACGGCCGCGGCGCCGTAAAGGGTTGACAAATGTTCTTGAACGCAGCGCCCTACCCACATGGAGTTGGCTTCTTGGACGTAGTAGGCGCCGGCGTGCCAGGCCGGATCTTGTGCGAACAAAGGCCGTTCAGACTTCAGTTGAAGGGCGTCTGAAAAGAAGTCGGCTTGTTTGAACTTGGGGTTGAGCTGGGCCTTCTTTGCGGTGTTGAGGCGTATGGTTTTGGGTGTTTCCCCGGCTTTCAAGACCGCCAACAACTCTCGGGCTTCAGCCTGGCTCATGACGGCCAACAAAGATTCTTCGAAACTCTTCATTGGGCTACAGGGTGCGGGATGAGCGGCGCTAAGGGATTGAAACGCATGGATGGGCCTTCTAGGCGAGTTTGGGCCGGGAAATTCTCGACAAACAAGGATCCCGTTCCCAGGCCTTGGGGCAAATCCAAATCGTAACTGGACACCCACTGGGCAATGGCAGACAGGCCAATGTTGCCCTCTAGGGCTGAGGTCGCCCACCATTTCATGCCCTCTTTGCGGGCTAGGCTGACCCATTCAGAGGCTAAGTCCAAGCCGCCCAACAAGGTGGGTTTGAGAATCAAGTATTGGGCCCCAATTTGCTGAAAGTAAAATCCATGTTTTTGTGGGTGAAACCCTATGAGCTCTTCGTCTAAGGCGATGTCTATGGGCGATTGGGCACAGAGTTCAGCCATCATTTCGCCTTGGCCGGCGGCAATGGGTTGCTCGATGCTGTGCAGTTCAAACCGCGAGAGCTCGCGCAATTTTTCAAGGGCCTCGTAACCGTTGAAAGCACCGTTGGCATCTACCCGAATTTCGAGTTTAAAGGCATTGGCCATTTTACGAGCACGCTCTAATAACCGGCATTCGGCGTCAAAGTCATGAGCGCCAATTTTGAATTTCAGGCATGAATATCGGCTGCGAAACTTGGCCTCGGCCTCTTCCCACATGGCATCCAGCTCGTTCATCCAGACCAAGCCATTGATGGCTATCGCGCTGTCGCCTTTTGAAAAGGAACCCGCGTAGCCCAGGGTGTCGTCGAACGATTTGTAGTGGCGCATGGCACAGTGCAGGGCAAAACGAAGGGCCGGCAAAGCTTCGGGACCGCCAGGGGCCCAGCGATCGAGCAAGTCAAGTAGATCGCCTTGACTCAGAGGGCCCAACGCTCGAACAATGGCCTCGTAGTCGGCCTTGCCGTCAACGCTCAAATCGTGCAAGGGCGAGGCTTCGCCCAAACCAAATGCGCCTTTTTCGTCGCGCAAGACCAAAATCCAAGCGGTCTTCTCGGCATACTCCCCACGGCTAGTTTTGGCCGGCTTGATGAACTTCAAGGTGTGGGGCAATATGTCGAGGGTGAACATCAAAAGGGAGAGGCTAGGGCTTCGCGAACGTAAAGAGCCAATAGGCTGTAGAGAATGACCGCCAGCAAAGTGCTGATGGCCAGTTTTTTCAATTGGGCATTTAAGGCTTCACGATCGCCGGGTTGGCAGCGCTTGACCGCTGAAAAATGCTGGGCCAAAAGCAAGGCAATAGGTACAAACAGACCGAAAACCAGGGCTGATTCGCCGCTTCCCAAGGCGGGAATTTGGAAGAATTCGCGCATCTGCTCGTGAAAGGAATAGGCCAGGCAAATCCATCCCAAAATCAAGAGAATGCGGTGGTAATGTAAGGTTTTGGAAGCGCCCAATCGAACCGCCAAGGTGCGTTTGTCAGCGGCGGCATCGCTATCCAAATCGCGGTAGTTGTTCACGTTCAAAACGGCCACCGAAAAACAACCCATGGCAATGGCCGGGTAAAGAGCCGTGGTGAACCATTTGGGTGGGTAAGGCAAGTAAGGGTCGCCCCCCATGAGCAGCACAGTACCCAAGACGGGGACAGCCCCGAAAAAGACAAAGACAAACAAGTCGCCAAGGCCTTTGTAGCCGTAGGCAGAGGTGCCCACGGTGTACAAAATCGCCGCCGCAATGGCCGCAAGGCCCAAGCCCAGCAATAGGTACAAATGATGCATTTGAATGAGGCCCAAAACTTGTGAGCGGAACAAAAGCACAAGACCGCTCACAAGGGCCAACAAGGCCGTGATGAATAGGGCACGCTTCATGGCTGCAGGCGACAAACTTCCGCTAGCCAAACTGCGGTCGTTTCGTCCTTGGTCGGTGCCTTTGGCGAAATCTCCGTAATCGTTGGCGAAGTTGGACAACACTTGCAAAAGCGTAGCCGTAAGCAAAGCCCAAGCCATGATTTCCAGTTGGAAAAGGCCCAACAAATACGCATAAGCTGAGCCCAAACCGATGCCCGAAAGGGCCAAAGGAAGGGTTCGCAAACGGGCGGCTTGGATCCAAGCGTTCATGCTTCAAATATAGGTTAGCCAAAAAGGCTAGAGGCCTCTCTTGATAAAATGAAAGGGGTGGTTCTCCGGCTTGAATTTTATGTAAAAACTGGCCACCGAATCGATGCTGGACCCCTCTAGATCGAGTTCCCAACCGGGGAATTGCTCCAGGGTATCAGCGATGACTAAGTGCATGATTCCCATGGGCCGGCCAGCGTCGGTGGGGGCGGCGCATACGTAGTGAAGCCGCCCATAGCCCTTGAGGAAAATGGCCGTTGCCAGCAATTCTCCCTCGGCGCTCATGGCTTTGATGGCGTGCAAACGATCGATGGCTTGCAAGTTCTTGCAGGCCTGTAAAAAGCGGTTGTAATCGTCGTCGCTGAGGTTTTCGTTCAACTCGCCCCAAGCCTTTCGGTAGGTTTCAATGCCCATGTTGAGGTTGACCATGGGTCGAATGACGCAACCTTTGTCGCGCGCCTTTTGGATGTTCTTTCGGGCGTCTTTGTCGAGGTTTTCTAGGCGGTTCTCTTCGACAGGAATGACAAAGTTCACGCGGCTGCCTTCTTCTGCCTGAGCATGCTCGGAGTTTGCCCACAATCGAACCCGAATCAAGAAAGAGGGAATGGCGTTTATGGCGTCTTTTTCGCTCAATGGTCCAGGCCCGCCCATCAAACCCAGTTGTTGGCAAAAGGGAGGCTGAACGGCATAAGGAAGGCCCAGAAAACGCTTCAACGGCAAAGGAAATACCTGATCGTAATCACCCGCCACCAAGGCTCCCCAATTCCCAGCACAAAGAGCGTCTAAATAGTTAGAGTGGGCATAAATGGTAGCAAAACCGCCGGCTTTGGCAGCCTCTTCCAGACAGGCGTTGTAGCGCTCTAATTCGAGCTGCTTGCGGGAGCGATATATGAAGCGATTAGCCGTCATGGGCCCAAGATTCGAAAACGCGGCGCCAGCCTTTCCAGGGGCCGGAGTCACTCAGGGATTCGTTGTGGAAGATAAAACCAAATTCACCGCCCGTGGCTCGAACCCGCGATTTGAGGAGTTCTCCCAATTCGATGCTGCCTTCTACCGAGAGTTTTTGGTAGCCCTTACAAGTGACATCCATCAAGCAGAAGGGGTGAACAATGAGCTCGGTCACCGCTTCGTTTTCTAAGTCGTACCAGGCAAAGGGGTGAGCTGTTCCGGCTCGAAAACCAGGGGTCTCGGGGTAACCCATGCTGTAATCGTGCTTGATTCCAAGCTGAATGAGCTGGCGATAGGTGTTTGGAAAGGAAAGGTGAATGTAGTGTTGGCGGCTATGAGTCAGCTCGCGCTCGCCGGTCTGCTCGATCCAAGCTTTTTCGTCGGCCCAATGGCTTTCCACTCGGCGTTTTTGCACCGAGGGATGAAGGCCCAAAAGCCCAGTTTGGGCCATGTCTTTTACCGCTTGTTGGAAGGGCTTGAACTGACGGCGCACCTGCTTGTTGAAAGCGTTGGGACGTTTGTTGGCCAGTAAAAAGACCCGGGTTTTAGGGTGCTCTTTTAGGGTGGGCTGGACGGTAGTTTGGGGGTCGTGAGCATCGGGACCACCCAAGAGGGCTTTAATTCGCCTTTGGGTGAATTGGAGTTGTTTGATGGCCGCGCCGCAGGCGCGGCCCACACCCCTGCCCTTGAACTGATAGGCGATGTCGATGTCGATGCTGGGTTGGGTGGTGACGGCCGCAGGGGCGGTGAGCCCCAAGGCCTCGTAAAGGAGGGCTAGGCTGGCATCCAAGACGGGTTCTTCCAGGCAGCCGCTTCGGTAGAAAAGAGAGCTGGCGGCCGCGAAGCGGCCGAACGAATCACGCGAAACCACACCGTACTCCTCCATTCGCGATAGGCTCCAAAAAGCCATAGCAAGTGCGTCATAACCCAAGTCACCTGGACCAGGATACAACACTGTCAATCCGTTTGTAACCTGAATCTTGGGTACCAGGGTGGCTCCTTCAGACAACAAACCACAAGGACAAATCCACACCGAACCCAAAACGGGTTCAAAAGAATAGGCCAACTTCCTTGGCTCTAGAGAGGCTTCAAACACCGACAAATTGGTCTCAATCGAAACCCTCAAACCCAATCGTCTGCCAAATACTTCTGATAGAACATAGCGCAGGCGGGGACTGTCTTGGTGAGCGAAAACAAGGAGCATGGAAAATTGGCTAACTTTGTGCAAAATAATGAAGGTTGCACTCATCACCGGAATCACAGGCCAAGACGGAGCATATTTGGCTGAATTTCTTCTGAAAAAGGGTTACGAAGTACACGGCATCAAACGCCGAAGCTCGCTCTTCAACACCGATCGCATCGATCATTTGTACGAAGATCCACACGTCGACGGCCGCAAATTCAAGTTGCACTACGGCGACCTGAGCGATTCGACCAATTTGATTCGCATTATTCAAGATGTGCAGCCCGATGAGATTTACAACCTGGGGGCTATGAGCCATGTGCACGTGAGCTTTGATACGCCCGAGTATACTGCCAACGCCGACGGCATCGGCACCTTGCGATTGTTAGAGGCGATTCGCATTTTGGGTTTGGAAAAAAAGACCCGCATTTACCAAGCCTCTACCTCTGAGTTGTACGGTTTGGTACAGGCGGTTCCCCAAAGCGAGACCACGCCTTTTTACCCCCGTTCTCCCTATGCGGTGGCCAAGTTATACGGATACTGGATTACGGTCAACTACCGTGAGGCCTATGGTATGTACGCCTGCAACGGCATTCTCTTCAACCACGAAAGCCCCTTGCGCGGCGAAACCTTTGTGACGCGCAAAATCACCCGTGCGGTGGCCAAAATTGCCCTGGGGCTGCAAGACAAATTGTACCTGGGCAACCTCAACGCCAAGCGCGACTGGGGCCATGCCAAGGACTACATTGAGGCCATGTACTTGATGTTGCAACAAGAACAGGCAGAAGACTTTGTGATCGCCACGGGCATCACCACCGAGATTCGCGAGTTTGTGCGCATGGCATTCGCTGAATTGGGCGTGAGCATGGCCTTCAAAGGCGAAGGGGTAGAGGAAATCGGCTACGTGCAAAGCATCGACAACAAACGCTTTGAAGAAACTTGTGGCCAAGCTTGCGCCTTGCAAGAAGGGCAAGAATTGGTGCACGTTGATCCTCGCTATTTCCGACCCACTGAGGTAGAGTTGCTGATTGGAGACGCGACCAAAGCCCGCACCAAGTTGGGCTGGACACCCAAATACACTTTGCCCATGTTGGTAGAAGACATGATGAAGTCTGACATCAAGCTGATGCAAAAAGATCGCTACTTAAAAGAAGGCGGCTACAAGCCCCACAACTACTTCGAATAAGTGGAAAAATCGGCCAAAATATACGTGGCGGGTCACCGCGGCATGGTGGGTTCGGCCATCGTGCGCGAGTTGATCAAGCAAGGGTACGAAAACCTGCTGCTCAAAACCTCTTCTGAGCTCGACCTGCGCAGCCAAGCTGCCGTACATGCCTTTTACGAAGAAGAGCGTCCCGATTACGTATTCGTAGCCGCGGCTAAGGTGGGAGGAATATTGGCCAACAACACCTACCGCGCCGAATTCCTTTACGACAACTTGCAGATTCAGAACAACTTGATTCACGGGGCCTACGTGTCTGGAGTGACTAAGCTCCTGTTTTTAGGCTCTTCCTGCATCTACCCCAAGTTGGCCCCTCAGCCTCTGAAGGAAGAATATTTGCTCAGCGGATATTTAGAACCCACCAACGAGCCCTACGCCATCGCCAAAATCACCGGCATCAAGATGTGTGAGGCCTACCGCGACCAGTACGGCTGCAACTTCATTTCGGCCATGCCCACCAACATGTATGGGCCCAATGACAATTACCACCCCGAAAACAGCCACGTGCTGCCGGCGTTGATACGCAAGTTTCACGAGGCCAAATCCAGCCACGCTGAATCAGTCACCGTTTGGGGAGACGGAAGCCCCTTGCGTGAGTTCTTGTACGCCGATGACCTGGCTTCGGCCTTGGTGCACTTGATGCTACACTACAACGAAAAGGAGTTTGTGAACGTAGGCTACGGCAGCGACATCAGCATTGCCGACCTAGCCGCTACGGTAGCCAAAGTGGTGGGCTTTGACGGCAAAATCGAATACGACAGCAGCAAGCCCAATGGCACTCCTCGCAAGTTGATGGATTCCTCTCGTTTGTTCGCCGCCGGCTGGAAACCCAGCATTGCCCTAGAGGAAGGAGTTGCCTTGGCTTACCAAGATTTCTTGCAAAACCACTGAGCAATCAGTGAATTCAAATAACTTCATTTAAGCAATCGCCTCACATTTGTGACCATTAAGGGTTAATATGCGGGAATGAAGAAATTACTTGCTTTGGGTGTTTGCGCCCTGGCCACATGGGCGGCTGTAAACGCACAAACTACGAAACAGTTTAAAGGTGATTATGCTAACGGAACAGCTACTTATTCGTATTACATTGATCCAGAAACTCAAAATTACGTTAAACACGGCTCCTTTAATTATAAAACCGGTAGTGGCTTCACCATAACTGGGAGTTTTACCCACGGAAAACGCAATGGCAATTGGGTATTCAAAACAACAGCGTCAAACGCCAAAACGACTCGATATATTGGAAGCGAGCCCCTGTATGTAACGGTGAACGGATCAGAGGTCATAACAGTTAACTACAAAGACGGATTGTATCACGGGGCATTTTCGATCATTAAAAACTTTAAAACTACCGCAAAAAACAGATGGGGTGGCAATGAGCCATTGTTCAGCAAAAACGTCAATTTAACCGTAAAGGTTAATTTCAACAATGGCAAATTGGTTGGCTCTGCCTATGTCAAAGAAGACGACCTTGAAATTAAAGGGCAGTACACAGATGATTCTTATTGTACTGGAACGTGGACAATAAGAAAACCTAGCGAAGACATTTACGAAACTCATGTTTACAAAAACACCTATTTAATATCCCGAAGTTTTAGAGATGAAGATGGTCAATTATTAGATAAAAGCAAAAACTACATCAACACATATAATGATTTCGAACCATTTATATCTCAATCAGCAGAAGTCCAATTACAAAACGACTTCGAAGTCAACAAACTTTGTGATGAAAACTCCGGATATACAACCTACAGAATTATTCAGAAAATTCTTAATTTCTATGAAGATGGAAACCTAACAAATAAACTAGAAGGCGACCTAAGCAATCAGAGTAACTCTGATTGGGGTGGTTGTGTAAATTTTATTAGTGATTATCGGTCATCCTACAGCTATGCTCCATATTTAAACACCGTACATGAAAGTGAGGATATTTTCAAGGTCTTAAAAGAATTGAATGAAATTGATATGGACAAGGTTAAGCCCAGTGAGCGCAACAGAATCAACGAATTAAAAGATTCAATAGAGACTCTTTTTGAATCAGCAAAATCCGACTACATAACAATTTCTGCCCAGTTGGATACCAGCCTTAAACACGCAGCAAACGTATACAATTCTCTTAACGGCGGTAATTCTTTATCAAATGACAAAATTTACCCCGCAGACAAAATATTTAAAACAGGTAATAAAGAGGTGTACTACGTAACTACAGAAGAATTCAAGTTGCCCAATAGAGATTTTTATACAACCCGTTTAAATGCGGCCACTCCTGCGTATGCACTTCTAGCTAACTCCATCTATACATCCCAATCTGTAAAAGATGAGTTGGCAAAAAAGTCTAACAGGTTTTACTTGAGATATGGTTACGAATATTTTACTTATTATCCATTTACTCCTACCTCAAGCAAAAACCCAGCTTATCAAAACAACTTAGTCTCAAAACTGTGTCTAACAACATTGCAAAAAGAAGAAATGGTCTATGACTCTTTAATCTTGCTCATAAAATCAACTAAAAAAAGTTCTGTAACTAAATCACAAGTGCTTTCAGCATATAATGTTTTCGGAGAGGTGGCCAAATCGGTGTACGGTTGTTCAAGGTGCGATATACCCTTTTACTTAACAGATAGCCTAAAAACAACAACAGAGACCTACCTGAAATCTTTAGAAAAATTAGAACTTTTGCTAGCAAAAACAAAAGAACTACAAAACTTGGAGCTTGAGTTGATAACAACCAATTTAAAATCCAAAGAAGCACAATCTGCAGAGAAAAATGCGCTCTATAAGTCAGGACACACGTTATCATTAAACCTTACATCTTCTGTTATGTCAATCACTGAAACAGAAGACACATTAAATACGTCGTTAGTTTCATTTGAAAACGCTATAAATATATTAACTGAAAAATGGATAGATGCTAACAATTCGGTTAACAACACAAACAAAGCCATTAAAAAAATCAAAGAAGAGCGAGTCCGCCTCGACTCAGTTAAGGCATCAACCTTAGCTCTGGCCGAAGCTGCGGGAGTGAAGGAATTTGCATCATGCTTCTCTTTGTTCGACAAAACGTTGGCCGCTAAATTCAAAGAACTTGACTCTACTCCCTCTAGCGCTACAACACTCTCGGCATACCAAGCAGAAATTGCAACAGCCACAACCAATCTAACCGCCGCAATGGAGCCTTTTGTACTCCTACAATCGGTCCTTTCCAAACCACTAACCAAAGAAAACAAAAAAGCCATCAAAGGGGCATCAAAAGACCCAGAAGCATTGATGGCGGTGTTGAAGACTCTTTAAACCACAAAAAACACAAGTCATTCAATAAGCGTTGACCCAAACAAACGCATGATTTAAAACAAAAACTGTATATTGGAACTAATCACAAATTATGTACGACGAGAGAATAGAAAAACTCATTGAACTCGCACTCGCTGATGGTGAGTTGACAGAGAAGGAAAAACAGATCCTGTATAAAAAAGCAGAAGATGCAGGAATTGATTTGGATGAATTCGAAATGGTTTTGGATGCTAAGCTTTTCGAAAAACAGGCAGACATGAAAAAAGCCGATGCTGCCGCGGCGGCAACATCTGCGCCAAAATCAGACAAGTTTGGCGATGTAAAAAAGTGTCCGGGTTGTGGTGCTATTGCACAATCTTTTCAAACCAAATGCCCCGATTGTGGCCATGAGTTTAGCAACATTGGAGCCAATGTTTCTATTGGAAAGTTGTTCGAAATGCTCAACGCATGCGAGGCTGAACGCAAAGAAGCTAGCACCAACATTCTCAGCGTCTATGGCTCAATGATGAACCAAGCTTTGGGTGGGGATAAGATCACAGAGAAAAAGAAGTCGATTATTTCTGGATTTCCCATCCCAAACACCAAAGATGACATTTTGGAGTTTTTGTCTTTGGCTATTCCCAACGCGAAACAAAAAGGGAATTTTATGACCAAAAACCAGCCTGAGAACAAATCACACAATGATCTTGCCCCTACGTGGAAATCAAAGTGCGAACAAATCATCATGAAAGCCAAGTTTTCCATGAAGGAAGACAAGCGCACTTTAGAAGAAATCATGGCTTACGCCAACGAACTAGGAATTAAATAACATACAATGGGACTTTTTGGAAAAAAATCAGAAGGCGGATTGATGGATGTCATTCGCTGTGATGAACAAGAGTATTTGGTATGGAAGTGGCGTCCGTCAGGAGAAGCCAATTCAACCAACAAAGAAAACGCCATTCGCTACGGCTCAAGTTTGCGAGTCAAAGATGGTGAAATGGCTGTTTTTGTTTACAAACAGAAAGACGGGTCCATGCATGATTACATCATGGGGCCCTATGATGAAACCATCAAAACGGCCAACTTTCCTGTTCTGACGGGCATTGTTGGAGCCGCTTTTGGTGGTGCGTCACCTTTCCAGGCAGAAATTTATTTTATCAACTTAGCCGGGAACAATCAAATTCGTTTTGGTGTACCCTATTTTGATGTGTTTGATCCCCGCTTTATGGATTTTTCTGTACCCATGTCTGCAAGAGGTACCATCACCTTCAATGTGACCGACTATCAAGGGTTTATCAAGCTGAATCGCTTGATCAATTTTGAGTTGGAAGATTTTAAGAAACAGATCAAAGATGCGGTCATCAAGTATGTAAAGGGCGTTATCACAAACATTCCCCAAGACAAAGGCATACCGGTGATGCAAATGGAACGGAAAATCATGGACATCAACGATGCCGTTGCTGAATATTTGAAACCTCGTTTGTTTGACGACTTTGGGGTAAACATGAAGGGCTTGGACCTTTCCAGCATAGAAGCCGATAAAGAAAGCGATGGTTATCGTTCCCTTCTAAAGGTTACGCAAGAACAGGCCACGAAATCAACTGTGGCCCAAACAGATGTAAACATCAAAAACCTACAAGATACTCAACGAATTCAAGCCGAAAACATGGAAGAATCGCTGAGAATTCAAAGAGAAGAAGGGCAACGTGCTCAAAAGTTGCAAACCGAAACCAACTTCATGGGCGCTCATGCGTTGAACCAACAAACAGAAGTTTTGAAAACAGCGGCAGATAGCCTTGGTGCCATGGGTGACATGGGCGGCGGCGGCGGTGGCGGCATGAATGTCGCCGGCATGATGACCGGCATGGCCATGGGCGGTGCCATGGGTGGTCAAATGGGTCAAATGATGAACCAAATGGGCCAACAAGTGAATGCGGGTATGAACCAACCACCTCCACCACCTACTCTACAAGTTCATGTGACTGTCAATGGTCAAAACGCCGGGCCCTTTGGAGCCCAACAACTGCAGCAAATGATCCAAAATGGGCAATTGACTCCCGAATCTTTTGTTTGGAAGGCTGGCATGGCCAATTGGGTCAAAGCAGCAGAAATGCCAGAAGTTAGCTCAATGTTCGGTGCCACACCACCAACCCCTCCTCCACCACCAGTAGGTTAAATCATGGGACTATTATCAAACTTGATGGGCAACGCCTCTGAGCTTAAGCCCGAAGAACTGGAAAAAGAATTTGGACCCATTCTTTGCGAAGGGGAACAAATAGAAGCTGCATTCAAGCTCTGGAGAGACAAATGGGTGTTCACCAATCGTCGCTTGATCATGCAAGACATTCAAGGTATGACGGGGTCAAAAAAAGAGTATCATTCTTTGCCATACAGAGCCATCACCCATTTTTTAGTTGAGACAGCCGGAACTTTTGACGGTGATTGTGAGCTAGAAATTTGGGTGTCTGGTGTGGCCACTCCGTTCAAACAAGAATTAAAAAGAGGGATCGATGTCGTTGGATTGCAGAAAACTCTTGCCAAATACATTTGCAAATAACTCAACCATGAAAATCAATCCTGTATCTCTTTTATTGGCACTAGCCTTTTCAGCCTTGTTCACTTATTTAAACA
The DNA here is from genome assembly GCA_027621365.1 of Bacteroidota bacterium. Lineage (GTDB taxonomy): Bacteria > Bacteroidota > Bacteroidia > NS11-12g > UBA955 > JALRLA01. Next base: position 30,101 of record JAQCBH010000010.1, on the reverse strand, counting down.
GTGTTCTTTATTCGGGTGATTCCCTTCAAACGCTGATCATTGGCTCAGGAATACCCTCTGCCATATCTTGGGTTTTAGCTCTAGCTGTATCTCACGAAAATGGAAGACACAGCGTAAACTTGCGCTTGGTCGCCATGCTTTTTGTCGGGCTGGTCATTGCAGTAAACCTACTGTTCGCCACAATTGGATTTACAACCCCTCTGTTTGTAATTGCCAATAGTTTGATTACACTGATTTTCGCAGTGGTATACCAGTCTATCTACAAACGCGAGTCTTGAGTTACGAGTTGGTCGTTTAGAGGCTCAAAAAGCGCTGAACGGCCAACCCATACCCCTCTGTACCCAAACCTGTAATTTGGCCCATGCTGTAGGCAGAGATTAGGTCGTGGTGTCGTGCTTCTTCACGGGCGTAAATGTTGGTGATATGAACAGAAATGACCGGAACAGCAATGGCCTTAACGCAATCAGCTATTGCCACTGAAGTGTGGGAATAGCCCCCTGCATTTAAAACAATTCCATCACCCGCAAATTGTTGCATGAAATCAATCAGTTCCCCTTCAATATTGCTTTGGTAATGCACAAAGTCTACCTCTGGGAATCGCAAAGTTAAACTTGACAACAGCTCCTCTACAGATTGACCTCCATAAAGATGAGGTTCTCTGCTTCCAAGCAAGTTCAAATTGGGTCCGTTAACGATTGCCAAACGCTTCATGGTGTTCATCACGAGCCAAATCTACGGCTATTAATAGATAACCAACCCCTGGGTATCCGTTTTTGAACCCATATCACAAACTCAAATACAAACCCGGTTGGTTTTTCGATTGGGCATTTTTCTTTCTCTTTTTTGAACCCACTAGCTGGTCTGAGGTCGTCAACAGCGCGCCCAACCCGCCAAGCCCAAGACCCAAGGTTCTAAATTGGTTGTATTGGTTGTAATTCGCATCGATATCCGATAAAGTGGTTGCAGACAAGTGGTTTTGGTAAAATTGTTCTGCAAGTACAGCACATGCAGCGGCACCTATCCACGTCAAGGCGTTGATTGAACGAATCGCCCCGCCTTTAGATTTAAAAGACGAAGTATGAGTTGAAAACCCTGGAACAAAAGCCTTGCCTCTCCCTCTTACGGTTGGCTCGTGATTCACCAATAACACTTCAATGCTGGTGTCGCCACCTACGATTGTTTGCTTAATAGACCAATCAAACTCTCCATAGGGCATATCAGAAGACCCAATACCAAGCCGAACAAGAGCCATGGCTCTCGCATCTTGACAATCTGAATATAGGCCCGAATGATCAGAGTAGACATGAAGATTGGTGGTTGTCCATTTGTGGATTAGTGTTTGCTCAAATGGAGTTACCGAAAAATCCTTCCGAACAAACACGCGATTGTCTTTGCTGATCATTGAGGTTGTATCTACAATATTCATGGAAGACGAAGAAATATGCGTCTCAAAAGAAAGATCATTTGCCTTACCTACACCAAAAAACATAATGGTGGTCTTGAGTTGACCTTGGTCCCCATACCCCAACAACGAATCAATTCTTGCAAGTGCAGAAAGCCGAGCCATATCTGTAAAGGCTTTGTTGATGTTTGATGATTGAAAAACTGTGGTTGATGGCTCTATTCCCAATAATTGATGGCGAGCAATGGGGTTGTAAGCGCTTTCTGAGAGAAGGGAATGTTGAGTTTCAAAGTCTTCATCAGACACATACAGCAGGTTTTGTATTTCGGTTACACGTGAAATGGGCTTTTGAACAGGCTCCTCTTTGTTCACATTTAAGACAAAGTCAGGTGTCGAAACCAAGCGAGGATACCCCAAAAGTTCTGTATCGTATGGCTCATCGGGTGGCACTGGGCAACTCAACTCGGTGGTTGCTTCATAAGCGGCAATGGCGAGCGAAAGATCAGATCCCGAAATTCTGTTGTAGGAGCTCCACTCTTGGGCGTATACGGGTTTGCCTTTGTACAAAATTACCACGTAACTACCCCACAAACCATACCCCTGGTCCCAATCAAAACCAAACGCCGTCAAACAAGAACCGTATTCTTCGCTTTCGGTCAGTTCAGTAAAATATGTATACTGATCAAAAATAGAGGAAGACCCGTATATGTACCGAGAGGCAAAGCCGGCTAAGGAACTAGCTCTTGCTTTGCTTACTTTGAGAGAACCAAAAGAGGCCATTTTTGAGTTGTACTTTTTGAGTTCCACATTGTATGCGGCTTCTTCCTTTTTGTATCTTTTTTGTTCCGCATCATTTGCGCTGTCAATCTGAGCAATTTCGGCGAGAGTCTCTTCAAGGTAGTTTCTTCTCCACAAAATAAGTGACGAGTCTTTAACCCGGTTGTTCCAAAGCTTGCCGTTGAGTTGGGATTGGGCCGTTTGCAGCGCTTGGATGGCCAATCTTGTCTCTTCTATTTCTTGGTCCACAACGCTCAATCGATATTGTTTTTCCTCAAACTTTGCATTCAAAACATTGTCATTGGGGTTATAAAAAATACGATCCAGCGTTTTTCCAATTTCGTCCTCGGTTGCGGCTTCAATACTCTTGCCCCAAGGAGTTTTTTCCATAGCCAAAACCAATTGGGCGTGGTTCGACATTCCTTCAGAGATAGTCAGTGTTTTCCCATCAGAATCAACCCCAACAAAAACTCCTTTAACAAAGTCAAATGCCACAAACCGACAGGTCGGGAATCCCCCATTGATCATTGCTGACAGCACAGGCCCTCGTTCAACGAATCCTAAGTTCGTTGTAGCCAAACCAACAACCAACCCCCTGGCTCTGCGCTGCTGTTCTTTTTTATTCCACATTGCGCCACATTGGTTTCTTGCATCATTGACCTCGGCTTTCAACGTCTCTTTTGAAGCCAAGAGGCCCTTTAATCTTTCTTGCTCTAAGGTCAATTCTTGGCTATAAACCGCTTCTGATGTAGCTTCAATTTGGGTGTATCTCGTTTCTAATTGTTCCCAATTGAGGCCTTTGCTGTTGAGCTCATCCTGAATCTCGTTTTTCAGGATTTGGCCGCTTGGTTCTTCAGCTTCTTGGGCCGACAATGCCAAACTTGACAACCCTAGTACCAAAAGAGCAATAAGTTTTATTGAGTTCAGTTGTTTCATTTTTTAGGTGTTTAGGGTTTAACGGTGAATTTTGGGGATACATAAACATCACTTCCTTTATAGACCCGTATGTTATAGCAGTTAGATGTAGCCAGTGAACTAGGCAGAGAAAACTGTCGGCTGTTGTTGCTGTCAAAAACCAACCAACTTCCAAATGTATAAACGAGGTTATCGCCGTTGTATAGTTTCACAGAAGACGCCTGACCGAACGAATATATGGAACTGTACATGGTTACCTTGATTGACTCCCCTGGTTGAAAAGAGCTTTTTGACGTGATCTGTATGGAGTAGGTCGACCCCGTTGTGCCTTGATTAATCGTGCATGGGGGTTCGTAACTATTGAACGAGTACTCAGAACTGTAGGCGGTGCCTGCCTCATTGATGGCATAGGCCCGATAATAGTATTTTGTAAAGTTGCTCAATCCCGACAGGTTTCCTGCAAAGGTGCCTGTTCCGCTACCGCTGCTCACTTTGTTGTTACTCGTTGTTGGGTTGGGGCTCGTCGACCACACAATGCCGCGCTCGCTAATTGTACCCCCATTCGCAGAGGTTGCATTGCCCGAAATTTGTGCGGTGCCCGAACCCACGCTATTGGGGCTGCTATTTACAGAAACAGAGGGCAGGTTTACTGTTTTGCTGTTGAACGAATATTCCGAACTATATGCGGTACCCGCCTCGTTGGTGGCATAGGCCCGATAATAGTACTTTGTGTTGATGCTTAATCCAGACAATGTGGCGTTGAAGCTGCCAACTCCGCTTCCGCTACTCGCTTTTTTGTTGTTTGTTGTTGGGTTGGGGCTAGTCGACCACACGATGCCTCGATCGCTCACTGTACCCCCATTCGCAGAGGTTACATTTCCGGTAATTTGTGCTCCACCTTGGGAAATGACCGTAGGGGCGCTTCCAACAGATACAGATGCCAACTGTAGCGCATAACTGTCAAACGAATACTCGTCACTGTAGGCGGTTCCTGCTTCATTGATGGCGTAGGCCCTGTAGTAATACTTTGTGCTGTACTGAAGCCCAGTCAGGACAACGCTAAATTTCCCCAAGCCAGAACCATTGCTTTTTTTGTTATCGTTAATGGTTGGGTTAGGGCTACTTGACCAAACCACCCCACGCTCGGTGACTGTTCCTCCGTTTGACGAAACAACCTCGCCAGACACTTCTGCTGTCGCGTCTATTTTAATATTGGCCACTGTGCTCTTGGCTGTGACCGTAGGCAAGTCTAGTTTGTAACTTTCAAATGAAAGTTCTTCGCTGTATCCGACCCCAAGCTCGTTGATCGCATAAGCGCGAAGATGGTAGGTCTGCCCATAGTCCAAGTTTTTAACGAAGGCTTGAAACACGCCTAGGCCTTGGCCGCATTGGGTTTTAGGGTCGTCAATGCTAGGTGCTTCAGATGTAGAAATCACGAACCCCCGTTCGCTCACAGGGAGGCCACTATCGGCAACAACAACCGCTTGAGCAAACGCTTTTTTGTAGTACAAGCTATCTGTGTTAAGGGTGTCAACCCATTCCACCACTGGGATGCCTGTTCCTTTTTTTTCTTTCTTCGAGAGTAGTCCCTCTTCTTTTTCGCAGGCGACGAATGCCAACCCAACGAGAAGCACAAAAGCAGCGTATTTCATCTCGCAAAAGTATTAATATTTAAATTGGGATTGTTGACTGGGTTTGTGTTGAAACCTGTTTTTTAGCAAACACCCTTCGGTGTACTTTTGAACCATGGCTCAACGAGCATTAGTCACCGGGGCAACAGGCTTTTTGGGCTCGCATCTTGTATGCACCCTTCTCGAAAAGGGTTACGAGGTCCTAGCCGCTAAGCGCGAACACTCGTCTCTGGCCTTGTTTGAACGCGTTCGAAACTTTCGTAACAGCAGCACCAAACCCACGTGGATAGACTTGGATCTGCAAGACGGGGAAGAATTGGAAAAGGCATTTGCCACCGTTGATGCCGTGTTTCATTGTGCCGCTAAAGTGAGTTTTCGCAAGGCTGATTTTGATGAGTTGATGGAAACCAACGTGCTAGGAACACGAAACGTGGTCAATGCCTGTTTGAGAACCCAAAAGCCGCTGATTCTTGCCTCATCGGTGGCGGCTATTGGCCGAACCGGAAGCCGCGCACCCATCAGTGAGGACACCGAATACAAGGAGAGCAAATACAACACCGACTACGCCGTGTCCAAGTACCTAGCCGAATTGGAACTCTGGCGCGGGGTAGAAGAGGGGCTTCAAGCGTCCTGTGTAAACCCCGGCATTATTCTGGGTTTTGGCGACGGCCACAGCGGCAGCAATCAGCTGTACCGAATGGTCAAAAACAAGATTCCCTTCATGCCCACCGGTACTAATGGGTTTGTGGGCGTTGAAGATGTATGCCGCCACATGCTGGACCTATACGAAAAGCAGCGTTGGGAAACGCGAGAGATCTGCGTGTCTGAGACAATGACCTATGCCGAGCTGTTTGGCGACATCGCCAATCATTTGGGTGTTCGCCGACCCCCCTTACGATTGGATGGGCTTTGGCTGAAAAGCTTTTTTGCCTTAAGTACATTTTGCGCCTGGCTTCGAATTCCATTTTTCATCTCTCGACAAGCGCTTCACTCCACGCACAGCGACTCCATTTACAAAAGCAAGCACCCTTTTTTCCACGACTTGAAACCTGAGGCCATTTCTGAGGTGAACCGCCGGGCCTTGAAGGCTATATTTGCACCATGAAATTTGGTGTAGTCGTATTTCCGGGCTCCAATTGCGATCAAGACCTCATCGAGGTGTTGTCGACCTACAGCGACCAGACTGTTGAAAAACTCTGGCACAAGGACAGCGACTTGAAGGGCTGCACCCACATTTTTCTTCCCGGTGGCTTTTCGTATGGCGACTACCTGCGTTCAGGTGCCATTGCCAAATTGTCTCCCGTCATGGATGCTGTGGCTGAGCATGCCGCTAACGGCGGTTTTGTTATGGGCATTTGCAACGGATTTCAAATTCTCTGCGAAAGCGGCCTTCTGCCCGGTGCATTGCTTCGCAACACCAGCATGAAATTCATCTGCCAAAACGTTCACCTGACCCCAGGCAATACCGAATTGGCCATTACCAAGAGTTTGGAAATGGGTCAAGCCATTGAAGTTCCCATCGCCCACGGTGAGGGCCGTTTCTATTGCGATGAACAAACCTTGGCGAAACTAGAGGCCAATGGTCAGGTAGTCTTTCGCTATTGCTCTCCCGAGGGAGAACTAGGCGACCAGCACAACCCCAATGGTTCCTTGAACCACATTGCGGGCATTTGCAATGCGGGTAAAAACGTGTTCGGCATGATGCCACACCCCGAGCGCTGTGCCACCGATTTCTTGCGCAACCTGGATGGTCGCTCTGTTTTTGACGGGCTTCTCGCCTAATTCAAAAACCAAATTCCAAGAACGAGCCCTATCTTTGTGGCCTCGTTCTAACGTCCTATGATATCCCGAAGACTCGTACGCGTAAAGACTTTGCAGTCTTTGTACGCTTGGCAGCAAAGCGGCAGCGGTGCCCTGGCCCCCGAAATTGATCAGCTCAAAGAGCGACTCAACGAAAGCCACCTTTTTTACTTGCACCTATTGGCTCTGCCTCACGCCCTGCAAGAACATCTTTCGGAGAAACAAGGCCTAGAAAAATCCAAATTTTACCCCGATGCCGCGAAGATTCGCGCCTACGGCATTTTGAACCACAGCGGTTTGGTTCAAGATCTGTACAACGCTTCCTTGAGCGGCAAATCGTCACCCTTTGATTGGAGCGATTTGCAGAAGAACATCGAAGAGTGGATCAAAGAATTAAGCGCCCAGCCCTTCTGGCAGGACTTTTCCATTTTTGACGAGCCCAACTTTGAGCAGCAGCAATATTTCTTGGAGAACCTCTTCACACACCTGTTTGAAGCCTACGAACCGTTTCACGACGCTTTGGTTGAGTACTACCCCTTGTGGACGGACGATGATCCCTATGTGTCGCGCGAAATTGGCAAAACCCTTGCCTCTGCCAAGCCCGGCAAGATTCATACCCCTGCCGCCTTAAGCGCCGGTCACGAAGATTGGATCTTCGCCCAGAACCTGCTAAAGCACTGCGCTCAAGAGGGCGAAGAGTACGAGCAGTTGGTGTCGGGGGTAACCACCAACTGGGACCCGGGCCGCATTGCCATTTTGGACTTGCTCATCATCAAGTTGACCTTGGCCGAATTCCTGCACTGCCCCGAGATTCCCGTCAAGGTGACTATCAACGAGTATCTGGAAATCACCAAGAACTACTCCACGCCCAATTCTTCTCGCTTCATCAACGGCGTTTTGGATCGCTTGCGCATACAGCTCGAAGCCGAAGGCAAAATCGTCAAGAGCGGCCGCGGTCTCAAGCAGAATTGATATTTTTGTCTCATGAACAAGGTTTTGCACACCCTGGCGGCCCTTACCCTTGTGGCCTTGGCCTCTTGCTCCGGCTCGGGCAATCGCAGTTTTGACGCCGAAGACATCGAAGACAACCCCGCTACGCTTGACAACCCCGCTGTTCCCGCTGGGCCCCAAGGTCGTGCCGTGTTCGAGGACACCGCTTTCTACTTTGGCCAAATCAACGACGGCGAAAAGGTGCAGCACGTCTACAAATTCAAAAACACCGGCGACGGCCCCATGAGCATCGCCAATGTTCAAGCTTCCTGCGGATGCACCACTCCCAACTGGACCAAAGACTTGATCCCACCTGGTGGGGAAGGCAGCATTACCGCCACTTTTGACTCGAATGGCAAAGGCGGTACTGACAATCCGCTGGTGGAAAAGAGCATCAATGTGGTTTTTGACAATGCCGAAAACCGGCTAGAAACCCTCATTTTTAGGGCCCACATTTTAGCCACCGAAGACCACGACGACTTTCACTAAAACATGACTATTTACACCATACTACAAGGCCAAGGCGGCATGGACATGATTCCCATGTTGCTGATCATGGCTGTTTTCTTTTTGTTCATGATTTGGCCCCAAATGCGCAAGCAAAAAAAGGCCAAGGCCCACATGGAAAGCCTGAGCAAAGGGGACAAAATCGTCACCTCTGGTGGCATTCATGGCAAAATCACCACCGTGGCCGACACCCACTTCGTTATCGAGGTAGAAGAAGGCAAGTTGCGCATTGAAAAAAGCGCCGTGAGCATGGAGTTGACCCAGGCCCACTACCCTGCCGCTACCGAAAGCAAATAAACCGTGCTGCGCGTTGGGGTAACCGGGGGAATTGGCAGCGGCAAATCGACCGTTTGCCAGATTTTTGCCCAACTCGGTGTGCCTGTTTACGAAGCTGACAAAGAGGCCAAGGCCCTTTACAACGAAGATGCCAGTCTGCGCGAGCCGCTGATTTATTTGTTCGGCCCAGAGGTATACCAGGGTGGCCAATTCCAGGCTGGCGTAGTGCGAAAACGCCTCTTTGATGAACCCACCTTGCGCGAACAACTCAACGCCCTGGTTCATCCTCGTGTATTCGCTCGTTGGGACGCCTGGTGCGCCGAACGACAAGGCGAAGGCCATTCATACGCCATCAAAGAAGCCGCCATTCTGTTTGAGAGCGGGGCTGACAAAACCGTAGACACCGTAGTCGGGGTGCTGGCCAACACGTCTGTTCGCTTGGACCGTGTCATGCAACGCGACGGCTTGGATGAGGCCGCCATTGAAGCCCGCATGAACGCCCAATGGCCCCAAGAGCGCTGGGAACCTTTGTGTCAACACCTCATTCAAAACAACGGGTCTGAAAGCCTAATTGAACAGGTTCTCACCCTTCACAACCAATTCAACCATGCTCGATAAACTCGAAGCCATACACGCCCGATACAAAGAAATTGAGCTCTTGCTCGGCTCGCCCGAAGTGGTGGTCGACCAAAAGCGTTTTGCGCAGCTCAACAAAGAATACCGCGACCTAGAAGAGGTTGTCGATAGTTATTTCGAATACAAGGCCTGGCACGAGGGAATCACCGAAGCCCGCGACATTCTCAAAAATGAGAAGGACAAGGAACTCAAGGACATGGCCAAAGAAGAGCTTGAGTTGCTCGAGGCCCAACAAGAGGATCTAGAGTCACGCATTCGACTGCAATTGCTACCCAAAGACCCCGAAGACGCCAAACCGGCTGTGGTGGAAATTCGGGCGGGTACCGGTGGCGACGAAGCGGCCATTTTTGCCGGCGACCTCTATCGCATGTACAAGCGATACTGCGACACCAAAGGCTGGCAAACCTCGGTCTTGGAGGACAACGAATCCTCTTCTGGCGGTTACTCCCGCATCTCATTCGAAATCAACGAGCCCGGTTCATATGGCGTTTTGAAATACGAAAGCGGCGCCCACCGCGTGCAGCGCGTTCCGGCCACCGAAAGCCAGGGCCGAATTCACACCTCAGCCGCTACCGTAGTGGTGATGCCTGAAGCAGACGAAGTTGATGTCAATTTGCGTGAGTCTGACGTGGAGTTGCACACTTCTCGTAGCGGTGGTGCTGGTGGTCAGAACGTGAACAAGGTAGAAACCAAAGTACAGTTGACCCACAAGCCCACGGGCATTGTGGTCATTTGCCAAACCGAGCGAACCCAGCTGAAAAACCGCGAGAAGGCCATGAAAATGCTGGCTACCAAACTCTACGAAATGGAGCTGCAAAAACACAATGAGGCCATTGCCAGTAAACGCAAAACCTTGGTTTCAAGTGGCGATCGTTCAGCCAAAATCAGAACCTACAACTACCCCCAGGGCCGGGTTACCGACCACCGCATCAACTTGACCCTTTACAACTTGGACGCCATCATCAACGGCGACCTAGACGAGGTCATCAATGCCTTGAGCGTGGCAGAAAATGCCGAACGCTTGAAAGAGATGGGGAATTAATCAACTCCCTAGCGGCGAATCAGCGCCCCACTTTCTTCAAACGCTTTCATGAGTTTTTCCATGGCTGCGTCGGCCTCTTTGTCGGTCAAGGTGGCATCGGGGCGACTCAAGAAAAAGGACAGAGAAACGGCCTTTTGATTGGCCTCTAAGGGTTTGCCTTCGTAAATGTCAAACACGCGAGTATCACGCAAGATTTTCACCTTTTGGGCTTTGATCACCGATTCCAAATCGGCAAATTTCTTGGCCTTGTCAACGACCAAACTCAAGTCCCGACGAACCGTAGGGAATTTGGCTGGGGCTTGATACTTGACCGCCTCGTTGGGCTGAGCCAACAGCTTCTTCAAGGGTATTTCCATGGTCCAAGCCTCTCCTTTCAATTCGGCTTGCTTGCACCAAGTAGCTGAAGCTTGACCAATGACAAAGTCTTCCAAACGCGCCTTGCTGCGCAAGGCGGCCAATATACCCAAGGCCACTTTCTGAAGATCGTAATACCCCACTTTTTGGTTGCCATTCTCCCAAGATTCGGGAAGGGCTCGTCCCCAAACAGCGATGCACAGGGTGGGAGTTTCTTTGAACCCATTTTCGGTTTTGTGGTAGGTCTTGCCTATTTCAAATAACTGCACACGGTCTGCCTGGCGTTTGGCATTGAAAGCCAAAGACTGCAACAAGCCAGGTACCAAAGAGGCGCGCATGACAGCCATGTCGCTACTCAAGGGGTTGGTCAATTCCACCAAATCCGTACGGCCCTTGTACCAAGAGGCCGAAGTCAAGGAGTTGGTAGACGCTTCGTTCCACCCTGCTCCAGCCAAGAAATGGCGAACTCGATTCAAACGCTTGCGCTGGGCCATGCCCGAAAAGGCTCCCAACGAGGCTTGCATTTTGCCCGACATGGGCACCTTGTCAAACCCGTCAATGCGCATGACCTCTTCATACAGGTCAACGTCAATTTCTATGTCGTTTCGCCAAGCCGGCACCGCCACCTCAAAACCCTTGGGGTTGGGTTTTAAACCAAAACCCAAGCCGCTCAAAACCGCCGAAACCGTTTCGCGTTCAATTTCATATCCAGCAAAACGATTCAATGATTCCAATGAAAGGGCTATGTATTTTTGCTCAAAAGGAACAGGGCACTCCTCGCGCCAACCACGCCACTCTGCTCCTGACTCACGCTGCATCAAAAAGGCCAAACGAGAAGCTACTTCGGGTATCGCGTTGCGATCAATTCCTCGTTCAAAACGAAAAGACGCGTCGGTGTTCAAGGTGTGGCGTTTGGCGCTTTTTCGCACCCGGGTGGGGTGAAAGTCGGCTACTTCGACCAAAATTCGCTGAGTGTTTTCGTTGACAGCCGAATGCAAGCCGCCCATGACGCCAGCCAAGGCAATAGGGCCATTGTCGTCGGCAATCACCAAATCTTCAATGTTCAACTTCAATTCGGTGCCACCTAAAACCACCAAGGTTTCCCCGCTTTTGGCCAATCGAATCTGGATATCGCCAGCTACCTTATCGGCATCAAACGCATGAACCGGTTGGCCCGTTTCGTGAAGCACATAGTTGGTGCAATCGACCAAGTTGTTTTTGGGTTCTAGGCCAATGGCGAGCAAACGGTTTTGAACAACCGTTGATGAGGCCTTTACAAAGGCACCCGTCAACTCCATGAGTCGGTAGCGACGACAGTCTTCGCCGTTTTCAATTACTATTTTTCGGGCTACCGACTCTCCAGGAGCGGCGGTTTGCGCCGTTGGTCTCAACTTAGCCCCAAACAATGCGGCCAAATCTCGGGCCACCCCTAAGTGAGAGGCGGCATCACCGCGGTTAGCGGTTAAGCCAATTTCCATCACCTGGTCGCGCACAATACCAAAATAATCAGCTGCCGACATTCCCACCGAAACATCGTCGGGAAGAACCATAATTCCGTCGTGGTTATTTCCTAAACCCATCTCGTCTTCGGCACAAATCATGCCCTCAGACACCTCACCGCGAATCTTGCTCTTGCCAATCAAAAAGGGCTCTTTGCCCGGCATACAAATTTCCGAACCTACCGTAGCGACGACCACTTTTTGGCCGGCTGCCACATTGGGGGCGCCACAGACAATCGAAAGGGACTCGCCGGCTCCCACATCAACCGTGGTGCAGGAAAGCTTGTCGGCGTTGGGGTGTTTTTCGCAGGTCAACACCTGGCCAATGACAAATCCGCGCAGGCCACCGGGCAGAGACTCCCAGTTTTCTAAGTGTTCCACCTCAAGGCCTGACACCGACAGGCGATCGGCCATCTCCTGGGCACTCAGTTCCAGGTCTATCAAATCGCGCAACCACTGCGTGGAAATGTTCATAGCTACAAAGATGCGAAAAATCTGCCCGCCAAGCGGCTTAGCCCATGCGGAAACTCGTCATCGCCAGCGATCCCGCCAAGGCCTTGTCGTTGAAAATGGCCAAGGGTACGTCCGCGCCGGAAACGGCATGCGCTCGGTGTTGGGCCCGTTGAGCCAGTGATTCAAAGAAGAGAGCTTAGTCATGTTGCATCAAATTAGCCATCTCGGCAGCCAGTTTAGAGGCTTCTTGGCTTGCGGCCTCGGCAAAATCTTCGCCCGAAGAGGCATACAAAATGCCGCGCGAGGAATTGACCAAAAGGCCAGGATTGGCCTCGCCTATGAAGCCCGCCTTGGAAATGTCGTGCAGACTGCCGCCTTGGGCACCCACGCCAGGCACAAGCAAATAATGCTCAGGAATCAAGGAGCGAATGTCGCCCACCAAAGAGGCGCGGGTGGCCCCTACCACAAACATCAGGTTGTCGGGGTTGCCCCATTTGCAGACCGTTTCAATGACCCGTTCGTAGAGCTTTTTGCCCTCGTATTCGCCCAATTGAAAGTCAGCGTGGCCTGGGTTGGAGGTCAAGGCTAGGCAAATGATCCATTTGTTTTCGAACTCCAAGAAGGGGCGCAAGGAATCTTTGCCCATATAAGGAGCTACGGTGACGGCGTCAAAAGTCAGGGCCTCAAAAAAAGCTTTGGCATACATGGACGAAGTGTTGCCAATGTCGCCGCGCTTGGCATCGGCAATTCGAAAGCTGTTTTGGGGCAGGTGCGCCAGGGTCTCCTGCATGGCCGACCAACCGGCGGGGCCGTACTGCTCGTAGAAGGCCGTGTTGATTTTGTACGAAACCGAATGGGCTTCGGTCGCTTGAACAATGCGGCGATTGAACTCCACCACACCGCGCAAATCGCGGGAAATTCCTTGCGGAAGTTTTTCAATTTGCGTGTCCAGCCCCGTGCAGAGGTAGCTACGCTTTTGCGAAATCTGCGAAAAAAGCTCCGTCCTGTTCATTGCTTTTGCAAATTACGCGAAAAAGCAGGGGTCCTTTCTATCTTTGGAACATGGGCATAGTGAAAAGAAGCCTCTTTGGCTTGGTGTTGTGTGCGAGTCAATTCGCTCAAGCGCAGTTTTTGCAGCTGGGCGACGCCTCTTATTCTGGCAACACGGGTGGGCCTTTTGTTCCCTCGGCCACGACCAGCAACCACTATTCGCGCTTTGCCATTCTGTTTCCCTACGGCTTGTTGGGAAACATGAAACACGGAGACTCGATATCCTCGATCGAGTTTTACCGCACACCCGGAAGGGCCTTTGACACCGCCTGCGATGTCAAGTTCTGGCTGATGAACGACCCCGGAACCGACCTGGGTTCCACCAAGTTTCCCTTCACTGCACGCAGCCTAAGCGAACATTTGGTGGCGTTTGGCAAGCCCGCTGATTTGTTTCCTGCTGATGGCGGCTGGTGTGAGCTCAACTTCAACGGCGACGCTTATTTCTACGACAGTACGAAAGGCAAATCACTGGTGTTGATGTGCGAATACGAACAGCGCGACACCCAGGGCGGGCCACCCCAGTTTTACTTTGAATCAGGATTTACTGTAACCGGCTACTCGCTGCTTCAGGTGCATTACGCCTATGGCGCCTCGGTTCCCGATAGCCTTCCCAACACCACCCAATACCATCCCACCATTCGCTTCCACTACCCACGAGCCGATGTTGACCTACAGGTTCAAAAGGTGTATACCTTGGGCAAAATGCCCGTACCCTTGGGCCGACCCGATTCGGTGCAGGTCTTGCTCAGAAACGTGGGAAAAAAAGACATTAGCGGCCAAAAAGTCTACACCTATTCAAAAGGCGCCAATGCTCAAAAGGATAGTTTCACAGTTAATTTGACGCGCCGGCAATCGGACTTTTTTGCTGTGCCTTCGCTAACCCCAGCCAAACGCGGCCTAGACACCATTTGGGTCGAAAGTCCCGATGCTAACAAAGACAACAACAAGGCTTGGTCGCTGCGTTTGGCGAATGAAAATGTCTATTCCTATCGCCAAGTAAACGATGGCCCTGCTCCTGGTGGAATTGGCTTCAACGGGGAAACCGGAGATTTTGTGGCCCGCTTTTACGCCGCCCAAACCAAATACCTCAACCAAATCAACGTGACCTTTGGCGCCGGCAACCGCCAATACCGCTTGGGTATTTGGGCCTACAACGCCAGTACCCGCCAGCCCGGATCGCTGATTTGGCAAAGCGACACCTTGGTGTCGGGAACCGGTAGCAACATTTTGGATATACCCAATCCTGTTCAGGTCAACGGCCCCTTCTTTGTCGGTGTGCGCCAATTGGGCACCAGCAACGTGGCCTTTGGTTACCAAATGGAAGAACCCGTTCGCCCGCTCACTTTTTTCTATGCCGCGCCCCTGGGCGACACCACTTGGTACGACTTTTCCCCCGACGCGCCCTTTCGCTTCTTAATCGAGCCCCGCCTGCAAGCCGAATACGACCTGGCTGCACTGAGCTCTGACTTTCCAAAAGACACGCTCAACCAATACACCACAGATACCCTTGCCCCTAAGGGAACCATTAAAAACCTAGGAGTACAAAGCATCAAACCCGATTCGCTGGAGGTCATTTGCGAAGTCTGGGGTCCCCAAACCAAACTCTACCGCGAGAGCCTGTTTGACACCTTGAGCACCGGGCAAAGCCGACAGTATACGTTCCCCAAAAAGCTTGTTTGTTCGCAACTCGGTGAGTACCGGCAATTGATCATGGTCAAGCACCTGAAAGACAGCATCGGCGACAACGACACAGCCGAAAGCAGATTCTATGTCGGCGTGAAAAATGACGTGATGGTCGCCACTATATATGACCCTCCGCAGGGATTTTCGTACCGCTACTTGCTTGATACTTTGATGCCGGTGGCTACGGTTCAAAACCCCAGTTACACCAACTCCAGCAATTTCATCGCCCGCTGCCAAATCGTGCACCGCGGCGGCAAAGTGGTGTACAACCAAGCGCAAACGCTGCAACTTGACCGCTTTTTGTCGCAAATTCTCTGGTGGCCCACCTGGAAATGCACCGACACCGGGCGCTTTGACGTGGTCTTCACTACCGAAATGGCGGGCGATTCCTATTCCAAAAACGATACGCTCAAGCGGCAAATTTGGGTTTCCAAACAGGTAGACTTGGGTCTCGATTCAGCGGCCAGCCCGCGCGCAGGAGTGGAATACACACCCGGCAGCAGCCAACCGGTTCGACTGCGCATTTTCAACGATGGCATTGTGGGCGCTTTCGGCGCCAAATACTTCGTGGAACTCTACAATCCCGCTGGCCAATTGTTTTACCTCGACAGCATCAAACTCGATATTGGGGCAAACGAAGCGTTCCTAGAGCAATGGAAAAACGCCACCCTCAGCAGCGCCGGAGAATACCGCGGTTTGGCTCGGGTTCGCTATGAGTTTGACCCGTATAAATTCAACGACTCGTTTATTTGGGCGTTTACCGTCGGTCGTGCGGTCGACTTGCAAACAAAACAGTGGTTGTGGCCCATCGGTTCCGACACTCTGGAATGGGGCTCTGGCCCCTACGCCCCCTCGATGGTCATTCACAACGGCGGCTATTCGCCTCTTTTAGGCACCTTGATTTGCGAAGCCTATCAAAACAACCAACGCGTGTATCAAAGCAGCGCTTATCGCAGCCTTGATTCGGCCCAAACCGACACCGTGACGTTTGCCCAAACGCTGATGGCGAGCCAACTCGGCGATTTGCATCTTCGGGCCTATTGGCAACACGACACGCTAGACAAACACCCAGAAAACGACAGCCTCTTTTTCACGCTGCCTGTTGCCGCCTTCCGCGATCTTGCCCTTACAGACTTATCACCCAAAACCGATTCCTTAACCGAAGGCTTTGTGGGTTGGAAAGCCTCGGTAAAACTCAAAAGCATGGGGCCCAAATTGGGTACAGATTCTGCCTGGCTCAGAATCACATTGAGCAACAACACAGAAACCCTGCTCGACGACACTCTCCAAGTCGCGACCCTTGACTTCGGTGACAGCCTCACACAGGAAACCCAAGACTCGATCAAGGGTCTGCTTCCCGGTAGCTACACGCTTAGCGCCTATCTTCTCAGCGCCGTTGATTCGTTCCCATTGAACGACAGCCTCAAACACCGTTTCGCAGTTCGAGTAAACAACACTATCGCCCCAAACATGGCAACCTTTCGGGTCTACCCACAACCCAGCAAAGACGGCCGCTTCTCTTTGGAAAACCACAAGGAAGAGGTCTATCAGATTTACGACAACTCTGGGCGATTGGTTCAATCGGGAACCGCGGCCGAAGAACTGCGTTTGGCGTCCAACCTACCCAACGGAACCTATTGGCTATACCTGCCGAATCGAATGGCCATCGCCCTTGTTTTGCAACGATGAGGCGTTGGTTTTGGACATGGGTTTCTGTGTTGTTTGTGGCTTGCTCGAGCACCAAAACCATCAACCCCAAAGCTCTTCTCAGTTTGCAAGAGCAGCAGCAACAAGGCTTGGCTATTCCCGCGACCAAACCTCTGCCTTCGGTATTGTCGCAAATCGACGTGCCCGTGAGTGTTGACCTGAAGCCTTATTTTGAGCTAGCCAACAACAGTATTGACAAACACATGGCTGGGGGCGAGTCTCCGTGCCAAGGAGTGCGGTACCAGTACAGGCTTGACCGCGGCAACCTAAACTTTGTTGGGCTCAACCAAACACTCACTACGTCAGTACAGGTGGCATACGGCCTCAAGGGCCAATACTGCGCGGCTTGTTTTATGGGGAGTTGCGCGCTCCCAATCATTCCTTTTTCCTGTGGGTGGGAGGAGGCTCGTCGTCAAGCCACCTTGACGCTTCAAAGCCAGTTGTCCATCAGTCCCGACTACCGTGTTGTATCCAAAACAACGGTTCAAGAACTCAAGGCACTCAACCCCTGCAAGGTGAGTTTTGGGATTGATATAACCGACAAACTAATGAACACGGTAGCGCCGTTGATGGGCGAATTGTGTTCTGAAGTAGACTCACAAGTATATGCTCTTTCCTTCAAAGCTGAAGTGCAAGACCTCTGGAACACCTTGGCAGAGCCCATGCAAATAGACTATGTTGGGGAGTTGCGCTTGCAACCCAGGGCGGTGTCTGTTTCGACTATAAACCTAAATGGCACGACTCTTCAATTTAATGCCGGCATCTCAGCCCAGCCCATTATTAGCAGTATAGGTGGCCCCAAAAACCCCAGCCCCGTTCCCAACCTAAGCCCGTACAAATCAGGAAGCGGTTTTCGGGTTTATACCGATCTAAAGCTGGACTACGACAGCCTCTCGTGCCAAATTCTCACCTACATGAAGGGGGAAAAATTTGGCTACAAGAAAGACAGTGTGGAACTCTCGAGCCTGAGGCTATTTCCCACCTACCAAGATTCCCAAACCCGACTTGGCATTCGGGTCGATGTAATTGGCACAAAATCAGGTTCCTTGTACCTGGTTGGTGACCCTGTGTTTGACAACGCCACGCGAATCGTGCGCTTGACAAACGTCGACTATGACCTACAAAGCAAAAACGTGCTTCTCAAAAGTGCCTCCTGGTTGCTGGACGAGACCGTTCGCCAAAACCTGGAAGAAAACCTCTGGTTTGACGTAGGCGATTTGTTTACCCTGACCGAAGAAAGCGTCAATGAAGCCCTAAATCAGCGCTATGAAAATGGGGCCCAAAGCAAAGGAGGGGTACAGCACATTGAATTGACAGACTATCAGTTAAGGCCACAACACCTACTCCTAAGAACCCACATCAAGGGCCAACTGTCCATTTCGATGTAGCGCCACCAAGGTTGGGGATAGCCTCTGCCGCGGCCTAGCGATCTTTGGTATGTGAATCATTGGACCCTGGCCAACGGCCTTCAAGTATACCACATTCAAGACCCCGACTCAACGCAGGTGGTGCTCAACCTCTTGTACAAAGTGGGGGCTCGCGACGAGTCGCCTGAGAGAACCGGCTTTGCCCATTTGTTTGAACATTTGATGTTCGCGGGCTCTGCCAACGTGCCTTCATTTGACAAAGAAATCGAAGGGGCTGGCGGCCAAAACAACGCCTTTACCAACAACGAGTTCACCAACTACTACATACTGGTTCCCGCCGAAAACACCGAAACCGCCTTTTGGTTGGAGAGTGACCGCATGCGGGGCCTGAACATCAACCCCGATTCGCTGCGGGTGCAACAAGGGGTGGTGGTTGAAGAGTTCAAGCAGCGCTGCTTCAACGCGCCATTCGGCCAGTTGTGGCACCATGTTCGCTCGCTCTTATACTCTCCTGAAAGCTCCTATTCTTGGCCTACTATTGGGCTCAACTTCGAACAAATTGAAACCGCGAGCCTAGACGATGTTCGCGCCTTTTACGATCGCTTTTACCAGCCCTGCAACGCCATTCTCAGCTTGGCTGGCGCCATAAACGAGACAGAAGCCCGCCGCCTGAGTGAAAAATGGTTTGGCGACATTGCCAACACCCAAGCCCTTGTCCCCCGCACCTACAACACGACAACCGCCCCTGTTCAAGCGCCTCAAGAGCAGCAGGACCTGTCTCCCGACAAGGCGGTTTTTCTGGTTTGGCCCACACCCAGTCATGCTGATCCCGCCTCGAACTCCCTGGATCTATTTGCTGAAATTCTCGGTGGCTCAGACGCCTCTCCCCTACATGAAACCTTGGTCAAACAAGAGGGTATCATGTCGGCAGCCGAATGTTTCTGCATGAAAGGCCTCGGCGAAGGTTTTTTCGTCCTCTACGGCATCTTGGCAGAAGGCGTTTCTCACCAAGCGGGCCAAGAAGCCTTGATGCGGGTACTCAAGGAAACCATAAAAACGGCTGCAGATGACGACTTGGCTTCGGTTAAAAACCGATTGCTTACCCAACTTTTGTACGAGCGCATCAGCCCCGCCCAACAAGCCCAAAAAATGGCCTACTACGCAGCCTTGGAAAAGCCCCAGTGGTTTGATCAAGAAGCTGAAATGTTAGAAACGGTAAGCCTAACCAATTGCCAACGCGCAGCCCAGACTTTCTTAAAAGCCGACTCAGCTCGTCTTCTCTTTTATTCCCCTCACCATGCTTGATCGTAGCCAAAAACCCATCACCCAGGCAGTCACCGAGTTTACGCCGCCCTCTTGCGGTTTCGAGCAGCGAAACGGCCGCTGGCTGCACCTTGGTCCCCAACGAAACATTGGCCTCACACGACTGGAATTGCTATTCCCCGGTGGTCGCGCAGTCCAAAACCAACTCCTTCAAGCCAGCACCTGCCTCAACTTGCTTCTGAGCGGCCATTCCCAAATTACCGAGTCCCAATTGCTGAAGAAAATTGACTCCTGGGGCCTGCGCTTTCAAACCGAGGTACAAAACGAAAGCCATTCGCTCGTGTTCATCTTTCGTCCTGAAGTGGCCCAAGAAGCTCTGCCCTTTTTGCTCGAACAGTTGCAATTGGGCCAATTCCCGGAAGACCGGCTGAACAGTTACAAACAAATTCAACTTGCCTCATTGGCTCGCCGACAAAGCACACCCTCTTATTGGGCCAACCGACAAGTATTTGAATCTTTATACGGAAAAAATTCATTTTTGGGCACACAGGCCGATGCTGTCGATTTTCAATCACTAAACCCCGAGCCACTGCTAGATTTTAGAACCCAAAACATAGGCTACGAGAAGGCCCGAATCTTGGTGTCTGGCCAATACGATGATGATTTTTTGAATCTCGTACATTTTTTGCTTGAAGAAAACATATTCAACAAATTGAATAACAACTATTTAAGACAAAAAAACACTCCGGAAATTAACATTCAAAACCCCGCCGAAACCAGCCAAACGCTACCCAAAAGTAGCCAAGTGAGCCTGGTTTTGGCTCGGCATCTCGACAACCTCGCTTTCAACGACCGAATAGCCCTTAGCCTGCTCAACACGGTTTTGGGTGGATACTTCGGCTCCCGCCTCATGCAAGATTTGAGGGAAAGCAAAGGTCTCACCTATGGAATCGGTTCGCGAATCAGCCCCGCACTTTCGGGATATACCTGGTCCATTTCGTCAGAAATGAAGGCCGAAAGCAAAGACTTGGCCAAGACCGCCATTCAGGAAAACATGCAGGCCTTGATGAAAAAAGCCATCCCCAAAGAGGAGCTCAATCGGGCCAAAGCCTACTTCGCGGGCGCTTTTAGGGCTCAATTTGATGGGCCTTTTGCCTCTGCCGCACGTGCCAAACAGCTTTGGGTTCGCGGCCAAGACGAAGCCGAACTCGGCCAAACACTCGATACCCTCTGGTCTTGCACAAGCCAAACCCTGCTATCGTTGGCTGAACAATACCTCCAACCTCAAGATTATCACCTCGCCCAAGCGGGTGCTCTCTAAGTTTCACGTGAAAACAATATCATGAACTCCATTCAATTTCTCGGTCGTTCTCGTTTTTTGAACCAAACTGAACGAAATCGTTTTCGAAAAACATTGCATCAATTGTGTTTGAACAAAAACAAACGCATTGAAAACTTGACGTACGTGTTTTGCAATGACGAAGAATTGCTTGAAATGAACCAGGAACACCTGCAACACAACACCTACACCGACATCATCACCTTTGACTTGGGAGACAAACAAAACTCCATTGATGGGGAGATTTACATTTCAGTAGACCGCACAAAAGAAAACGCGGCTGCGTTTCACGTGAAACCCGAAGAAGAATTGGCCCGTGTTGTCTTTCATGGCCTGCTCCATTTGCTGGGCCACAAAGACAAGAGCCCCAATGATCAAGCCATAATGAGGGCCGCTGAAGAAGAGGCCTTGAAGCTCTGGCGGGAGCAAGCCTAGTCGGTTTATCTTTGCATATGCTCAAAAGCGAAACATACGACGTGATTGTGGTGGGTGCGGGCCATGCGGGTTGCGAGGCCGCTCACGCAGCCGCTACCATGGGTTCGCGGGTCTTGTTGGTGACCATGAACATGGAAACCATTGCCAAAATGAGCTGCAATCCTGCGATGGGTGGGGTAGCTAAAGGACAGATAGTCAGAGAGATAGACGCCTTAGGGGGCATGAGTGGTCTCATCACCGATCGCACCGCTATACAGTTTCGCATGCTCAACCGCAGCAAAGGAGTAGCCATGTGGAGCCCCCGTGCTCAAAGCGATCGTTGGCGCTTTTCTGAAGAGTGGCGTTTGACCCTTGAACAGAACCCCAATGTCGACTTCTTTCAAGACTCGGTTACGGGTTTAACGCTTGAAAACAACAAAATCACAGGGGTAACAACCGGTATGGGGGTAGAATTCAAGGGCAAAACCGTAGTGTTGACTACGGGTACCTTTCTTTCGGGCCTCATTCATATAGGAAGAAAACAGTTTGGTGGCGGCCGAATGGGCGAATCGGCCTCGTTTGGCATCACCAAACAACTCAAAGACTTGGGTTTTGAGTCGGGCCGCATGAAAACAGGCACGCCCCCACGCGTTGACGGCCGTAGCCTTGACTACTCTAAAATGGAGGAACAACCAGGAGACGAAAACCCGGCCAAGTTCTCCTATTTGAAAAGCAGCCGAGCTCTCTCCCGTCAACGTTCTTGCTACATCACCTATACCAACGGTCAGGTTCACGAAACCCTTCGCGAGGGCTTTGAAGACTCGCCCATGTACAACGGCACCATTCAGAGTTTAGGGCCCCGTTATTGCCCTTCGATTGAAGATAAAATCAACCGCTTTGCCGAGCGCGACCGCCATCAGATCTTTGTAGAACCAGAAGGTTGGAACACAATAGAGGTTTATGTCAACGGGTTCAGCACCTCTTTACCAGATCACATTCAAGAAAAAGCCTTGAGGCAAATACCCGGATTCGAGAAGGCTAAAATATTTAGACCCGGTTATGCCATAGAATACGACTACTTTCCACCCACTCAACTCAAACTATCGCTTGAAACCAAACTCATAGATGGCTTGTTTTTTGCTGGGCAAATCAACGGTACCACGGGTTACGAAGAAGCCGCTGCTCAAGGATTGGTGGCTGGCATTAACGCGGCACGGAAAGTGCAAGAACAAAACGCCATCGTTTTAAGAAGGGATCAGGCCTACATTGGGGTTTTGGTCGATGACTTGGTCAACAAGGGCACAGATGAGCCGTACCGAATGTTTACCTCTAGAGCCGAATACCGCATCAGCTTGCGCCAAGACAACGCCGATGAGCGACTCACTCCCATTGGCGCTGAAATTGGTTTGGCCTCGCAAGAGCGGCTGCAAGAGTTTGAAAAGAGGCAACAGGAAACTCGGGCTATAAGCGAATACTTACAGACCCATAACGCTTCACCTGAAAATTTCAACGCCCAGAACACACAGTCTGCCCCCATTAGCGAAAAGACTCGTTTGCACAAACTCTTACTCCGGCCCGAAATCAGCCTTCAGGATTTGAGTCAAGACCCAGAAATAGCAAAGCAGCTTAACTCCATCAGCCAAGACCCAGAAGCCATAGAGCGAGCAGAAATTCTGGCCAAATACCACACCTATATAGAACGGGAAAAAGAAAATGCCCTCAAGCTGCAGCGCCTCGAATCGCTGAGTATACCCCTAGACTTCGATTACAAGCAACTCAGAGCCATGAGTATAGAAAGCCGAGAAAAACTATCAAAACTGCGCCCAGCAACCATTGGCCAAGCCCAACGCATTTCGGGAGTCAGCCCCTCAGATGTTTCTGTACTTTTGGTTCATTTTGGACGATGAGAACTACCCTCTCCATATTGATCCTAAGCGCCCTAGCGTCATGCGCCAACCCTGTAAGCCCAACCGGGGGAGCCAAAGACACAACATCTCCTGTATTGATTCGAATAGACAAGACGCTGATAGAACGCAAAGACACACAACTGCAACGCTGGACATTTGTGTTCGACGAAAATATGCAAAGCAAAGGTTCTGTTTTACTAAACCCCTCAGATGACTATTTGGAACAGCGAGGAAAGGTTCACAGAAACGAAGTGAGTTTTGACGTGCCCTTAAGCGTGAAACAACTTTCATTAGGGAAGTCATTGAGCGATTTGAATGAAAACAACCTCTACAAAGCGCTTGATTCCCATCAGCTGCACATTCAAGTCTCTTTCAAAGACGCCAAAAGCTTGCGCAACGCAAAAGGACAGTGGGTGCTTACACTCCAAACCAATCATGAAACCCATTGGGTCCTGCCGAGCGAAAGCAGCCCAACAGGCTTAAGCTATCGGTATTCTGACCCCGCACCTGATCAAAGCAAACAGTATATATTCTTTTTGGATGCCAACGCCAATAAACAATACGACTCTACAGAAGTGTATGGCCGTGGAATATTGGAAGCCGAAACAAACACAACCCAAAGTTTCGAATACCCGCCACTTGTCACAAAAGCCGATAGCAGCCATACAAAACCAGCAGATTCGACGATTGCCCAATTGATGCTAAAAGGGGAGGGCTCTTACTTTTTCAAAGAGCCCAAGACATGGGTCAACCAACCCAATGGAGAGTTTCACGATTCCCTACAATTGGAATTAAAAGAAGGTACATACATACTCGTCACTTATAAGGACGAAAACAACAACCATGTGCTCGACTGGCCAGACCACTATGAGATACACGAGGTCATTTGCAAACCCGGACTCATCAATGAAATCATTGTGAAAAAAGAAGAAATCACTGTCGATTTCGTTGGGGAGATCTTACGATGATTGTGTTTCCACGTGAAAAACAAAATCAAGAAACGAAACCTTGTTGATGAAGGGCCAATAACCCAAACACCAGTCATCAGGGTGTCGGGAAAAAAGCAAAACAAAAAACCATTCAAAATGAATGACTTAAGCATCAAAACCAACTCATATTCACATTTCCACACAGCTATAATACCTAATACAATTCATTTTAAAGAAGAATATTATTGAATTACAGGACGAGGGAAAACCGAGGGGAAAACCAAACCGGTGATTCTGAAAACAAGCTGTATTTTTGTACAATGCTCAAGCGCATTCAAGACCTAGAACACGAAATAGATGCCATTGTGATCAACAATGGGGCAGAGGCCGAATCGTTTCGTTTGGCCTATTTGTCTAAAAAGGGAAAAGTGTCGGTCTTGTTTGATGAGTTCAAAACCTTGGAGGGTGAAGAAAAGCGAACAGTAGGAAAGGGGTTGAATCTTCTCAAACGCAAAGCAGAAGAAAAATGGTCGGCCGCACATGAGTCAAATGATTCAAACCTCGAAGTCGACTACGATGCTTCTTTGCTGCAACAAATACCCTACGGTTCTCTACATCCTTTAAAGGTGGTTGAAGATGAGTTGGTAGGCATATTCTCGAAACTTGGTTTTGATTTGGCTGAAGGGCCAGAAATCGAAGACGACCACCACAACTTTGGTGCCTTGAACTTTGCTGACGATCACCCTGCTCGTGATATGCAGGACACCTTTTTTATTGCCGAACATGTATTGAGAACACATACCAGTTCGGTTCAAGTGAGGGAAATGGAGCGAGGACAACCGCCGTTTCGTTTGGTGATGCCTGGACGAGTATACCGCAACGAAGCCGTCAGCTCACGAAGCAATTGTTTCTTTCATCAAATTGAGGGCTTGTATGTAGACGAAGGAGTAAGTTTCACAGACCTCAAACAAACCCTGTATTATTTCGTGCAGCAGTTTTTCGGAGAAGGAACCCAGATACGTTTTCGAAGCAGCTATTTTCCCTTTACCGAACCCAGTGCAGAGATGGATATATGGGCTGGACTTGATACCGAAGAAAATCGCCGTTTGACCAAAGGAACGGGGTGGTTGGAAGTCTTGGGTTGCGGCATGGTTCACCCCAATGTGCTCGAATCATGTGGGCTAGATGCTAAAAAATTTTCCGGCTTCGCCTTTGGCATGGGCATCGATCGTTTGACCATGCTCAAATACGGCATTTCTGACATTCGTGACTTTTTCAGCGGAGATGTTCGCATGTTGCAACAATTTGGCGGCTTATGATCTATTTCGCCGGCGACTTTCACCTCGGCATCGACGGCCTCAGCAGTTCTCGAGAAAGAGAAATGAAAATATGCCGATGGTTGGATCAAGTTTCTAAAGACGCCGAACACATTTACTTGATGGGCGATTTGTTTGACTTCTGGTTTGAATACAAAACGGTCGTTCCCAAAGGTTGCGTGAGGTTTTTGGCTAAGTTGGCCGAAACCAGTCAACTATGCCCCATCACTGTCTTTCGTGGAAACCACGATGCTTGGATGAAAAGTTACCTGGAACAGGAATGCGGAGCCACAGTGATCAGCGGTCCGCTCGAAGTAGACCATTATGGAAAGACGCTCTATTTGCACCACGGCGACGGATTGGGCCCTGGTGATCGCTGGTACAAGGTCTTGAGAAAGTTGTTTCATGCCAAAACCGCCCAGTTTTTCTTTCGCTGGTTGCACCCTGATGTCGGCACTGCCCTGGCGCAAAACCTGAGCCGAAACAGCCGAAAAAAACAAAGGCCACCGGTGTTTACCCAAAACGAGCAAGAACTCTTGTACACGCATTGCGAGAACCTCATTAAGAAAAGCCATCATGCTGATTACTATGTGCTTGGCCACCGACACCTTGCCCTTGACTTGGTGCTTTCAAACAAGTCTCGTTACATCAACCCCGGTACCTGGTTGGGGCCGGCTCGCTACGCTCGCCTAGAGCCCTCGGGAGAGATGACCCTGTGCTCGTTCAATTAACGGCTTAGCCCCCCGCCAAAAAAGGAGTATCGTGTACAACTAAGGGACAAAAGCCCCTCAAAACCCCTATATTTTTGTGGAAGAAACCATGACGCTTGTCGAGGTTCTGTCTATTGCCTAGGTCACCCCCTGTGACCCAAAGGGCGAAGCCGTATTTTTGAATTATGAAAACCCGTGGTTTTTCTCTGTGTTTGGGCTTTTTCTTGTGCAGTGCACTGGCGTTTGCCCAACCGGTACCCTCTAGCTTGAAAGCAAGCGATTATTCTGATGCCGACATTTTGGCTTTGGTAGAAAAAGCCCAGGCGCAAGGGCTTTCGCCCGACCAGGTTGAACAATTGGCATTGGCCCAAGGAATGGCCGCGTCTGAAGTAGCCGCCTTTAAAGCACGCGTTTCAGGGTTGACCCAAACCCCAACGAGCGTGACAAGCGAAGCCAATGCCGCTAGTGTAATAGCCGCCACCAACCAAAACGAAGCCATTGAAGAGCAGGTGTTCACCACACCCAAACCCAGCGCGAGCAACGAGGTGTTCACCACACCCAAACCCAGCGCGAGCAACGAGGTGTTTGGCCAGGGCTTGTATCGCAACACCAACCTGGCGGTTTACGACAGAAGCCTAGATGCCAAAGCGCCGGCCAATTACGAGATTGGCATAGGCGACGAGATTGGCATCTCTCTCTTTGGAAATTCGTATTACAACCAAGTCTGCCCCGTAGACAACCGCGGGCGCATCGAGTTAGGGAGAAACTTGGGCTCGGTCTATGTGAAGGGGGTCACCTTTGAAAACGCCAAGGCGCTTATTCGCTCAGCACTGGCCTCTACCTCCAATTTGTCGGGCAGTCAACTGGAAATTTCGCTGGCCTATTCGCGCAGCATTGTCGTGCATATGGTCGGAGAGGTGAGCAATCCGGGCAGTTACAAAATACCCGCCATGAATACCGTGTTCAACGCCTTGTTGGCCGCCGGTGGCCCATCAAACATGGGTTCTCTTCGCCAAATCGAAGTGCGCCGAAACGGCGAAGTCGTGCATATCTTCGACACCTATTCGTTTTTGAAAGACCCCAGCAATGCCGTCTTTTTGCAAGACAATGACTACATCTTGGTCAAGCCCATGGGTGCCGTGGTCAACCTAACAGGAGCGGTCAAGCGAAACGCTTCGTATGAGTTAAAAGCGGGCGAGGGTATGGCTGAGTTGTTGGACTATGCTGGCGGCGCAACCGCCAATGCGTATTTGCCCATTGTGTATGTGCAGCGCTACGAAAACAAATCACAGCGGGTATACACCGTGAACTACGACAGTTTGAAACAAGCAGGACAATCGCTGTTGTTTCAAAATGGCGATCGGGTGTATGTGCAAGAGAACAGCGCCGATGTAGAAAATGGAGTCAGCGTATCGGGCCCTGTCTATTTCGCTGGACCCTATGCCCTCGAAGAGGGCGACCGGGTGACCGAGTTGCTACAAAAAGCCGGCGGCTTGAAGCCCGAAGCGTTTACCGCCAGAGCCTTTTTGGTGCGCCGTTTTGATGATGGTACGGTTTCGCACATGCCCATAGACCTAAACAAGCTTGAGCCCAATTATACCCTTCAAAAGCGTGACCAATTGCTGGTGTTTGCCCTTTCTGAATACACCGATGATTTTCAGGTTGCCATCAATGGCGAGGTGCGCAAACCCGGTAGTTTTGCCTACAAAGAGGGCATGACCTTGGGTGATGTGGTTTTGTTGGCCGGCGGCTTGGCCATGGGTGCTGAAATCGAAAAGGTAGAGATTGCGCGCAGCAACCTATTTTCTCCCAACTACGTTTCGGGTGAAGCCTACAAAACTGAAATCATCAGCCTCGTGGTGAGCAAAAACCCCGCCGAGGCCAACACTGTGTGGCAAACCCCCTTGTACCCTCAAGACATTGTCTCGGTTCGTCGCGTTCCCAACTACGAGTTGCAACAAACCGTTCAGGTGTTGGGCGAGGTCAAATACCCCGGCACCTATGTGTTGCTCAACAAGAACATGCGCATTCAAGACCTCGTTGTGCAGGCGGGGGGGTTGACCCCTTATGCCTTCGCCCAGGGTGCGCGCTTTCAACGCCCAACAGCACCAGGGCAATGGTTCGTGTTTGATTTGCCCAAGGCCCTGAGAAACAAACGATCAGAATACAACTACAAGCTCGAGGGGGGAGATGTGCTACGCATACCCACCACCCAAGATTTTGTGACAGTCTACGGCTCAGCCTTGAAATACAGCGAAGACAACACCAACTCAAAAAACATACTCAACACCCCTTACGTGAGCGGCAAGCGAGCCGCCTACTATGTTCGCCACTTTGGCAACGGATACACGCCGCGGGCATGGCGTTCGAAAACCTACGTACTGGCCCAAAACGGGCAGCTTCACCGAACCTTCAATGCCTATGTGTTTCGCATAAGCCCCAAGGTTGAACCCGGGGCAGAGGTGTTTGTGTTGAACAAAGAGACCAAAGACAAGAACAAGGAGAAGCTCAAAAAAGCGACCGACCCCGTCAACTGGGAAAATGTCATCAACTCCATTACCACCAAGCTCACCGCGTTTGCGACCCTGTGGGCACTATTGACCCAATAAGATGGCTGAAGCAAACCAAGACGAAATCACCTTGCGCGACATTGTGCTCTCTGTACAAGGGGCGTTGCGCTACCTTAAAACCAAATGGTTGTTTTTGCTGTTGGCCGGACTATTGGGTTCTGTCTTGGGCTACTTATATGCCAAATTCAAGCCCTTGACCCACACCGCAACCCTGGTGTTTGCTTTTTCTGAGAGTCCAGATGCCAAATCTAGCCTAAGCGGCATTGCCTCACAGTTTGGTGTCAATCTGGGCGGCGGCGGCGAAGGGGCCTTTCAGGGCGACAACTTGTTGGAGTTGATGAAAAGCCGAACCTTGGTAGAAAAAGCTCTGATGCAACAAGCCGAGGTGGGCGGCAAAACCGACTTTCTGGTCAACCACATCATTCGTCACGAATATAAGAGGGGCGAAACCAAAGAAGAGCGGCAGCACGATGTGCTCTTTAAAGACAGCAACCGGTTTTTTCTTGGCGACTCCTTTCTTGGGGTTTACCATCGGGCGATATTAGAAAACAACCAACTAGCGGTTTCGAAAAAAGACGACGAGTTGGCTTTTGTTGAGGTGAGCTTTACCAGCCAAAACGACACCGTTTCCAAAGTGTTTGTTGAAGGGTTGGTCTACCAAGCCACCGAGCTCTATAGAGAGCTTAAAATGAAGCGTTTTTCTTCTACCGTGCAGCTGCTCGACAAAAAGATCGATAGCGTAGAGGTTGAATTGCGCAAATCGATGTATTCGGTGGCCGCTCAAGAAGACCAAGGGTCTTTGTACATCAGAAGCACCCCTCAGGTGGGCCAAGTGCGCAGCCAATACAAAGCACAAGTGTTGGGGACCATGCACGCCGAACTGGTCAAAAACGCCGAACTTCAAAAAACCCTCATGGCCCAACAAGAGCCGTTGTTTGAAATCATCGATCGACCGGTTTACCCGCTTGAAACAAAAAGACTAAGCCGCCTCTTGGCGCTTGTATTAGGTGGGTTTGGGGGTGTTTTTGTTCTAATGTTGATCTTATTAGGAAAGCGAGGCTATTCTAATATGATGTGGAAGGGGTGATTGCCCGGTTGCAGGCATATTATCCTGTAAAAGACAAGGATAAACAGGCGATAGACATCGTATTGACATGAAGAAAAGAGCAGTTATAGTATCCGGATACTTTAACCCAATTCACAAGGGACATCTGGAGTATTTTAACAACGCCAAGGCTATGGCTGATGAGCTTTTTGTGATTGTGAATAGTGATTACCAAAGAGCTCTAAAAGGCAGCAAAGAGTTCCAAGGGGCAGAAGAGCGAATGATTATCGTCTCGAACATCAAGGCTGTGTGTGGATCAGGTCATTCTTTCTGTAGATGAAGACCGTACTGTTTGTGCGACGCTAGAAAAAATAGCTAAGGAATACGGCGAAAGTTACGAGTTGGCTTTCGCCAATGGTGGCGATCAAAACAATGACATTATACCAGAACGCCCAATCTGTGAAAAAATGGGTATAGCCCTTATTGATGGACTAGGAGATAAAATTCAATCGAGCAGTT
>JAQCBH010000009.1 GCA_027621365.1 Bacteroidota bacterium | reverse complement strand
CGCGATGGCGGTATGCCCAGAATACAAAGCCCAATAGGCAGGCGATCAACCAAAACAAATCACCGGTATGGTAATAGATCGTATAGGGCTCATGGGCATAGATGCGGTGTTGATAGGCTCCACGCTCGTTGTAGGGACTGGCTTCGTACACCCGGCCCATGGGGTCGATGAAACCGCTGATGCCGGTATTGGCGCTTCGGGCCACCCACATGCGCTGCTCGATGGCGCGGGTGCGGCTGAATTCGAAATGCTGGCGGTGGCCATTGGTTTCTCCCCACCAGGCGTCGTTGGTAATCACGGCGAGCCAGGTGGCTCCGGCTTTGACAAACTCCCTTACGTAATCTCCGTATATACTCTCGTAACAAATGATCGGTGCTACAGGATGGGTCTTGCCAAGAGAAACAGCCTTTTCGTTTACACCTAAGGTGCCGGTGCTGGAATGTTCGTCCAAGCCGATGGCCAAACTCTCTAGGAAAGGGAAGGTGCTCACAAAGGGCAGTTGTTCGGTACCGGGTACGAGTTTGCTTTTGTGGTAGAGCTGGCTGCTGTCGCGAGCTCCAAAGCAAACAGCCGAATTGTGGGGGATGTACCAATCGCGCACCACTCCTTTGGGGGCATCTTTGAGCGCGCCCGCAGGGCGCGCGGCAGGAAGCGGCCGTTCAGCGCTTTGGTACCAGTCAACGGTTTGGGCTCCAGCTAGGATTTGCAAATCGGTGGGCCAACCGAATCGCTGGATGGCGGAACGCCAGAAGCGCAGTTGGGGATCGGTCTCGCGGTAACGGGGTTCAATCCAGCCGGTCAGGGCGGTTTCGGGCAATAGCAACCAATCGCTGCTGCTGTTGATCGATGACTCGGCTAGTAGAGCCATGTCTTCGTTCAAGACATCGGGGGTCTTGACGAACTTTTCGTCCCAGGGGTCGTAGTTGGGTTGGAGTACGCTGACGTTTAAGCCTTGGCCTTCGCTGATGTCGATTCGGAAAGACAGGAGTAGGCCGAGCAGAGCGAGGCCGCCCAAGGCGGTAGCGGCTGGCGCCAGCCGGCCGCGGTATAGCCAGATGTTCAGGAGCCAGACCAGGGAGGTTCCGCCCACGGCTCCACACAGTTCATACCACTGGGCCATCCAGGAGTTGCGTGCCCATCCATTCCCCAATGAGAGCCAGGGCCAACTTAAATCCCAGCGGTGGTGCAGGAATTCATAGAGCAGCCAGAGTATAGGGATCAGAAGAATATAATCCAGGCCTTCTGAGCGCTTCTTATTTATAAGGTTGGAAAGGGGTCTAGCCAAAGCGAAGGGAAGCACCATGAACAGGCTGTTGAGAATGAGCATGGCCACCGCGCCTACGGGTGAGGAATTCCAAACCCACCAAGTCGTGCTGATATTGGCACCCAAGAACATGAGGTACCAACCGAAAAAGCGATGGGCTTTGGATCCTTCACGGGTTCGTCGCTCCCACTCCAACATGGGAATGAGTTGGATCAGGGCCGCTGCGGTGCTCACCCAACGGAGGGGCTCGGGATTCAAACACCAAACCAACCACCATATAAAGGTGGGGGAAAGGAGGAGCAACCAACTGGGTAATTTCTCAGTCTTCATGAGTGGGGCTTGCCGAGTCGAGGCCTTCCAAAACTACCACAAATTCTCCCTTGGGCGCGCGGTTGCGAAAATGCTCGGCCACCTCACTTAGGGTTCCGTTAACGGTTTCTTCAAACTTCTTGGTGAGTTCGCGTGAAACGCTGACCCTTCGTTGGCTACCCATGAACTCGATCATTTGGTCCAAGGTCTTGAGCAGTTTGTGTGGGCTCTCGTAAAACACCAAGGTGGCAGGCTCTTCGGCCCAAGATTTGAGTTTGGTTTGCCGGCCTTTTTTCTGGGGTAAAAAGCCTTCAAATACAAAGCGATGCAGAGCAAATCCGCTTTTGATCAAGGCGGGCACAAAGGCCGTGGCTCCCGGCAAGACTTCAAGGGCAATGCCGCGCTCGCCTGCGGCTCGCGCTAACAAAAAGCCCGGATCTGAAATGCCAGGCGTTCCCGCATCTGAGATTTGGGCAATCTGAGCGCCGTTTTCCATCTCCTTGAGCAAGCTTTCCAATCGGGCGTGCTCGTTGTGCTGATGAAAACTCTCCAGGCGGGTTTCAATTTGATAATGGTTTAACAACACCCGGCTGGTGCGAGTGTCTTCGGCCAAAACCTTGTCGACCGACTTCAAAACCTCTACGGCTCGGTAGGTCATGTCGCCCATATTGCCGATGGGGGTAGGTACCAGGTAGAGTTTTCCGTCGCTCATAATCAATAGGGTCAAAGGCACGAGGCCAAGGCAAATTTAACTATTTTCGAGGGCCATGATAGGAAACCGCATTTTGCTGCTCTCGCCCCACACCGATGACGGGGAATTGGGTTGCGGGGCCACCGTGTCCAAACTCATTCGACAAGGAAAGGAAGTGCACTATGCGGCCTTCAGCGCCTGCGAGCAAAGCGTACGGCCCGAGTTTCCCAAAGACATCTTGATTCACGAGGTCAAGGAGGCCACGGCCGAATTGGGCATTGCGGCTGAAAACCTTCGTTTGTTTCGATACGAGGTGCGCACCTTCAATTACCGCCGCCAAGAAATCTTGGACGATTTGATCAGGCTGCGCGAAGAACTCAAACCCGATACCGTGCTCATGCCCTGCTTGCATGACATTCACCAGGACCACAAAACCATGGCCGAGGAGGCGCTGCGCGCCTTCAAGTTTGGCAATTTGTTCAGCTACGAACTGCCCTGGAACAATTTGAACTTCTCAACTGCGGCTTTTGAATTGGTAGAAGAAGAAGATGCGCAGCGCAAGGTGGCCGCCTTGGCTCGCTACCGCAGCCAGGCCCATCGCCCTTACGCCAACGAAGAATTTTTGCGCTCCCAGCTGCGCATGCGCGGAGTTCAAGTGGCTCGCCACTATGCCGAGGCTTTTGAGACCGTGAGAATCGTGATGGATTGATGGCTGCAGTAGCGGTTAATCTGCCACCGCATAAGCCCCCTTACAAATGCCCCCAAAGGCTCTTGTTGCCTCCGCTTTTTTGGGTGAGCTGTAGAATTTCTTTGGGTAGACGAACCTTCAAACTGTATTCGATGTGCTCAAAAGTGACCAGCACATAGGCTTCGCCGGCTGACTCTAAAACTTCGACTTCTTGGCCTTTCCAGGGGCCGTCGAGCACTTTGGCGCGGTCGCCAGGTCCGGATCCTTCACTGCCGTCTACTTGAGATACATTGTATCCTTTTTCCAACAACTCGCGAATCAATTCAATGGTCTCAGGGCGAACCTTGGCGTCTTCCCCGTTGTGGCGAATGAATTTGACTACTCCCGGTATGGGCAGAATTTGGTCGCGCTGGTTGGCATCGGGATTCACAAAAATGTAGCCGTTGAACAAGGGCATATCGACCCATTTTTTGCGGTCTGACCACATTCTCAAGGTGCGAACCAAAGGCAGATAATGCTCAATTTGGTACTTGACCAACCAATCGCTCACCTTCTTTTCTTGCCGGCTGCGGGTATAAATGAGCTTCCAATGTTCGTCGTTTTCGCTCATTTCAATCGCTCTATGGCTTGGTGGTACTCTTGGTTCAGTTGCTCGATGATGCTTGCTGCGGATGATACCTTGGAAATTTGCGCGGCTACTTGTCCAATTTCGAGCTCTCCCTCGTTCCAATCACCTTCGAACATGCCTTTTTTGGCTCGGCCGCGGCCGAGCAATTCCGCCAATTCTTCGGGGCTAGCCCCCTTGGCGTAGGCGGCTTGCACCGCTTGCCAAAAGGGATTCTTCAGCAATCGCACGGGAGTCAACTCTTTCAAGGTGAGTTGAGTGGCTCCGTCGCCGGCCTCTAGAATCGCCTTCTTGAAATTCTCATGAGCAGAACTTTCTTCGGCCGCCGCAAACAGCGATCCGATTTGAACCCCGTCGGCTCCCAAAGTTAGGCATGCGGCTATGGCCCCGCCGCTGGCTACGCCACCGGCGGCAATGAGTGGTAGATGCGAATATCCGCCGGCGTTGAGCGCCTCGCGAACCTGTGGAATCAAGCACAAGGTGGTCGTCTCCTCACGGCCGTTGTGGCCACCGGCTTCAAAGCCTTCAGCGACGATGGCATCAACCCCGGCTTGGGCTGCTTTCAAGGCAAATTTGCTGTTGGACACCACGTGAACGACGGTGATGCCGCGCTTCTTGAGCCAGGAGGTCCAAGTAGCTGGGTTGCCGGCACTGGTGAACACGATCTTGACGCCAAGTTCCACGATGCTGTTCATGTGCTCCTCGATGTTGGGGTACAAGAGAGGAACGTTGACTCCGAAGGGCTTGTCGGTCGCGGCTTGGCACTTTTGAATGTGCTCGCGCAAGACCTCGGGATACATGCTGCCTGAGCCGATGAGACCTAGACCTCCCGCGTTGCTGACGGCTGAAGCCAAGCGCCAAGAACTGCACCAAATCATGCCGCCTTGAACCAGCGGGAATTGGGTTTGAAAAAGCGCAGAAACAGCCGTGGCTTTCATAGACAGAGGGATTGGGCTCGCTTAGGCGGGCAATTCTTGAACCACACCCATGGCCGAGAATTTCTCGATACGGGCGTTGACCAACTGTTCAGGGCTCATGGCCTTGAGCGTTTGGAGTTCAGAAAGTATGGTGGCTTTTACATTGGCAAAAGCTTCTTCGGGGTTGTGGTGGGCACCGCCCAAAGGTTCGGGAATGATGCCATCGACCAAGCCGTTGCCTTTCATGTCAGTGGCTGACAGTTTGAGCGCGTCGGCGGCCAATTCTTTTTTGTCCCAAGTGCGCCACAAAATGCTGGAGCAGGATTCGGGGCTAATGACCGAATACCAGGTGTATTCCATCATCATCACGCGGTCACCCACACCAATGCCCAAGGCGCCACCAGAGGCACCTTCGCCTATGACGATGCAAATGATGGGCACGTTCAACACGCTCATTTCGAGCAAGTTTCTGGCAATGGCCTCGCCTTGGCCACGCTCTTCGGCTTCCAATCCAGGAGAGGCGCCGGGAGTGTCAATCAAGGTGATGACGGGACGATTGAATTTTTCAGCCAACTTCATCAAACGCAAGGCCTTGCGGTAACCTTCTGGGTTGGGCATACCGAAGTTGCGCATCTGGCGCTGTTTGGTGTTGCGACCTTTTTGTTGGCCAATGATCATCACCGACTGGCCGTCGATTTTGGCCCAGCCGCCAACGATGGCTTTGTCGTCTTTGATGTGGCGATCGCCGTGCAACTCCACAAAATCCGTACAGATGTTCTCGATGTAGTCAAGCGTGTAGGGACGGTCTTGGTGACGGCTAATTTGCACCTTTTGCCAGCCGCTCAATTGGCTGTAAATGGTGGTTTGAGCTTCCTTGATTTTCTTGGTCAAGTGCTCAATGGTATCGCTCATGTCGAGCTTGCCTTGTGCATGAGTCTCTTCAGCCTTTACCAGCTGGGAGTGCATCTCGGCAATTTCTTTTTCGAAATCAAACCAGTTCGTGTTCATGGTGAGTCAATGCTTTATTTCCCGGATTGGCTACCGGTGGTCAAAGGGGGGCTTGGGTGATTATACCCAATCCATCGCCATGGCCAAACCGCCGAAGAAGGTGGGCAGACCCAACCAGAAGCCCTCGGGGCGGAACATGGTCAACAAAACGAGGGCTACTCCGCTAACGAAGCAAAGGGCCCAGTAAGCTTTGGTATTGCGCTTTTGGTTGCTCATAGACGCTACGAAGATAGCCAATTACAGCGTTCGTTCATCCCAAAAACGCACAAATCGCTGCCCGGCTTTGGGTTTGTTTAGCAAAGTGTGCAAGTCTTTGCCTAGGGCCATCTGTACCAAGGCCCAAGGCAGGTTAAGCCCCATGCCTTGCCAAGCAGAAGTGGTGCCTTGAACTCGGGGATTGATTTCGAGAAGTTTGGCCAGGCCCGATTCGTCTTCGCGGTGTTGGAAACCGATCAAGCCGTGCAGGTTCAGGTGTTGACCCAAGTCAGCGCAGGCCTTTTCGAGCATCGGGTGATCAGTGGCTTCGCCCGCAACCGAGATGCCACCAATCATCTTGTCTCGGCTTCTGACCCAAACTCCTAGGCACTGGCCTTGATTGAAGAGGGCGTCGATGGAGTATTCTCGGCCGGGTAAAAACTCGGCCAGCAGGTTGGCTTGCGGCTCTTCTTCTGAAGGCCAACGGCCCATCCATTCTTCGAGGGTCATGGGCAGGGCACCCGCTTTCTGTTCGGTGTACGAAAACTGGTAGGCTTGGGAATCGACGATACCAAAACCGCGGCTGCCATTCCCATGGCAGGGTTTGAAACAAATACGCTTGTACGGGTAGCCGAGTTTTCGAGCTTCAGCGGCCATGGCGAAGCGGTTGTCAGCGAGGGCAAAATTGGGAACGGGATGCCCAATCTCTTGAGCGGCTTCTGCTGTTTGACCTTTGTCAAGTGCAAGGCTCAAGGAGCTTGCGGGAGAGATGGGCAGGGCAATGCCCGCTTCGGCCAAGTCTTTCGCCCTTTCGGCTAGGGGCAGCAGTTCCCGGGTGGTGATCGGAAAGACCACGGCTACGCCTTCTTCTATAGCCCAATCCAATACGCTTTGAGCGTAGTTGGGATCCGAGCTGGGGGGCATGATACGAAATCCGTCTGCCAAAGATTGGCCATAAGCTTGTGGGTTTTGATCACCGGCTAGAATGCGCACATCGCCGCCAGCTCTTAAACAACGAACGATGCCTGAAAAACCGGGAGCTCCAGCTCCAGAAGGAATCAAAATCGTTGTGCTTGTTTGGACCATGCTTTGCTTGCGAAGGTAACAAAAAAGGCCCGCCTGTTGGGCGGGCCTTTTTAGGTGTATCAATGGGGTTTAGTTCGCAAATGGATTGCTGAACTTGGGATCCGTGATGAAGGTATGGTCGGTCAAAGTGAACAAGAAAGCCTTCAAGGCGTCTTTTTCAATTTGCGTCATGTTCATGTGCAAGGGCTTGCCATCGGCACCCTTCAAGTTTTCATCCAAGGTGGGGTGATTTTGAATGCCACCGCTGTAGTGGTTCAATACCTCATCCAAGGTTTGGAATCGGCCATCGTGCATGTAAGGACCGGTCAACTCGATGTTGCGCAAGGTAGGAATGCGGAACTTGCCGTCCATTCGCCCGGCATCACCGGTGGTGATGTTCAAACCGATGTTAGCGGTACCTGCTGAGGCGTTGGGGTTGTCAGGGGTGGGATTGCCGTAAGGACCCATGTCAGGATCTTGGGTTGGCAAATCAGGAGCGGCGAAGTTTTCGCCGTTGTGACACTTGGAACAGCGCATGCGCTCAGAGAAGAACAGATCGTGTCCCATTTGCTCCAATGCGTTGAACTGGGCCATGGGCTTAGGATTTCCATTGGCATCGGTAGCCATGACTTGGTCAAACTTGCTGTTGCGGCTAACCATAGCATTCATGAAATGGCTCAAAGCCATGGCAATGCGCTTCTGGGAAATGGTTTCATCTCCATAAGCAGCCTTGAACAAGTCTTTGTAGTAATCGGTTTGGGCCAATTTCTGAACCAACATGCTTTCGTTCTCCATACCCATTTCCACGTGGTTGAACACGGGTACCAAGCTCAATTCCAATGTTCCGCGAACGCGTGAATCCCAGAACATGTTGCTGTGCAATACGGGTGTAGCCAAAGCCATGGCATTTCGGGTTGTTTTGCGACCGCCAAAACCGGTAGAGATGGCTTGGTTGTCTGAGAAACTCAAGGCTTGGTTGTGGCAAGAGGCACAAGAAACGGTATTGTTGATGGACAAACGGGTGTCATAAAACAAGACACGGCCCAACTGAACAGAGTGATTGTTGATGGCTCCGATGCTTTGCTGAAGTTCAGCATCCAAAACATTGGGAGCAAAACCGCCCATGTTGCGGGGATCGGTACTGGTGAATCCAAATGCCAATTCGGTCATTTTGGCTTTCACATCAAAAATGTTTCCACCAGGCAATTTGACTTTGAGGTATTCGAATACAGTGGCAGGCAATTTGGGAGTGGTGAGTTTCACAGGAGTGGAACCACGCTCGCAGCTTTGCAAGCCCAAGAAGGCTCCAGCCATAAGGGCGGCGCTGAGGGCAATGCGTTGTACGGTGCTCGTTTTCATAAGGGTGTTTTTAGCGAACCATAGCGAAATTAGGTCAAAGCCGCCATCAGACAAGCGATTTTGCGATAAACCCGAAAGATTTCGACCAAAGTTGCAAAAATTGCAAATGGCAGACAGTCATGGGTTCATCCAACGGTCTACAACTCCAGACCGAGCTTGGTTTTCAAAAACTCAGCGAATTCCTTCGTCATTCACAAACATTCACTTTGACTCGGCTCGACTACTTGTTATTTTTACACCATGCTGGATTTTCACAACCACATTCTGCCAGGCATAGATGACGGGGCTCCTGACACGGAGCAGTCGCTGATCTTGATACGCGGCTTGCAAGAATTGGGTTTTGATCGCATTCACGCCAGTCCACACATCATTGCCGATACCCATCCCAATTCGCCGAAAACCATCGAAGCAGCGCGTCAAAAACTCAGCCAGGCCATCGAAGCCCAAGGCATGACTTTATCCATTCACGCCGCGGCCGAATACATGTTGGACGATGTGTTTTTGTCCAATTTGAAAGCAAAACAGCCCTTGCTTCGCTTAGGTGGAGATCGGGTGCTGGTCGAGTTTTCCTACATCCAAAAGCCCGACCATGTCGAGAGCTACAGCTTTGAGATGCAAATTCAAGGGTACGAACCCGTCTTGGCTCATCCCGAGCGCTATGGCTACTACCACCGCGACTTCGAATACTATGAGTACCTCAAAGGTTTAGGGTTCGAATTTCAATTGAACCTACTGTCGCTGACCCCTTATTACGGCCGCGATGTGCAAAAGGCCGCTGAGCGCTTGCTCAAAGCAGGGATGTATGATTTTGCCTGTACCGACATGCACCATGAGCGTCATTTGGAGGCCATGCGTGCCCATTTTGACAAAGGCAAACTCCAAGACCTCTTTGATAAGTATGAACTGAAAAACGACGAATTACTCGCATAAAAAAAGCCCGCTCGAAGCGGGCTTTTTTGTTTAGTAAGCGAAGAGGTCTTCTAGGCTTAGCTGTTGAACCTTGCCATAGGGTTTTAAGACTTTCTTGCTGATTTTGCGTTTGGATCCGACCACGCCAATGACGTAGGGATGCTCGGCGCTACCTGCGATGTGCATTTGATGGAAACTGTTCAAATCAGCCATGGTCAAGTGGCTCAATTCGGTTAGGGTTTCCATGCGGGGGCGGGTAAACTCTTCGTCTGAAGAAGCTCCGTTGTCTTCCAGGCTCCAGTACAAAGAGTTGTATTGGCTGCGGCCGACGCGCTCGGTAGAAATTTGGTTGATCACGGCATTGCGAGCCCCTTTCAAGACCTCGTCGTTCAAAGGCAAGCTTTGCAACAATTCGTTCATGGCCGGAATGGCATCGGGCAATTTGTCAGCCTGGGTACCCATGCGGGCATAGGTGAAGTCGGGTTGCTTGTACAAGAGGTTGCCGGGGTAGGTGGCGTTGCAATTGTACCGGGCACCGCAGCTGTAGGCCAAGGCCTTGGCTTCGCGAATGTTTTGGAATACCACCGAGCTCATGTCCCCACCAAAATACTGGTTGAACAACTGCACGGTTCCCAGCGAAGTCATGGGTAGGTGCTTGCCGGCTTTGTACCAGGTCAACAGGGCACGCACCATGTTGTAATGAACAAAATACACCGTCGGTTCGGTGTGCGTTTGAACCCTATACACGGGGTTTTCGTAACAGCCGGGGAAAGCTTTCAAGGTGTTGCTGAAAGTAGCCGGAGCTGCATGCGCACGCTCTACCATGTCTTGAATATCGCTAGAGCTAGCCGGACCGTAGTAGGCCACATCAAATGGACGGTTCCACAAATCTTTGATGCGCGCCACCATGTCGCTGGCGTGCAGGGATTTGAGTTGGGCTTCGCTCAAATGACGGGTATAGGGGTTCTGGGGCCCGTAAATCATGTAATTCATCAGGGCACCGTTGATGGTGTTGGGATCGCGCTTGGCGTTTTCACGATCAAACAAGATCTGGCCCACCATGTTTTTGAAGGTTTCTTCCTCTACCTCAGGCTGAGTCAACAATTGCTCAACCAACATCAAGGCGCGCTCCATAGACTCTTGGGGACCGCTGATGTTGATGGTTGAATACAAGTTGCTGCTTCCCATAGACAAATCGCAGCCCAAACGGAACAATTCGGTAGATAGTTCTTCGCGGCTGAAGGTCTTGCTTCCGCAGTAATTCAGGTAATCCAGCGCCAGGCTGCTTTCCATGTCCAAGTAGTCACCTCCCCAGTAGCGCAGGGTCAAGTTGAACAAGCGGTTGTCGCGGTTTTGGGTGTACAAGAATTCCACGCGATCGCCATAGCCTTTGCTGATTTGTACCTCTTTTTTGATGTTCACGAACTCGGGCAAAATGGGCTTTGTTGGCATGGCCATGAACTGCTTCAAGAAATCGCTTTGCTTGTCGCGGTTCAATTCAACGGGGTGAATGGCGGGTTTTTCAATTTTAGGGCTGGCAGGGGTTTCGCCCAAGCGCTTGTAAACCACACAGTAGTCTTGGTTCAAGAGGGCGTTGGCCACGTCGATCAAGGTGCCGGTGCTGATCTTGGCTTGGTCAGCCAATTCGTTGGCGACCTGGCGATAGTCCAATCCGTTGACAAAGGCAGACATCAAGAAGTAGGCGCGGTTTTCATTGCTTTCAAAGCCCTGAATACGCCCAATTTCTTGGTTCAAAATGATGGCTTGAATCAGGCTTGAATCAAAATCACCGCTGCGAATTTTGTCGAGCTGAGACAAGAGCAAATCGCGAACCTCTTCCAAACTTTGGCCTGGGTTAGGCCCTCCACCCATGATGAAGGTGCTGTAATCCTTCATCTCGTCGATGTAGGTGTAGGCATAGCCCAACTTTTGCTTCTGCACGAGGTTGAGATCGACCAATCCGGCGCTTGAATTGCTCAAGAGCATATCGATGAGCTTGATGGCCGCCAATTCAGAAGTGCCAGCTCCGGGGATGCGGAATCCGATGGTCACGTCTTCGGCGTCGGGACCTGTTACATCGTAGCTGCGGGGGCTGTTGCGGTAGGGTTCCATCTCATAGGCATAGACGGGAACGTCTTTGGCCTGCATGTAGGAAAAGGCTTGCAACACCTGGGCCGCTGTTCGGTCGGGATTCAAATCACCGGCCATGATGATGGCCATGTTGTTGGGTACATAATACGTATAGAAGTAGTCGCGAATGGCGTTCAACGAGGGGTTTTTCAAGTGCTCAATGGTACCAATGGTGGTTTGCAATCCGTAATTGTGGTGAGGGAACAAATCGGCATAGAGGGTTTCCCATACGCGGTCGCCGTCGCTGTCCAAGCTGATGTTTTTTTCCTCGTATACGGCTTCCAATTCGGTGTGGAACAAGCGCAGCACGGGGTTGCGGTAACGCTCGCTTTCCAGTTTCAGCCATTTTTCAATGCTGTTGGAGGGAATGTCATTGATGTACACGGTCATCTCGTTTGAAGTGAACGCGTTCGTGCCCTGAGCGCCCAAAGCCTGACACATTTTGTCGAACTCGTTGGCGATGGCCCAATTGGCCGCCAGTTGCGACACCGAGTCAATGGCTTTGTAGGTCGCCTTGCGCTGTGCGGCATCGGTCTGCTTGTTGTAGACCTCGTACAAGGCATCGATTTGGTCCAAAAAGGGCTTCTCTTTTTCCCAATCCAGGCTTCCGTATTGGTCGGTTCCCTTGAACAGCATGTGCTCGAGGTAGTGGGCCAAGCCGGTGTTGCTGCTGGGGTCGTTTTTGGAACCCGTTTTCACCGCCACCATCGTTTGAATGCGGGGTTCGGCATGGTTCTCGGAGGTGATCAAGGTCAACCCGTTTGATTTGAAGGTGTAATAGCGAACCTTCATGGGGTCGCCCAAGTATTCGCGCATGACCCAATCGGCGGTTTCTTCCTCGTGAAAGGTTTCTAAGCGGGTTTGGGCGTAGGAATTGCTGATAAGCAATGCAAAAAACAGGAGCAAGCCGAGGCGTTTCATGAATGGCAAAGATAATCGTAAGGCGTCGCCCATGATGCTGCCTCCGATAGAATGGCTTCTTACCTGGATACCTTGTTAAAAACATGGATTATGATTGTTAATCTCAACCCAAGCCGCCTCGGTCGGGAGGTTTAATAAATTCGTTAAAACGCTGTTGAATAAATATTTAGACCCGTTTAAAAAAATTAACACTAAAGTAATCCATCATAAACTAAAAATAGTATTATTTGAATTCCAGAAAGTACAATACTATGAATTTCAAGAAATTACTAATGGCTGTATGCCTGTCGTACGCAGCAGCAACTTTTGCTCAAAGTGAGGATTCCAATCCCCCAAAAAAATGGAAGTTTGATGTGCAGAACGTTTCCCTTGGAATAGGCTTAAGGGAACCTGGAGTTCCTGATCCTGCCAATTTTACTTTTGGGGAATTTACAGACTATGTTGGTCAATTCTTTGACTTGGGTGTGAGTGCCAATGTATACGGTAAATGGAACCTCAGAACCCATATTGGGTATCTTACAAAAGACATTAATCCTGAAGATTACTTTGATCGGGTAATGCCTTGGAGCGAGGTGGATGGAGTTTATGAAGATATCAACGGGCATACGGAGGCTTGGTGTGTGAATGGTATTATTCCAGAATCCAACATCTACATAAATTTGGGTATTTCCAGGAGTTTTACGCTTTCAAAATGCACCATCACTCCATTTTACAGTGCATGGTTAACCAATGAGCGAGGCCGAATAATAGTTGATGGGTATCAAGAAATAGCTACGGGTACCATTATCAATGAAACAGCTTTAATCTATGACGACTTTGGCTTTTCTGCCATTCCTTATCTAGGAATAGATGTTGAATTGGATAAGTTCCTATTTGGTTTTGGTTTAGGTGATGGAACGTCTCCCATGCCATATACGTACGTGCGTTTGGGTTATAAGTTGTAATGAAATACTTCCAAATTTTGCTTTTTCACGGCTGGAAATTTCACGACCCTACTCTTGATTATTGAAGATGGAATTTTTTGGGACCGTGTAACCAAAACGAGCAGAGAGAGTTATTTCACAAGAAACACAGAAATTTTGAAACGCTAACGTTGTCTCCCTAAGACTGGTGGGTTTCACTGCTGACAATTTGGATGGCAAGGTTGTCTTCAATAAATGGGATTATACCTTCACCCCTTTGAAGAATGCCCATATAGCCTCCTACCTTTGCCCCCGTGTCTATCGCCTTGATCGCCCTTGGAAGCAACCAAGGCCAACCCTTGAAGCAGTTGGCCCAGGCCCAGCGCCACATTACCCGGCGCATTGGGCACATTGTCAAGGCTAGTTCTGTCTACCAAACAGCGGCCTGGGGCCTGGAAGATCAGCCCGATTTCTTGAATCAGGTTCTATTGGTGGAAACCCCCTACACGCCCTTGTTTGTCTTGAAGACAGCTTTGGAAATTGAGCGTCACATGGGGCGTCGCCGCACCCAGAAATGGGGCCCTAGGAGCATCGACTTGGATCTGATTTTGTTCGACCAAGTGATCCTCAATCACCCAGATTTGACTTTGCCTCACCCGCACATGGCGGAACGAGCCTTTGTGCTCATACCCGCCTCTGAAGTGGCTCCCAATTGGCGACACCCGCTCACCCAGCAAAGCTTGCGCGAGCTGCTCAAGCATTGTCCTGACCCTCTGAGTGTTCGAAAACTGGCTTTATGACGGTGCTTCCATTATATCTTCTCCCACCCGTAGAATGGTACCGAGCAGGCATCAAGGCTGGCGGTTTTTACGTGTCAGTGCAAGAGCCCTATGCCAAACAAACCCTGCGCAATAGATACCGAATCGCGGGCCCCAATGGGGTTCAAGCCTTGAGCG
This sequence comes from Bacteroidota bacterium, assembly GCA_027621365.1. GTDB lineage: Bacteria > Bacteroidota > Bacteroidia > NS11-12g > UBA955 > JALRLA01. The sequence goes on along the minus strand of JAQCBH010000009.1, from coordinate 76,963 downwards.
TACCGGTGCAGGCCGATTCGGCTCGGGGCGAATTGAATCAGGTGCAAATTGCCTACGCCGAGCGCTGGCTTTCTGAGCACAAGCACGCCTGCCAAGCTGCCTATGGCAAATCGCCTTTTTACGAGTTTTATGATTACCGCATTTGGGATTTGTTTGAAGCTAAGCCTGGGCATTTGCTGGATCTAAGCCGGCCTTTGTTGGAGCGCCTGCATGGGTTTCTACAGCTCCATGACCTGCCTTTGGAGTTTGTTCATCAGCCTCCTAGCATGGATACTTTTCCAGAAGTTAGTGAGAAGTACCCTCAGGTATTTGAAGACCGACATGGCTTTCAGTCGGATTTATCTGTGTTGGATTTGCTCAGCAATCAAGGGCCCATGGCTGGGGAGTGGTTGAGTCATTTGGAATGATCATTTTTCAACGGCGGGCCTATGGCATTTCACGGATGGCGGGCAATTCTACCAAGTCCTTATTTTTGCCGGCAATATGATTCGATCGATAGTTTACAGATTGATAGCAGGGTGTTTTTTCATTTTTGCCATATTCACTGTGTATATCTGTGCCTATTTACCGGAAAAAGGGTATTTCGAATCTCTAGGTTTAAAAACAATCGAGGTAGAATCGCCAGATATGTCTGCGATTGCGGGTGTTGATACTCTGGATTTGATGGTTCCAACAATTTCAGTTCCTGACTCACTCTTGAGCCGCGATTCAATCTCTGGATTGGATACCATTTTGGCACAGTTGAACACAGAATTGAATGTTGATATGGGTTCATCAGACTCAACGAAACAATTTAAAATTGCCTTAATAGGGGATTCGCAAGCCGGAGGATTGATTCGATTTTTAAACAATTATTGCCAAGAAAATAATTATCGATTTTCCTTTGCTGTCGTTTGGTATTCAGCATCCATTTTTAATTATGCATATGCCGATACTGTTCAAAAGATTTTGAATAAATACAAGCCTGACTTTTTACTGGTTTCATTGGGTCTGAATGAGTTATGGGCAAGAGATTTGGAGCGCCGCAAATCAGCTGCAATAAAGTTCCTTAAAAAGATAGAACACATTCCCTATTGCTTCATTGGTCCAGCGAATTACATGGAAGACAAGGGAATTAACGATGTATACGCCAATTGTGTTGGCGACGGCAAATTTTTCCTGTCAAAAGACTTAAACCTTCCCAAAGGAGGTGATGGACGGCATCCGAGTACAGAAGGATACAAAATATGGATGGATACCATAGCAAAATGGATGTATACTGAATCGGTGTATCACATAAAAATGGTACCACCGAGTCAACAATACTCACTTCAAAAGATCAAACGGATTAATTTAAATGCAGCTAAATACAAAGGCTATTGAGTTAGCATTTCACAACTGGGTTTCTTCATTTTCTTTCGGGGAGTTCATTTCCCCATCCCTTGAAAAACCATGGTTTTTTACAGAGTTTAGTTTTTTACTCCTATTTGGTGCTTTTTTAATCTTATATAGTTTTCTTAGCCTGAATAAATCACTGAGAATTTCATCAGTAATTGCGTTCAGTTTATTCTTTTACTATAAATCAAGTGGTGTATTCATTGCAATTTTCATTGCCCTGATTTTGAGCGACTTTGTTTTTGCATTGATGATTCATCGGAACAAGGTCAAATGGGTGAGAAAATTGATGTTGTTTGTTTCGGTTTCTTTCACACTGTCGTTTTTGTTGTATTTCAAGTATGCCAATTTCTTCATAACGAATTATAACCAGCTTGCATTCAATAAAATGGAAGCACTTGACCTCTTTTTGCCCATTGGGATTTCCTTTTATACATTTCAGTCCATGTCATACATTATTGATGTGTATAGACATGAAATACAGCCTAGTCGAAATGTTCTGGATTATGCATTTTACATGACCTTTTTTCCGCATTTGGTGGCAGGTCCCATTGTTCGAGCAAAAGATTTTTTACCCCAAATCTCGAACCCAATTAAGTTTGATGCCATTCTTTTTAATGAAGGATTTTTGCGCATTTCAATCGGATTGCTAAAAAAATTGCTATTAGCCGATTACTTAGGAAAATATGTTGACTTGGTTCACCAATCTCCAGACCAATTTTCAGCTTTTGAAAATACCATTTCGGCTTATGCTTATACGTTTCAGATTTACTTTGATTTTTCGGGGTATTCGGATATTGCCATTGGAATAGCGTTGTTGTTGGGGTATAGGCTGACTGAGAATTTCAATTTGCCTTACAAGTCAATTCGATTGTCTGAATTTTGGCGGAAATGGCACATATCGCTGAGTACCTGGCTTCGTGATTACATATACATTCCCCTTGGAGGCAACCGAAAAGGACAAGTTTCCATGTATTTGTTTTTGATGATCACCATGCTTTTGGGTGGGTTTTGGCATGGTGCTGATTGGAAATTTGTACTCTGGGGTGCTTTGCACGGATTGGGTTTGGTGTTGGACAAGTCTTTTCGTTGGCCATTCCAGGGTCGTTGGCAGCCATTGAAAGCTGTATTGTCTGCTATCTTCACGTTTCATTTTGTTGCTTTCTGTTGGATATTTTTCCGAGCCGAGAGCATGGAGTTTGCATTGATACAAATCCAACAGATTGGCCAGGGTTGGCATCTATCGGATGCAGCGAATTTCTATGTGGCCCGTACGGAATGGTCGATATTTTTCCTTTCAGCTGTTGTGGTGTGTTTTGCTCCTAAGCGCTGGAGTTTGTCGCTTTGGAATTCCTTGTTGAAAGTACCGGTTTTTGCATGGTTTTTGGTATTGCTTATTGTGTTACAGTTCATCGTTCAATTCAGGGATGAGACAGTTCAACCCTTTATCTATTTTCAATTTTGAGATTATTTTTTCTGATTGCCTTTGCGTTTTTTCTGTCCTATTGTTCGGCTCAGGTAAGGGTTTTGAATTCTGATTTGTTCACTAGCTCCGAGCATTTAGACAGTTGCCTATTGCGTTTGTACAGCCCTGAGGAATATCCAGATTTCAAGGTCTTGCATATTGGCGATAGCCATGTTCAAGGTGTTTATTGGGGAGGCCAATTACGGGAAAGACTTTCTGAAAATAGGAATGCAAAGCAATCTGGATTTTTATTTCCGTACAGTGCAGTGAAAAGCTATGGTCCAAAAGGATTAAAGGCAAGTTTAACTGGAAATTGGATTGGCGGAAACTGGCTTAAGGAAAATGGGATTACAGAATTTGGTCTAGGGGGGTATTCCTTAAAGGCGGTTGATGAGTCGGCTAAGATTGACTGGCAAATAGAAAAGACTTTATTCGGTGATACTGTTCGTTTTGTCGGAATTTGGCACAAGGGAAATATGCGCATAGATTCTACATTTTTATTGTTGAATCACCGGTTAGTAGAAGATTGCAACATTCAATATTCTCTGTATTTAAACACCACCTTGAAACGTGAATTTTCATTGGAATCGGGATGTGATGGGTATCAATTTTTCGGATTGAATTTGGCGTCTGATACCAATGGCTTTGAATACCATAAATGCGGCTTGGTTGGAGCTCAATTCACTCATTTGATTCAAAGTGTAGATCAATGGGAAAGTGAATTAACGCTGTGGAATCCTGATTTGGTCATTCTATCATTTGGTACCAATGAGGCGTATAATGGTTTCATGGATACTTTGGCTTATGAAAATAAAGTTGGGAACCTCATGAAGACGTGGAATGAACAACGGCCTCAAACTTCTTTTGTGGTAACTGCACCTCCAAATACAAGTTCGAGAAACCGAATTCCACCGTATGAAAAATTCATGATTCGGGTTTGGAGACGGCAATGCTTGAAAAATGGCTGGGGGTATTTCGATTTGCACGAAGCAATGGGTGGGGATAGCAGCTGGAGCAAATGGTTGAAATTGGGTTATATGGGGACCGACCAGCTGCATTTTAAAAGTTCTGGTTATTCCCTTCAAGCTGATATAATCGTTCATTCATTTCGATCGTATGTTCGAGACAATTGGCCAGGGGTTGAGCTCGTTGAAGAAGATTGGGAAAGGCAAACTGAGGCGCTTTTGGCCTCAATATACACGATGAAAAATCCCCTTTTGGATCTACCGCCCCCAGTTAAAACCAAAACTCACATTGTCAGATCTGGTGAGACGCTTTCGAGCATTGGACGCAAATACGGAATTCCGTATTCCTCCATTCAAAAGGCCAACAATCTTAGAGGAACCACCATTTATCCTGGGCAAAAACTTCGAATACCCAATTAGTGAATGTTGGTCCATTAGATATATTCAGTGTAGTAACGTGCGAAGTGGCAGCTTTAATGGTTGAATCGGTTTCTCAACTTTTTCATTTCATTTGAACTTTGCTGAATGGCACTTTGTGTGCGTTTTTTCAACAGGTCTTTCAATCCATTTTTGTCTTGATTTCGTATCAAATTTGAGATTTCTTGGGCATCTTCTTTTACTGAGTTTAAATAATCCTCGGCTTTAGCAATGTCGTTATGAAAGACACTTTCAGCGAGCATATTTTTTATCTCTGCATAGCTATTCCCCATGTAATACCATATTACTACTTGTTTAAATCGCTTCTGTTGCTCTTTTGATCCGAGTTTTTCTGGGTTTTTTCGGGCCAAATAAGCATCAATGCTTTGCTGGTGATTACCGTAAAACCTTAGTGCTATATCTAGGTTTTTGGGTGCTTTCTCTATGGGCCAATTATCATCAGTACCAGGTAATTTCCAGCCGGCATTGGTACAAGCGGTGCTGGCATTCCAGGCGGTGTTCGATTGGGCTGGTATATAAACTGTATAGGGTTCGAGCATTATCAAGCTTTGACCTTTTGGGTTTGGGTTTTTGAAAAATGTTCCTGCTGGTACTTCGACGTGTAAATCATTTTTAGATTGATTAACAATGGTAACTTTCAACGATTTATATGTTTTTTGGCCTGTACCTTTAATGCTAATAATTCTCCTTTTTACCAAAGACTCAAAATCATACTTTATTTCTTTATTCTGAGGTTTATTCACAATGTTTTTGGCCGATTTCTGCGCTCTTTTGGGATTGCAAGAGCAGAAACTTATGGTGATTATGAACAAGTTGAATAATATAATTTTATTGCGCATTTGATTGATTTATTGTTTAAATTTAATGATATGGTTTTTGACCAATTACGTTTCCAGATGGGTAATATTGGCAGACGACAAAAGACCCATATTTTCCCGTGACTTCGGCACAACCAACGTGCGTTGTGTTTTTCCATACGACTTGGGTGTAATGGCCAAACTCCTTGAAATTCTCAATCGAAATCACTTCTCCGTGGTAATGTCTCTTTTCTTTAATGTACAAATCAATGGCCCATTTTACATCGCTTGGAGTGTTAGAGCCTGAAAAGGCGCAGCATTCTCCAATTCCATTTCTATTAGGGCTATGATGCAAAATATTGGAATCTGCCAAATGAGTAGCCCATAGGGCAGCCTGTTTTTCCAAGTTAGAGTCCCAGAGTAAATCACGGTTGTAAACCATCCTTCTTTCTATATTATGAGCTCTAAGAATCTTATTTCGGTCATCGCTTGTGTACAATCGTCGGCCCCATTTCATTGAATCTTCTCTTGTGTAATAGCGAATGGCATTAACCGTATCAATAGCATATGGAAGTATATATATGCCCTTAATGATATCCTCATGCTCGCTATAAGGCTCTAAGAAAAATATAGCAATGCTCTTTACTGCGACCATGTGGTACCGAAGACCAACGGCATGATATTCTTTTTTACCGGTATCAATAAAAAACATCCAGTGAGGCAACTCCGTTTTCGGATCAAAACGATACGAAACATCATCGAATAACATTTTATTTGCAGCGCCTGGCTTCAGAGTTCGATTGAATAGGTCAAAAGCCCATGTTCCTTCATTTCCTTTAAGGGTTTTGCTGCCAGTTATGCTTACATGTTGCTCGGGGTCCAACCAGGCTTCCTCAAAGCCCATTCCTTGGGCACATTGAAAATAGACTTCCTGGGTGGCCTTGTAATTGATCTGTATTTGTTGGGCTTTAACTGCCATGCTGTTCAACCCAACCATTAAAAAAGTTTTTATGAGATTTTTCATAATCCACTTACTTTTAGAATTGAAGAAACTTGCTCATGTTCTGCTGGTGAATTCGCTTTCTCAAACAATCATGAGTCAAACCAATCACATAAGCCATCCTAATGGTTATAAACTGCGGCCCTTTGCGTATGGGCTGCATGCCGTATTCAATTCCACCCATTAGTCGGTTGGTTGAGAATTTTAACCCTCCTTTAACTAGGCCGTAAGAATAGCTGGGTATATCTCCATTTACTGGCTGTCGAACGAAATCAACCCCTATCATAGGTGCAACTTGGTGCGCCAAATAGGCATGGTGAAATCCCGTTGGTGTGATATCTAACTTGCATGTAGAAGGAGCACCATCATTCAAACCAAGTTGCAGAGATAAACTAGCCGGAGGTATTGTGTTTTCTATCCCAATTGTTTGGAATGCTTCTCCAGTTTTTGGATCAAAACTAGCACTTCCAGCAATAGCAATCACTTGGCTTTTAAGGCCAGGGATACTGCAAACGAACATCCCTGCCATCATAACGATTTCATTGAACTTAGTTTTCATAACCGTATCATTTTTAATCCTCCACCTTTGTTTGCTGGGTATCTGCCAAACATTTCTGGGTCAATCAATACTCTTTCTGGGTCTTGCCGGTAATGATCTTGTGTCTCATATATCTTACCATTGCTTCCCACAAAACCAATTGCACGTGCTTGGGTTATCGGATTGCCGTTTACCGGAGGGGTCCAATATCGTTCTCCTATTAAATTCTTGCCTTTCCCCCAGCTAACCAATCCCAATTTTTGCGCAAAGATTTCTGCGACTTGGTCATCGTATGTGACAAATAGAGCATTGCCAAAATTGAAATAGTAACAATCACCTCCTTCGCCAAAGCCAAAACCGATTGAGTTTTCGCCCTCAAAGAATTGAGCATCGTAAGTTCCCAACTCTATCATTGCCAATACTTCTCTAATGTGGCTTATGCTAAGAATGGGGTCTCGTTCAATCTCAATACCATTTGATAATAGAACAAACGTAGGATAGGTACTTACTCCATATTGCTCGGCTAACTCGTAATGTTTCTCAGCATCAATTTTGATGACAAGGAGACTATCAGGGAATGCTTGTTTTATTTCATCAACCAATGGGGCTCTCTTGGCACAAGGGCCACACCAGGTTGTGAAAAAATCCAACATCACAAGTTTGTGATTTTGAATGGCAGAATTGAAGGCTATAGAATTGCTTACGACCGGGTCTGATACTAGGCCATTGTTGTAGACCGTTCCTTCTTCCCAATTTCCAAATTGCTGAGCATTGAGTTGAATGAAAAAGCTGACGAGAATGAGGAGAACAGCTGTTTTTTTTTGTGTGCCTTTAGGCGGTGCAATTTGTTGTTTCATGTTTTGCATCAATTAAATTAAAACTCCCTTCTACGGTAAGATCGAAATTTCGTACTTCTGGAAGGTGGTAATAATCAATGCATAACAAGTCCTTTCTCTTAACAACAGCGTTTTTGTTTGATTTATTGTGTTGGGATAAAAAAACAAGCTTGAATGGCGGTTTAATAAAAATATTGAGCTTTCATAAAAGCAATATCGTCTGTTTGCGATTTAAATACGGTTTTTCCTTAATTTGTCATAAATGAAAAAGTTCTCTATTCTCTATTTAGCCTTCTTTGGCATTTTGTTTTTTCAGGGATGCTCACAAGCCCCCAAAATGACCGACTGCATGGCTTATCAAATGCAAGTCATGGGTTTTGACAATTTTAAAGGGACTGAATTGGAAATGGAATGCATTGAATACTACAAAAAGAACAACCCCGATGGGGAGATTTCCAGTTCTGATATGCTTGCTTTTTTTCAACAAAAATTGCAGGAGTCGGGTTTTTTAAAAGGTGATCTTAGTCCATTGGATTATGAATTGAAGCAGGGTAAGGTATCGTGTGTTCCATGTGCTGAGAAAGAACAGATGGCAGCCATTTTGCAATATTTATACAACCAAGCGAAATCAACCGAGAATTTATCATTAGGAGGAGCCAATCGGAATGCTGTTGCTTCAATCAAAGGTTCTGAAATGACGGGCTCGGTTTCGATCAAGGAAGAGTTTGCCAATCCTGTGCAAAATTTTAACGGTACAGCTCATGCCTTAAACACAGCTAAAGCCCAGTTGGTTCCAATGGGATGGTCTGATAAAGGATTGTTGGCCTATCGATACACGACTTCCAACAATTCGGAATGTGGTCAATCAGACTTTGTATATGTGATCAACTTGCTCAATGACAAGATCACCGCGACCCCATTTTCTTCGCGTTGTTTCGACGCTTCACAAAGTGGTAGGGCATTGAATTGGAGTACCGAAAAGGAATCGATCTCAAAAGAGTTGTCGAAGATGGGCATCAAGCCTGTGAGCCATTTTCCGGTTTCGGACTTGAAAACGGCGGTGAATTCAAAAGGGCAAGAATTTCCATTGGTTTTCAATGTGTTGAAAGTCGATGGGGCCAAAATGAAGCTTCCTTCTGGACAGTATGGCTCAGAGTATTCAGTCACATGTACGTTCAACGGAGAGACGAAGGAAATTACAAAAGGGAAAGTAGCCGGTGACGTGGAGTATGTTGGTTATTTCCAAAACCCTTTGGAAGATCGAATTGGAATCGTGATTCGAATTATGGGTTGGGACAATACTGGCAAGCGCACCGAAGAATACAAAATCGTGGGTTGCCATTTGGATGAAGCCTCATTTGCCCCACGTGAATTGGATTTTCGCTATTTTGACGAGGAATATCGTCAGTATACGGGTACTATCAAGGTGAAACTGCTCAAAGGGAATTCTATCGATGTTGGTAGCTACGTGGTTTGTTACAGGAATGGAAGTTTATGGGGGAAATATTGGATTGCCAAACATTCCAATGGTACGGTTTATTTAGTAGAACGATTGGCTGATATACGGAATATTGACCAATATGAGGGTGGTCCCTATAAAATTGATGTAGAGAGTAAGGTAATTTCCCATTGGTAATTTACCTACCATTCTTGCTGAAATGTTGGTAGTCTTTTGAACCTCTCCAATTGCCGCCCCAGCCCCATCCGTAATGTTTGAATATTTCTACAACTCGAGACGATTGCGTTATTGTACCTTTTGCGTCAGGGTTATAAGAAGCCATTTCTGGTTGGGAATTTCCAGATGTAGAAACATAGGGGTTTTGGAACGGATTGATGTCAATGGCTCTCCCGTAGGCGTGTTGAGAAATTCGGCTTGAATGGGCTATAGTTCTATAATTGAAACAAGAGGTATTGTTATTCGCCATGGAACGATCATCACTCCAGCCAAAATTGCTTATGGGCCTTACCGATTCAATGGGGAAACGAATGGAAAGTAGAGAATCGAAAATGGAGGATAATTCTACTTGTACACTTTTGTCACATACAAGTTGTCCTATGTGCAGTTTATTGTCATACCCGAAATGGGTAACGGATACAATGGTTAGATTGCGACGAATGGAGTCGGGTATGTCCTTGCCGCGCAAAGCCTCTTCTAGAGTTAGTCGGGAATCAACTATGGTGACCTCCGTTTTAACAGAATCAGCCTCACTGTTCTTTGTTGTGTATTTTTGTTCTGGTTGGGAATTTTGACATTGAGTAAAAATCACTAGAGCAGACAGGAGAATGAATAATTTATTGACCGACTTCACGTTTGAAATATGGGTGTAAAAATAAGAATTTTAGAAAAATGAAATTATTGAGAAGAATAGCACCGCATTCCTTTCTTTCCTTCATTGCAGTGGTGCTTTTCGCCGTGTGCGGGTGTGATTCAATTGAGTCGGGAACTGAAAAGAACGAGTCTGAAACGATGATGATTGCAGATTCGCAAAGGGTTGAAGATGGGGTAAAACCTAATGAACAGGAAAAGCCGGTAGAAAAGGTGATGCCACGATACAATTATGAAGGGGCAATTTCTGGCATTCCCATAAGGGCTCAAATCGAATATGGAAAAGTAGAGCACTACGGTGAATTTGAAGAAAAATGGGAATGCAGAGTTACAGGATATTATTACTACAATAAAATTGGCTCCCCCATTCCTTTGTACGGCTCGTGCAATTCATTTGGAAGAATTGATTTTTACTGCTCTTTAGATGGTGAATCGGAGTCATTCGAGGGAAGTTTTGATGGAGGTATGTTCTCTGATTTTGTTGGAACATGGCAGAATGATAAGAAGAGTTTATCATTTCATTTGAGATCTATTGAGAAGTAACCAAATTTAGAAAGACAATATTTCAATGATGTTAGTTGATAACACGAGGAAAGCGAGCTATAAGATTTTATTGAGTTTGGCTACCATGCTGGGTGCCATAGTTTGGTCAGGGGTTCTTCAAGGCTCTTCTTTCAAAATGGCAGGATCACGGGGTGAACGATTTGGGTTGTTGGATTCTACGGGAAAATCTGTACCGATCAACTTTAATTCCGGATACAGGAGCTTTGTAGACTCTGTTGGAGCAACGCTGACTGACTCAAGCCGATCATTACTCGCCCAAGAAATTCTAAAAAATGATTCTTTCTTTTTCCGGAATTGGAACACTCAGTATGTACACATTCCAGAAAAATCACCGATTTCCGCGTCAGATTCTGTTGAATTGTATTTAATAAAAGAATCCGAACAGTTCTTTTTCAATTATTGGGGAGTGTTTTTTTGGGGATATGGAATGAGGTGGGGACGCATGCACAGAGGCTTGGATTTGGGTTTGAATATTGGAGATAGCGTTTACAGTTCGTTCAATGGAATTGTTCGATATGCACAATTCAACTCTGGAGGCTATGGTAATTGTGTTGTAATTAGGCATTTCAACGGAATCGAAACGCTTTATGGTCATTTGGATAAATTGTTGTGCGAGCCTGGCGACTTGGTTTTGGCTGGGGAATTGATTGGGCTCGGAGGAACAACGGGTAGAAGTACCGGTCCTCATCTGCATTTCGAAACGAGATACAGGGGAAATAGCTTCAATCCAGAATTGATCATTGATAAAAATTCCGGAAATCTATTTAGCCATACTTATAAGTTGTCCAAAAATGAGATTACTGATCCGGTATCAGCTAGTTCAGGAAGTTCTTCAAGCTCCCGGTATCATGTCGTAAAATCGGGGGAGACCTTATCTGGTATAGCAAGGAAATACGGTACAACCGTTTCTAAACTTCAACGATTAAACAACATTTCCAATCCCAATAAATTAAGGATTGGCCAAAGAATAAAAGTTAGATAATGAAAATTAATATTTTATTGATTGTTTCAGTGATAGCCATATCCTGCAATCAGAACAAATCATCTGTAGATCGGACTGAAATAATAGGTAATTCAACTAAAGATAGCGTTCCTGTAGAAGTTGTTCTAGACTTTCATAATGATTTTGATACTGTTGCTCAAATAATTTCGGGAAAATTAGCTCTACCAAATTTTAATCAAAAATTTTATGAAGGGTATTCTAATACTATGAATAAAGATTTTGATAAAATTTTGAAAGCTCGTTTGGAGCCACTGTCTGATTGGTATGCGACCAATAAAAAACGGGCGAACAGAAAAACGGTTGAAAAAGTATTATACCCTTTTTCTGGTGGGGATTTCTTGCATGTAAATACGGTTTATCCAGAGGCTAAAGAATATACGTTATTGGCCATTGAGCCGGTTGGCCGTTTGCCACAGATTATGGATCTTAATACAAGCAATAAGGATTCCGTTCTTCATCAAGTTAAATATATGTTGAGAGACGTGTTTTTAAGGAGTTATTTTATCACAAAGAACATGCACTTGGACATCAAGGATCAACGGTATATTGATGGTGTACTTCCAATGATTACATGGGGCATTGGTATTTCTGGATATAGAATTTTAGAAGTTAATTCGGTTGCCATTGATTCTAATGGCCAGTTGGTAACGTCGCCTGCTGATTTTAAAAATCAAGTATTTAAAACAGGGGTGCAGTTGAAAATATGTAAAGAAGGGGAAAATGCGATCAAGACGGTCAACTATTTGTCGGTTGATTTATCAAACAATGGTTTGAAAAAGAATGAACCTCTAAGACGATTATTGACCCAATATTCAGGTGTAGGCTCATTTATGAAAGCAGCCAGTTATTTGTGCCATTACAAGGGTTTTTCAGACATTCGAAACATTGTATTGAAGAATTCAATAATTCATTTACAAGACGATACGGGAATACCATATGAATATTTTAACAATAGCGCACATACCTCGATGCTATTTGGTGTTTACAAAAAACCGATAAAAGATTTTAGTGAGACATTATTTCAGCCAGATTTGGTAGATGCCTATAATGACTCGTCCAAATACTTCGGGTCTTTACCATTTTCTATGGGATATCATTGGGCTTCCAAGTTTCAAAATCAAATGGTCTTCTATAAAAATTAATTCAAGTTATAGTTTCTTTTATCTATTAATTTTCGAGTGATGAGAAATAACGATCGGGTTGATATAGAATAAAGAAATTAGCTTGTTGAGGCGTCCACCATCGGCAAAATTTACTTCCGAAATCACTAACACGAATGCAACCAATGCTATTTGGAGAGCCTAACATCCCTCTCGATAATTCCCGCAATGCAACTTCATGTATTCCATTTCCATGCATTGCTTTCGTATAAGCTGAATCGGGCTTCATTAGTAAAAAATTGGGCAATTCAGTTCTTCCTCTATAGAAAGTAACTTCATGATTGATTGCGCCTAACTTTAGGTCATGTAGACTATCGAGTTCATTGTAGTCACGTTGGGTTTCCCAATTTCTACTAGATATATGGTAAAGAGGGGCGTAATAATGCCTAAAATTTCCAATAGGCAGCAATTGGAAATGTGTACGTTCGACTGTACCATCTGGTGCAGTTGTCAGCTTTATGTCCAGTCTTTTTGAAGAGACGGCAAAGCGTGCGATTAGTTGAAGTGTGTCTTCGTGTGCCTCACATAAACAAACAGATTGTCCGGAGGCGAAGGATTGATTTCCTATGTGGTTTACGGTACTCTCAATGGGTTCTGAGTAAAATTTCCATACTTGATTGTAAAAGTTAAGGGCCTCCAATTGGGCAAAATCGCTAGAATCAACTTTTAAATCTATTTGAGAGTTTTTCTCACTTTTAGGATCATAATTGCTAAGAAATTCTTTTACTTTTTCAGAAACTTGGTCGAAGTCTCTAAGGTTTTCTATTGATGGGTAAAATTCCTTCACTCCTCGACTTTTCATTTCGTCATTTAAAGTATTGAAATCACCCACTATATACCTGTTTGCATAAGGATGATTTTGGCCTAAATGTGAATTGTACAAGTCTGAATACTGAAAGCCCACACGAGATCCTTTAGGATAAAAGGTCGAATCCCTGAGTAAAGGCAAATAACAGGGATTTGTTCTTGAGATTAGACGTATTTGCTTTTGGCTTAGTTCAGATATTAGTACGGTTTTAACTTCAGGTCGCGGTTCAGATTTCGGTAATTGTTGAATCTTAGCAATCTTGGTTTCATGACCATTCCGAGATGTCCAATTTTTAAAAATGAAAAAACCAATAATGCTAATACAACCAATGAAAAGGCTGTAGGTTATATTCTTTTTATACATTTTGATAGAACATTCAAATTTCAAAATTATGGATTGCAATAAAAAGCATTTTTATCAATTTTTTGGTCTAATAAGCGTAGTTTTATTTTCCAAGGAGCCAGGGGTTAGTGTTATATTGTTTATTTTGCATCGCAACCTCTGTTTATAAGTCCAATGTTGTAATGAAAAAAAGACTTTTTATTTATGTTTTAGGTCTATTGCCGTTTGTCGGGTTCGGACAAAATTTGTACACGATTAGTTCCAGCCAGTCACCCTATCCGTATTGGATTTACTTACCAGATAATTACAATGCTGATAGTGGATTTAATTGGCCTTTAATGGTTTTCTTGCATGGTCGATCGTTGAGTGGAACGGATTTGAATTTGGTCAAACGATATGGATTGATTGCGGAAGTGAGAAAAGGAAGGTCTTTTCCAGCCGTCATCGTAGCTCCCCAGGTAAGAAAGGGCCAATTATGGAAACCGGATAGTGTTGTTAAGTGTATTCAATCGGTTATAGCTTCGAATAGCATCGATACCAATCGCATATCGATTACTGGAATGAGTTTAGGTGGATATGGTACGTTGCATACGGCAGGGAAATTTCCTGATATGTTTTGTGCGGCGGCTGCTTTTTGTGGGGGAGGTAAGACGGTTGACGGGTGCAGGTTATCGACAATTCCAGTTTGGATCGCGCATGGTAAAAGAGATGAGGCCATCCCTTTCAGGGAATCGGTAGTTATGGCGAATGCCATACGAGAATGCAACGATCAGAATCTGCGGTTCACAGAGTTTGGTCAATTGAATCATGGTGCCTTGGAGAGAATGTTCCGAACGGAAGAGTTGTATGAATTTCTCTTGAACAATTCCAAAGGGTCTGCGACGTTTTTTCCGGACTTTCAACTTAACACAATTCAGTACTGAGGATTAAGAATGGAGTGTCATTCACAAAAATTTACGGTGAATTGTTTTGTAACAAATTGGTTTCCTTCTATTTTTACATTGTTAACCTACCAAAAATGAAAAATTTTAAAATACTCTCAACTGTTGTTTTATTCATTTCACTTGCTTTTGTGTCCTGTGGTCCTCCAGAAGAATTTGAAAAGGGAATGACAGAATTGTCAAATAAGAAGTTTTGTAAGGCCATAGGGGAGTTTCAGCGAATAGATGCTGAAGATAAAGAATGGCAAGATTCAGGTAAAGCGAGAATCAAGCAATGTTTTGTAGGCCTAATCAAGTCAGAAAATTGGGAAGATTTTGAAGAGGCGTGTAAAATGATGAAAGAGGACCAGAAATTTGTTGGAGGCATGCAGCAATCATTGGTTGATTACATCTTGAAAAAGGGTGAGTCTGATACAATGTCTTATGTTTTCGACCTGTTGGATGACAAAGAGAATGGTTTAACAGATGAGTTAAAGGGACAAATCAGCAATCAGTATCTAACTAACATTCTCACGAATTACACGTGGCAAGGTGTTGGAGGCTTTGCGAGTCATAAGGTTTATTTCAAATGGGTAGAGAAAGAGGTAAAAGGGGAAAAAACCAGAAATTTACATGGATACAGCGATAACTATTATGATGGATGGACCAAGGATATGCTCATGTATATGAATGTGAGGTATTCAAAAAATGGAAAATTTTCTATGGTTCCAAGAATGTGGCGTTCATGGTATGGAGGATCTTCATTTTTCAAAGGAAATTGGGGCACAATCTCAATACTATCGAAAGAGAAATTTAAACTCTATTACGGCGGGATGTCGAGTTCACGTTATTTCGTAAGAAAGGAAAAGAGAAATAATTAGGTAAAACGCAAATTGGTAGAATTCAGAAACACTTTTTAATGGCAGTATCCCCTACTGTGTTTTTCTGAATTAGTGTCTTTTTCCTAGTCGAAGAAGAGCCCCCTATTCATTCAAGATCTTTCATTTGGTAGGGCTTGTCCCTTTACCTTTGAATCGTGTCAATTCTGAAAAAGCTGGCTTCGCAGACTGCCGTCTACGGTTTGAGTACGATGGTGGGGCGATTCCTGAACTTTTTATTGGTACCCTTGTATACCGCCAAACTGGCCTTGGTCGGGGACTACGGGGTGGTGAGTGTGATGTTCGCCTACGCCTCGTTCGGAGCGGTTCTGGCCGCCTTGGGTTTGGAGACAGGCTTTTTCCATTTCGCCCGCAAGACCGAAAACCCGGCTCGTGTTTTTGCTACGGCAGGCCATGCGCTAATCATAACTGGATTATTTGCGGTATTGACTGCCAAGTTATTTGCATTGCCCATCATGGATTTGTTGGGCTATCCCGAACACCCTGAATACGCCTTGTGGTTTGCCATTATTTTGGCGGCCGATGCTTTGTCTGCGTTAGGCTTTGCCTGGTTGAGGCAGCAAGAAAAGCCCTGGGCCTTTGCCGCCGTGCGGCTGACGAACATTGGGGTCAACATCGGGGCCAACCTGTTTTTCGTATTACTCTGTCCCTATTGGGCTTCGCAAGGACACGAATGGGCCGTATACTGGGCCAGGCCTGAACAAATGGTGTCAAACATTTTCCTTTCCAACCTGCTGGCCTCTGTGGTGACTTTGCCTCTGTTGGCCGGAGCTTTTTCCAATTTGCGAGAAGGACTGGATAGGGGCTTGCTCAACGACATGCTGCGCTATTCTCTGCCTATGGTAGTGGTGGGTTTGGCGGGTATGGTGAATGAAACCTTCGACCGTATTTTATTGAAGCACTTGCTTCCGAATGGAAGTGCTGAATACGAGGTGGGGGTATATTCGGCCTTTTACAAATTGAGCCTGGTGCTCACTCTTTTTGTGCAGGCCTTTCGCTTTGCAGCTGAACCCTTCTTTTTCAGCCGGGCTGGCGATGAAAAAGCCCCCGAAACCTATGCCTATGTGATGCGCTGGTTCAGCTATGTGGTCGGGTTTCTCTTTTTGGCCACACTGGTGTCCTTGCCCTTCTTGGGTCCTTTGCTGATTCGCAACCCCCAATATTTTGCCGATAACCGCGGCATGTCGGTGGTGCCCATATTGCTAGCGGCCAATGTCTGCCTGGGTTTGTATTACAATTTGAGTGTATGGTACAAGGTGTCAGGCAAAACCCAATGGGGCGCCATCATCGCCCTCGGAGGTGCTATGTTGACCCTGGTCGGAAACTTTTATTTGATACCCCGTTTGGGCTTTGAAGGTTCGGCTTGGACCACCTTGGGGGCCTATGCCAGTATGGTCATAGCCGCCTACATCTGGGGGCAAAAAGCCTATCCGATTCCCTACGAGTTGGGCAAAATTCTTCCAGCCTTGACTCTGGCATTCGCCTGCGGATACGCGGTTCTTACCATGCCCGAATTGCAGTCATTGGCTTGGATGGCTGTTCCCGCCTACCTCATGGGTGTTTGGTTGATCGAGCGCCCTTGGAAACGCATAAAATCAAAATCATGAATTCCTTGAACATACCCATCATCAATCGCTCTCACCACCCCTTGCCTTCACACGAAACGGAGTTGAGTGCCGGTTTGGATCTGCGCGCTTTTGTGAGCGAGCCTGTGGTCATAGCACCGGGTGAACGCACCTTGATTCCCACGGGTTTGTTCATGGCTCTCCCCAGCAGATACGAAGCTCAAGTGCGTCCCCGAAGTGGCTTGGCACTCAAGCACGGCATTACCGTTTTGAACAGCCCTGGTACCATCGATGCTGACTACCGAGGGGAAATAAAAGTGCTGCTGATCAACCACGGATCGGAGCCCTTTGAAGTGAAAGACGGAGATCGAATGGCTCAGATGGTCATCGCCAAACACGAACGCGTAGACTGGACCTTGACCGACTCTTTGGATGCCACTGAGCGCGGTGCAGGAGGCTATGGTTCAAGCGGGGTTTGAGACCGGCAATTCGTCAAAAGTTCACACTCATTAAACAAGTCTGAAAGGGAAAAGTGCCTTTGATTGGCGTACTTTGTGCCCGTTTTTGGCCCTAATGCCACGAATACTATGAAACTAATCATTCCTATGGCCGGGCGCGGCAAGCGCATGAGGCCCCATACTTTAACCACTGCCAAACCCTTGATTCCCGTTGCGGGCAAGTCGATTGTGCATTGGTTGATTGAAGACATTGCCGCCATGACCGACGAGCCCATCGATGAGGTAGGATTTGTCATCGGTGATTTTGGTGCCGAAGTAGAAGCTCAATTGTTGGCCATTGCCGATCAAATTGGTGCCAAGGGCCGCATTTTCTACCAAGAGGAGGCCTTGGGAACCGGCCATGCCATTCTCTGCGCCAAAGAATGCTTGCAGGGCGAGGTAATCGTGGCCTTTGCCGATACCTTGTTCCGCTCTGATTTCCGTTTGGATCGCAGCAAGGACGGGGTGATTTTTGTTCACCAAGTAGCCAATCCCGAGCAATTTGGGGTGGTGAAGTACAACCAAGATGGGGTCATCACCGACTTCGTGGAAAAACCCACCGAATTCGTTTCCGATTTGGCCATCATCGGCATTTACTACTTCAAGAGTGGAGAAACCTTGAATGCGGAATTGCAATATTTGATTGACAACGACATCAAGGAAAAAGGCGAATACCAGTTGACCAATGCCATGGAAAACATGAAGCAGAAGGGCATGCAGTTCATGCCTGGTAAGGTTGACGAGTGGTTAGATTGCGGCAACTACGCGGCCACGGTATACACCAACCAACGCGTATTGGAAAACAAGAAAGAACAGTTTGGTCTGACCCCAGGGCGTTTCCCTGAGCATGTACAGATAGTAGAACCTTGCTATATTGCCGAAGGTGTAGAATTGAGCCATTGCCAGATCGGGCCCCATGTGGCCATTGGCAAGGGCAGCAAGCTCCAGCACTGCAACATCAGCAACAGCATACTCCTGAACGAATGCAACTTGACTCATTTTCAATGCCAAGACTCCATGATCGGAAACCAGGTTTCCATCGACGGGCGCAGCCAGGTCTACAGCATTGGAGACTTCTCTTCACAGGGTTAATGCTCTTCCTGCTTGGGTCTGTTAGGGCCCAGGTAGATTCAATTGCCGGGGTGAACCCTACGGCTCGCGAGGTGTTGACCCCTCTGTTGCAATTTGAACAAAAGTTCAGGGCCGCCGAGCTAGCGCGTCTGAACGGCGATGCCGAAAAGGCCAAATCGGCCTTTGCAGCCCTGTTGAGTTCCCAAGTCAAATCGGGTCCTCATTTGGCTCTGCCCGCTTACCGCTATGCCCAGTTGAATATGCCCGATTTCAAGGCTGCCTTGTATTGGTTGGAAAAGGCCCTGCAGTACAATGAATTTCAAGACACCGGTCTTTGGTTGGCGGTGTTGGACGCCGAAGCCGAGGTATACAAACAAATGGATGATCCCATGCAAGCAGCACTATGTTACGAGCAAGGGTTGGCCTTGACGCCCCGTTCCTATTCTCGCCATGTCGATGCCGTAGAAGCTTGGTTCAAGGCAGGCCAGACTTCCCAAGCAGAGACCCTATGGAAGCAGTGGGGCGAGCGATTTGGAAAAGGCCCGCAATGGCAATACTGGGCGACGCGTTTCATTGTCCCTGAGCGGGAAGCCCCAACCCAATCAAGCCCAAGCGATTTGATCTTTGTGGCTCCAGGTGGCGCCGAGCAGCGCTTGCAAGAATTGGCGGCCGAGATTCGTCAACATCCGACGGCAGCCGGAATGGAAGAGTTAGCCGCTTGGATGTACTTGAACGGCGAGGTAGAGGAGTTGTTCGCTTTGGCTACGGAATTGGAGGCCTTGTACCCCTTTTCACCCGTACCTGTCAGGGTAGCAGCCCTGGCTCGATGGGCCAAAGCCATGCAAGAAGCCCAAACCTCAGGTTGGTTGTTGCCGCTTTTGAGCGGATTGAGACCCTTGGCAGAGCAAACCTTATCCATTTATGGCGCTGAATCTTTTGAAAGCCTAAACGAAAACAGACCTTTGTACCAGTTCTTGCTGTACGATGATTGGGTGTTCTTGGCCGAGCAATTCAAAAAATTGGAGCAACCCTTGGAGAACCGAAATTTACAGGCCGAGTGGAAAATGGCACGCGACTTGCACAAGCAGCGCGGCTGGCCAATATCGGCTCGCTGCCAACCTTACATAATAGAATGAAAATGAAATACCTATTTCTCGCCCTTTTTATGATGACGGCCTCTTTGACTTGGGCCCAGCAGGATACGACTTTCTCTGACGAGTTGAACGCTGGTGACACTGCAACGATAGAATCGTCTGTTCACAACTGGGAGTATCTAGCCGCCCGGTACGATGTCATGGCTGCGGGATTTGGTCAGGAAATGGGCCTCATATTGAGCGTTCGCATGCGAAGGGACAGCATTGTATGGTTCTCCATACAAGCCGCTTTAGGCATTCAAGTTGCCAAAGGCTTGCTGCGCAAAGACTCCTTTTTCATGATGGATTTGTACAACCGCAAATACTACAGCATGCCTGCTGAACGCATGACTGAATTGCTTGGTTTTTCCATGCCATTGACAGCTTTGCAAGAGATGTTGATGAACCAAGAATCAGCCTTTGGGCCCTGTTTGTGCATGGCCTATGAGGAAGATGCCCAAGGCGAGGCCCCTAGAATCAAGGCCAAATACCACGGATTGGATGTGAGTTACCTCCCCGGCACCATCAACGATTGCAGCTGGGAAGACAGCAGCTTGGTGTACCGTGGCCGTTCGGCTACGTGGAAAGGCGAGAACGAATCACGCACCTTGCTTCATTGTGCTTCTGTGAATGACCCTGCCGAAACCTGGCGTCTGACCTGGGCCTACGATGAATTTACCGAAGGGGATGGCATGAACATGCCTCAGTTTATTCGTCTGTTGGGAGGAGAAACGAAGGCATCCGCTCAGAATATCGTACAGGCCTCTTTGCGGTTAAAAACGGCAAGATTTACGTCCATACCTTCGTATCCATTCGCCGTACCTGATGGGTACGAGCTCGTGGAGTATTGAAGAATTGCCTAAAAATAGGATTGATTTGGATCGCCGCCTTCTGGTTGGTGAATTCTCTGCATGCCCAATCTCGTTCGAGTTTGGAAAAGAAACGAAAGAAGGCGGAGTCTGACATTGCCGCCAATCGTAAAATTCTCAAAACTACCCAAAAAGAAAAAAAAGCAACCCTGTACAGGTTGAATGCACTGAATCAAATTATTGTTCAAAGCGAACAGCTACTTCGCAATTTGCAAGAAGAGGTGCAGGTATTGGACCTCGAAACTCAAAACAAACAGAAAGAATTAGACCGTTTGCAATTCGCCTATGAAAAGGAGAGGGTGAAATTGAAGAGGACAATCATTCAAGCTTATAAAACCCGAAAAGGGGGGCAAGAAGTTGCATTTTTATTATCAGCTAAGAACATTCGTCAAGTCATGCGTCGCATGAAATTCTTGCGAAAATTGTCTGATTTTAGACGACATCAGATTGCGTCTATCAATGCACAAGCAGAAAAGGTGCAAACCACATTGGCCGAGTTGAATCAACTTAGAAAGGAGCGCTACGGTTTGTTGGGCAATCAACGGCTGGAAATGAACAGGCTCGAAAATGACAAGAAGTCCAAGCAGCAAATGGTGACAGCGTTGACTGGAAAAGAAGCAGAATTGAAGAAACGCATTGAGAAAAATCGCGCTAAAGTAGCCCAGTTAAATAAAGAAATCAGCAAGGCTATTGCGCGTGAAATTGAACGTGAACGACAGCGCCAGGCAGCGAAAAATAGTGCTCCAAAATCATCGGGAACGGCAAAGTCAAGTCCATCAAGTTCAACCTTGACACCTGAAGCACGAGCTTTGAGCGCTGACTTTGTTAACAATAAGGGCGGTTTGCCCTGGCCGGTTGAACGCGGTTTTATATCACAGAGTTTTGGCACGCACCAGCATCCGGATTTGCCGGGCATCACGACGATCAACAACGGGGTAGATATCACCACCCAATCGGGGGGAGAGGCGCGCTGTGTGTTTAAGGGAAAGGTATCGGCGATTTTGACCATTCCTGGCCAAGGCCAAGCGGTCTTGGTGAACCATGGGGAGTACTTTACGGTGTATACCCGGTTGTCAAAAGTTTATGTGGCCAAGGGCCAAGAATTGAGCTCGGGTACCAAACTGGGCCAAGTTATGACCGACGAAGAAGGCCGAACCATTTTGAACTTTCAAGTATGGTTGGGTCAGGCCAAGCAGAACCCTGCCTCTTGGATTCGCGGGCGATAAACCGGTTAAGTCCCACTGATTTTGCGGCTTCGGCCACAATCCCCTCATTGATTATCTTTGTTCAAGCATGAGCCAATCACAGTCCATTCAATCAGTCGCCGTCATCGGTGCCGGTGTCATGGGGTCGGGTATCGCCATTTCTTCGGTTTTGGCGGGGTACAGAACCCTTCTGTTTGACCTGCGCACGGAGGCAGTTGAAAAGGGGGAGGCTTATGTGCGCAAGCAATTGCAATCCTCATTAGAAAAAGGCCGCATCGACCAAGAACAGCACGACAAAGCGCTAGCATTGTTGCACCCTTGCACCGATTTCTCGGCCCTGAAAGCCGACTTCATTTTGGAGGCTGTGGTGGAGAAACTTGAAGTAAAGCGAGAGCTGTTCGCCAAGTTGGAAGCTCAGAATAGCCCCGATAGCATTTTGGCCACCAATACATCCAGTATTCCCATTACTCAAATTGCATCAGGGCTAACGCATCCGCAGAGAGTAGTCGGCGTGCATTTCTTCAATCCCGCCCACATCATGAAATTGGTGGAAATCATCAAAGGTGCAGCGACCACTACCGAGGTCGCCGAAGCCAGTTTTGCCTGGGCTCAATCGCTGAAGAAAACAGCCGTATACGCCGCAGATTCACCGGGTTTCATTGTCAACCGGGTGGCCCGCCATTACTATGTGGAGGCCTTGAAAATGGTAGAAGAGGGAGTGGCAGATTTTGAAACCATCGATGCCCACATGGAAGCCTTGGGCTTTAAGATGGGTCCTTTTCGATTGATGGATTTGATCGGGGTAGAGACCAACTACTCGGTGACTTCCTCGATGTTTGAACAATTCAACTACGACTCCAAGTTTCGTCCCAGCCGCATCCAAAAGCAAAAGGTGGACGCGGGTCACCACGGCCGCAAATCGGGCAAAGGATTTTATACCTACGAATGAAATTTTGGGCCTTCATAGCAGCCTTGGGCCTCTTGGCCATTCAATGCAGTTCTTGCAACGATTCGGCGCAGGTGACTCAGGCCATACCCAAAGGCCCGGTTAACATCAACATTGATCTCAACCTACCTTCCTATATGCACCTGGCCAATGTGGGTACTCATGCCTACTTAGAAGGCGGTGTGAAGGGAGTATTGTTGATTCACGATTACGACGATCAGTGGTATGCCTTTGAGCGGGCATGCGCTTTTGAGCCGACTTCCAGCTGTTCCATGATTTGGGCTGACTCCATCGAAATTCAGCTCATGTGCGGTTCCTTCATTGGGGGTGATTTTGTCAAGTGCTGTGATAGCCGATACACCTATGCCGGCTTCCCCTTGCAAGGTCCAGCTCGTGGTCGATTGGCTCAGTACATTGTGCAGAGAAGCGCCAATCAGGTGTTGATTTACAACTGAGCGAAAGGCCAATAGTTACAGGGTTTTTTAGTCCAAACAGAGGCTGTCAGCCCAGTGTGGAAATTTTGCCAAAAAGTTTTTTTTCTACCCCACTTCCTTATATTTGTTTTTTAACACCTACTCTAGTTCGAAACCATCTATGCAAAACAACTACTTAAGAAAAGGTATCCTGAGCGCCGCAATGGCGTGTCTATCAGCGGGTTCGTTGATGGCACAGGCTCCAGGCACACACACCCTGGAATTGACTGGCGGCTTCCGTGAATACCTAGGCGATATGGGCTCTTCGCTCATGTTTGCCAAATCTCCCGACTACCAAGGCGGTGGCGTTTCTTTCGGTTACTACGTGAACCCTGCCATTGATTTGGTGGGTGCTTTCTCGTTTGGTGACGTGGGATTCACCCGAAAGTGGGAAGATTGGGACCTTCGTACCGAATACCAGTATCAGTCTTTCCGTGCCAACACCATGGATTTGACCGTTGCTGCTCGTTTCAAATTCAACAACGGCTCTATTTTGGCCGAAGACGCCAAATTCGCTCCCTACATCCAGGGTGGTTTGGGTGGCTTCTATGCCTTCAGCCAAGTGCGTTGGGGTTATGCTCCCTACACCCAAGACGAAGTGTATTGGGACGTGACCAAAAAGCCTGCTTTTGTTGACATGAACGCCCAGGCTACCGGTAGCGCTGGTTTCAACTTGTTCTTGACTGACAAAGTTGCTTTGCACTATAGCTATTCATTGACGTACACCTTCTCTGATATGTGGGACGGTGCGGTTGATGCCTATCCCGATCCTGTGCACCCCATTACCCACAAGTTGTTCCGCACGAACGATGCTTGGGGTTACCACGGTATTGGTGTGACCTTCTCTATTGGAGAGTCTACCATGATGGGTGGAAACAGCAAGGGACCCAAAGACAAAGACATGGACGGTGTACCCGACAAGTACGACTTGTGTAAGAACACCGAAGAGCGTTACCGCAACTATGTGGATTCCAACGGTTGTAATGCTGACACCGATGGTGACGGCATCTTTGACGCCGATGATAAGTGTCCTGAAGTGGCTGGTAAAGCTGAATTCAATGGTTGCCCTGACCGCGACGGTGACGGCATCCAGGATTCAAAAGACGCATGTCCTGACGTACCTGGTAAAGCTGAATTCGGCGGATGCCCTGATACCGATGGTGACGGCATTGCTGACAACCGCGACGAATGTCCCACCGTTCCTGGTTCAGCCATGTTCAATGGTTGTCCCGACTCTGACGGTGACGGCATCGAAGACCGCAAAGACAAGTGTCCCGATGTAGCCGGTGACGTAGCTGGAGAAGGCTGTCCAGATACGGACGGAGACGGTGTATACAACAACGTAGACAAGTGTCCTGATGTAGCCGGTATCGTAGCCAACAAAGGATGCCCCGAGATCAAGCCTGAGGTAATCAAAAAGATTGCTTTGGCGGCCAAGGGTATCAACTTTGAGACTGGAAAAGCGGTCATCTTGGAATCTTCTTTTAGCAATTTGGACGAGCTGGTCAGTTTGTTGAACGAATACCCTGAAGCTATGGTTGAAGTTCAAGGTCACACCGATAATGTAGGTAGCCCTGAATCCAACAAGACATTGAGCCAGGAGCGCACTGAATCTGTTGTACGATACTTGGTTTTGAAAGGCGTAGCTGAGAGCCGATTGACTGCAGTTGGTCATGGCCAAGAAATGCCTATTGCCGACAACGGTAGTTCACGAGGTCGCGCGTTGAACCGCCGTGTTGACTTCAAATTGTCTTACTAAAAAAGCAAGTCTATTGCATAGAGGGGCCGCCGGCGAGAGCCGGCGGCCTTTTTTTTAAAAGCCTATGAAGACCAAAGAAGAAATAGTAAAAGACTGGCTGCCTCGCTACACCGGAGTACCCTTGGAAGGATTTGGATCCTACATTTTGCTGACGAATTTTTCGCAGTATTTGACCCTCTTTTCTGAGCGCTTTGGGGTGCCCGTACAAGGAAAAGACAAGCCGATGCAGTCGGCTAGATCGGGCGATTTGAGCATCATCAACTTCGGCATGGGTAGTGCCATGGCGGCTACCTGCATGGATTTGTTGAGTGCTATTGAACCCAAGGCCGTTTTGTTTTTGGGTAAGTGCGGGGGCTTGAAAAAAATCGCCAAATTGGGTGATCTGGTATTGCCCATAGCCGCCATTCGCGGCGAGGGTACGGGCAGTGAATACATCATGCCCGAGATTCCGGCTTTGCCTTCGTTTCGCATGCAAATGGCCGTGTCGTCAACCATTGTGAAACACGGGGTGGATTATTGGACAGGGACTGTGTATACGACCAATCGACGGGTCTGGGAACACGACGAGGAATTCAAGGAATACCTGCGAAAGACACGGGCCATGGCCATTGATATGGAAACAGCGACCCTCTTTACTGTGGGCTTTGTCAACAAGATTCCTCACGGCGCTTTGCTCTTGGTGAGTGACAACCCCATGGTTCCGGAAGGGGTGAAAACCTCAGCCAGCGACCAGAAGGTTTCGGGCTCTTTTGTTGATAGCCATTTTGCCATTGGGGTGGATGCTCTGTTGGAATTGAAAGACTCGGGCGAGAGTGTGAAACACTTGCGCTTTGAGTGAGCAACTGAGTTTTGCGCACAGCGCCACAGCGCTTAACTTCGAAATTCTATGATTGCGCAGATTCTGTTTGCTGTGGCCCTTTTGGTGGGTACCTATTTTTTTGTAGGTCGAGTTCGATTCATTCGTCGCAACATCTTGTTGGGCCGTGATGTAAACTTGAGTGACAACCCTGCTGCTCGCTGGAAGCAAATGGCCTTGGTGGCCATGGGCCAGAGCAAAATGGTCAAGCGCCCCCTGGCCGGAATCATGCACATTTTGGTGTATCTGGGATTTGTGCTCATCAACATTGAAGTTTTAGAAATTCTCATAGATGGGTTGGCGGGAACCCATAGAGTCTTGTCTTTCATAGGTCCTATTTACAACTTGGCTATCGGTTTTTTCGAGTGGTTGGCCTTTGGTGTTTTACTCGCCTGTGTGGTCTTCTTGATTCGCCGTTTAGCGGGAACCATTCCCCGCTTGAACAAGCCTGAACTCAAAGGTTGGCCTCAGAAAGACGCACTGATCATCTTGGGTGTTGAAATCATTTTGATGAGTGCTTTGCTGGTCATGAATGCCAGCGACAAGACCTTGCAGGAACGAGGCAGCGCTCATTATCTGAATGCAGAGGCTGCCATGCACGTGGAATGTCCCGATTGTGGCCCAGTAGAAGCCGGCGGATACATGGGTTCTTTTCCCGTGAGCCAATACTTGCAACCACTGGTTAGCGGCATGAGCGAAGAGGCTTTGGTTGCCTTGGAGCGCGGGGCTTGGTGGTTCCACTTTTTGGGCATCTTGGCCTTTTTGAATTACGTGCCTTACTCCAAACACTGGCACATCATCATGGCATTTCCGAACACCTATTACGCATCACTGAAACCCAAGGGTGAGTTTGACAATATGAGTTCGGTCACTACTGAAATCAAGTTGATGATGGACCCATCGGCAACCCCTCCAGAGGGCTATGAGCCCCCCACTGGATTTGGGGCCAAAGATGTTCAAGATTTGAGTTGGAAGAACCTGATGGATGCCTATACCTGCACCGAGTGTGGGCGCTGCAGCAGCGTTTGTCCCGCCAATTTGACAGGCAAGAAATTATCGCCAAGAAAAGTGATGATGGACACGCGAGACCGCTTGGAAGAGGTGGGAACGGCTATAGATGCAGCCGCCAAGGCGGGTCAAGCTGTGCAGGGGCGTTTTGAAGACGGAATGAGCTTGCACGATCGCATTTCAGCTGAAGAACTTTGGGCTTGTACCACTTGCAATGCCTGTGCAGAAGCTTGTCCCGTGAACATCAATCCGGTTGACATCATTGTGCAAATGCGCCAGTACAAGGTGATGGAAGAAAGCGCGGCTCCGTCCGAGTTGAACAACATGTTCAGCAACCTGGAAAACAACGGGGCTCCCTGGCAATTCAACCAAATGGCCAAGGCCGATTGGACGCAGGCATAGAACGGGCTTTTGTGCCTATCTTTGAACAAAATTACCGGTATGAATACGATGCTATTTTTAGGCAATATGGGCGGTGGCGAATGGATTTGGGTCCTTGTTATCGTGTTGCTGCTGTTTGGCGGCAAAAAAATTCCCGAACTGATGCGTGGATTGGGTCGTGGTGTGCGTGAGTTCAACGACGCCAAAGACAACGTTCGCAGTGAGATCGAAAAGGGAATGAAGGAATCAGATTCCGAGAAAAAATCGTGAAGCACTACACCCGAATTCAAGATATCCGCCAAGACCTCGAAGCGGGGTTGATTAGCTGTGCCCAGTTGGTGGAACACTACTTGGAACGGGAACAAGCAAACCGTCACCTGAATGCTTTTGTGGAAGTATGGGCCGATGAAGCGCGGGCTCGTGCATCAGAAGTCGATGCCAAGGTCCAAGCGGGTACCGCGGGGCGCTTGGCGGGTGCGGTGATTGCCTTAAAAGACAATCTCTCTTACGAAGGCCACAAGGTCAGCAACTCTTCCCGCATTTTGGAAGGATACGAAGCTCTGTTTACAGCGACTTCGGTGGAGCGTTTGTGGCAGGAAGATGCCATCTTAATTGGCCGGACCAACTGCGACGAGTTCGCCATGGGCGCTTCGAATGAAAATTCAGCCTTCGGTCCTGTCAAAAATGCCGCCGACCCTACTCGGGTTCCCGGTGGTTCTTCGGGCGGTAGTGCCGTGGCTGTGCAAGCCGGTATGGCGCATGCCTCGTTGGGTACCGATACCGGAGGCAGCATTCGTCAACCCGCTGCCTTTACAGGATTGTTTGGCTCTAAGCCCACCTATGGGTTGATTTCCCGTTGGGGATTGTTGGCTTATGCCTCCAGTTTTGATCAAGTGGGACCCCTGACCCAAAGTTTGGAGGACAACATGTTGTTGACCGAAATCATGGCAGGCCCAGATGGCAAGGATGCGAGCATGTCTCAAGCGCCAGCCCCTACTTATCGATCGGCTCAGGCCCCGTCGAAAGCCCGTTTTGCGGTCATGCGACAAGCTCTCGAGCACGAGGGAATGGATGCAGAAGTGGTGGCCCAAACCAAAGCGTTAATGGCAAAATTGGAAGCCGCTGGCCACGAGGTTAGCGTCTTCGATTTCCCCTTGTTGGATGCCATGGTGCCCACCTATTATGTATTGACTACGGCTGAAGCATCAAGCAATTTGTCTCGGTATTCGGGTATGATGTACGGCTACCGCAGTCCAAACGCGACCGACCTAGAAAGCACCTATACCTTGTCTCGCACCGAAGGTTTTGGCGCCGAAGTGAAGCGTCGAATTATGCTGGGAACTTTTGTGCTGAGCAGTGATCAATACGATGCCTATTACAACAAGGCACAACAGGTGCGAGCGGTCATTCGCCAGCAAACCGACGAAATCTTGGCCTCGGCTGATGCCATATTGATCCCTACTACCAGCACACCTGCTTTTGAATTGGGAGAAAAATCGAAAGATCCGGTGGCCATGTACTTGGCTGATTTGTTCACCGTTCAAGCCAACCTAGCGGGCAACCCAGCCATTTCAATTCCCTTGTTCAAGAACGAGCAAGGCTTGCCCATAGGCATGCAATTGTTGGGCAAACGGGAAGAAGAGCAATCACTCTTTGACTTAAGCAAATTGCTCGTGGACTTGGTGTTTTAATGATGAGAATTTGGATTTCAATATTCGTCTTAATTGCGGCATCTGCTTCAAAGGCTCAAGTAGGGTCTTTCATTCCAACACCAACCCATCTAAAACTGGTTGAGTTAGCAGAGTTAGAAGGATTGCCTTTTTTTTATAATGACGATATCGAGCAAGTTGTAAAAGATTATGCTCGTAATTATAAAGGTTCGAGCTCCATACTGCTGGGCCGATTCCAATATTACGATAGTGCCTTTGGTTCGATATGTAAATCTTTGGACTTACCTTCTTGGTTGCTATTTGTGCCACTTGCCAATACGGGCTACGATAATAAATTTAGAGATTCTACAGGTGCTTGTGGTATTTGGCCATTGCCATTTAACATTGGTAAAAAATATGGTCTAAGAGAAACCGCTCTTTTTGATGACCGTTATGATCCGGCTTTAAGCACTGAAGCAGCATTGACATATTTGTCAACGTTATATACCATTTATCAAGATTGGCGTTTGGCCATTTTGGCCTTTCGAATGGGCTCAATACCAGTCAATAAATTACTTCATACTATGAATGGTCTGAAGAGTTTTGATTCCATTTTTGAGTCTTTGGAGCCTGATGCACGACAAATAATTGTTCAATTTTATGCTTCTGTTGTGGCCTTTCATCGACCAGAAAATGGTATAAAAGCTATTGATTTAATAGGCCCGAAGTTGTTATCAGTACCATTTTCTCCAGCTACTGGCAAGGTGGTAATTTCTTTGACCCAGCCTATCACTTTTACTCAATTGAATAGTTTCTTCGGGCTAGAGTGGAGTGATTTTCAAGAGTTGAATTCTTCATTAAAATCCAACATTGTTCCTTATCCGGGGTATCCTTTCAAGTTGGTTCTACCAGTTGAAGTTGCCGATAGTTTTATCACTCAAAAAGATAGTTTTACGCGTTGGATTAATGATCCTGGAAAGGCTATTGAAACTGATTCTTTAGAAGAAACAAACCGTCCCGTACAGCCCTCGTTGGGCCCTGAATATGTATGGATTTATTATAGGATTAAATCGGGAGATAATGTATATACACTGGCCGATGTTTTTGATTGCAGCACCAATCAGTTGCGAGCCTGGAATCGAATAAGTGGGAATAATATAATTGCGGGTAAAACATTGAAGTTTCATGTTCCATCATCTCGCAAGTCTTATTATAATTCTATCAATGCAATGACGCATGCACAGAAAAAAAGTTTGGCTAATAAAGATTAGTGTATTTCTGGTCTCTCATTTTTCCCAGGCCCAAGTGCGTGTACCTAAAAGCCGAGTGGAGGTTGATGGTTTTTTAACTGAGGCCGTATGGAGTGATTCCCAGTTTCATCAGGGCTTCGTGCAACACTATCCCTACGATACTTCAGCTTCCGAGAGCCAGACACGCTTTGCCTTTGCCATCGATGATAAGAATTTTTATGCGGCATTCGTCTGTGTGGCCCGAAATCCTGAAAAACCGTATGTAGTGCAAAACCTCAAGCGCGATTTTTCGGTAAAAAACACCGACGCGGTCATCTTGACTCTGAGTACTTTTTTAGATGGACAAAATGGGTTTTCCTTTGGGGTGAGCCCCTACAATTCCCAGCGTGAGGGATCGGTTGAAAACGGCGGATCATTTGGCGTTAGCACGGCTTGGGATCAAGTATGGTATTCTGAAACTCAGCAAAACCAAGGTTGGTACCACCCTGATACAGCTAAGTTCCCAAATTACTGGGTGGCTGAATTCGCCATTCCCTTGCATTCGATTCGCTTTGTGGCGGGTTCGACCAAGTGGGCCTTCAACGTGGTTCGATTGGATTTGAAAAACAACGAGGAGTCGACTTGGGTGAGGGTGCCCCGCAACTTGAATGTATCGGTTATGACCCTGGTGGATACCTTGCATTTCGAGCAACCCTTGCACGCCCGCAGCCGCAACAACGTATTCATTCCCTACACTTCCTGGTTGACACAGCAAGATCAGTCTGTATCAAAGCAGTGGAGCGGAACACCGCGCATAGGATTGGATGCCAAGTTGGCCCTGACTCCGAGCTTGAATGCAGACCTGACCTTCAACCCTGACTTTGCCCAAGTTGATGTCGATGTGCAGCAGCTGAACCTCACCCGATTCAACCTCTTTTTTCCGGAAAGACGCCAATTTTTCACAGAGAATTCCGACCTGTTTGCCACCTTCGGGTTTCGAGGAATACGCCCCTTTTTTTCTCGTCGCATTGGCTTTGGCCCTACGGGATACTTGCCCATTGATGCCGGTGCCAAAGTCACTGGTAAAATTGGAAACGACTGGCGGATAGGTTTGATGTCAGTGCGTACTCGCGGAGATGCGGGCTTGGACCTCAATGCGGAATTAGCCAATGTCTTGTCTTTACAGCGCAAAGTGCTGAAAGCCTCTTCGCTGGGATTCATCGCCGTTGACAATCGAATGGCTGGTGGCCAAGGCATCAAAGAGACTCCTAGTTTGTCGAATTATGCGTCCATCTTGGGTACGGAATTCAATTATGCCAATCAACCCAGTACGGTCGTCGGCAAAGCCTTTGTTCAAAAGGCCCTGTACGAGAATGTGGGGGCCAAGAGTTGGGCTCATGCCACGTTCTTGCGCTATCGATCCCTGACCTGGACCCTGATGTGGAACCACGAGCATGTGGGCAAGGACTTTCGTGCCCCCTTGGGTTTTGTGCCGCGTTTGGAGAACCGCGATTTCTTGACGGGGCAGGTGCATTTCATGGATTTTACCCGATTTGAACCCATGATCACCCGTTCGTTCTACCCCAAATCCAACAAGGTGAACCGCATCGATTTGACCTGGTATCATTCGGGATACTTGGATTCTGCTTTCTCGACGACAGAGGGTTTGAACCAGGTTTGGTTGGGAACCTACTTCCAAAATTCGGCCTATGTTACCTTGTGCGCCGAGCGCGAGAACTACAACATTTTCTTGCCCTTCCGACCTGTTTCCCTTCCCAACGGCGGATACTTCTTCGGCGACTATCAATGGAACAACGTTTGGCTCGAAGCCTCCAGCAATACCCGCAAACCGGTGAATGCGGTCTTGAAATTGAAAACAGGAGGATACTATGTGGGTACCAAGTCAGAAATGAGCCTGGATTTGGCTTTTCGCATTCAGCCGCGATGGAGCAACTCCATCAGTTGGACCCATGTGGATTTGAACATGTTGGATAGTGGACGTCAGCAGTTGGATTTGATTGGATTCAAAACGGAATACAGCTTCACCACTTTGTTGTACAGCACGGCTTATTTGCAGTACAATACCTTGACAGAATCGATGAACATCAACCTGCGCTTTCAGTACCGATACAGGCCCATGAGCGATCTATTTGTGGTGTATTCACAGAACTACTTCCCGGCTTACAACACACGAAATCGCAATTTTGCTATCAAGTTCGTGCGCTGGATTTAGTAGCCGTCGCCGTCCAGGAGATTTCCTAATCCGCCGAGAAGCCCACCTTCTTCCCGACGACCGCCGGTCTGAGGAGCATAGCTCAAAATGCGGCTGGCCAATCGACTGACGGGCAAGCTCTGCAACCAAACGGTTCCAGGACCTCTGAGCACGGCAAAGAACAGGCCTTCGCCACCGAATATGGCATTCTTGACGCCTTTCACGAATTGAATGTCGTAGTCAACACCCCCAGTAAAGCCCACGATACAACCCGTGTCGATGCGCAGGGTTTCACCCGGGGCCAATTGGCGCTCCTGAACGTAACCGCCGGCGTGAACAAAGGCCATGCCGTCGCCCTCGAGTTTTTCCATGATGAAGCCTTCGCCACCGAACAAGCCCGTGCCGAGTCTGCGCTGAAATTCTATGCCTACGCTAACGCCTTTGGCAGCGCAGAGAAAGGCATCCTTTTGGCAGATGATTTTCCCTCCCAATTGAGCCAAGTTCAAGGGAACGATTTTGCCAGCATAGGGAGCGGCAAAAGCGACCCTTTGCTTGCCGTGGCCTTGGTTGGTAAAGGCCGTCATAAAGAGGCTTTCCCCCACCAACAAACGCTTTCCGGCACCCATCAACTTGCCCAAAAATCCGGAATTGGCGTTGCTGCCGTCACCGAAGATGGTTTGCATGTCGATGCCGCCGTCCATGTACATGAAACTGCCGCTTTCGGCAATGACGGTCTCTTGGGGGTCGAGTTCGATTTCGACCATCTGCATTTCCTCGCCTTTGAGGAAATAGTCTATTTCGTGGTTGCGTTCGAAAGGCATGGCTTAGCTATTTTTCTTTAAGGCCAACAAGGACATGTCAGACTCTTCTTTCACAATGGTGTTGCTCAAGTATCCCAAACCGGCAATTTCCATGTCGACGACGTCGCCAGGCTGAAGCCATTGTACGGGGTAATTGGGATCGTTCAACAAGCCGGTTCCGTTCAATTCGAGGAAACAGCCGGTTCCTACAGTACCAGAACCGATGACATCACCAGGGTGAATATCGGCGCCGTAAGAGCAGCGCTCCACAATCTCAGCAAAGGTCCAGTCCATATCGCCCATAGAACCTTCAGAAACCTGAACGCCGTTGACCCAGCACTTCATTTTCAGATCAAAGCTGCGGCCTACATGGCCTTCTTTGGGGCTGCAAGCGTAGGGTTCCAATTCATCGGGAGTCACCATCCAGGGGCCGATGACCGTAGAGAAATCCTTGCCTTTGGCAGGGCCCAGGTTGAGCATCATCTCTTCCATTTGCAAACGGCGGGCGCTCATGTCGTTCATGATCATGTAACCGGCGATGTATTCATCGGCTTGGTCAGCGGGAATGTTGCGGCCGCGCTTTCCAATGACAATGGCTGCCTCCAATTCGAAGTCCAATTTTTCGAAATGGTCGGGCATGCAAGGTATGGGTCCAGGACCCATGATGGCATTGTGGTTGGTGAAATAGAAAATGGGGTACTGGTCGAACTCGGCAATCATGTCCACCTTGCGGTTGCGGCGAGCGGCTGCCACGTGCTGGCGAAAGGCATAACCGTCGCGGCAGCTGCTGGGCTTAGGGACGGGAGCCAAGAGGTTCAACTCGGCCAAGGCTTGTCCGCCACTGGCATGTTGACCCGCTAGAATCTCCGATTCCAATTGCTTCAAAAGCGCCTGGTTGCTTTCCCAATCTTCGAGTACTTGACTCATCTGAGAAGGGATGGAGCTGTTCAAGCTGTGCACGGGGTATACACGGTCCTGAACCAATAGGCCCACTTGCGATTGCTGGGCATTTCCGTAGGTCACCAATTTCATGGTACAAAGGTACAAAAAAGCCCTCGTTTGGCTTGGTGCTGGGCCCAAAATGACCCAACTTTGCGAGTCTATGGCGCGCATTCTGATCACGGGTTCTAACGGTTTATTGGGTCAAAAACTCAGCGATCTTCTCATGGGTCAGGAAGGCGTAGAATGGTTGGCTACGGCTAGGGGAGAGAACCGGCATCGGCAGGCAGATATTCCCTACCAAAGCATGGACGTGGCCGATTTTGCTCAAACCCGCTCGGTCTTGGAGGCCTTCAAACCCGATGCGGTCATTCATACGGCGGCCATGACCCAGGTCGACGATTGCGAGAGCCAGCAGGAATTGTGCACGCGATTGAACGTAGAGGCCGTTGAGCACTTGGCCCAACTTTCGAGTGAATTGGGCTTTCACTTGGTGCACGTGAGTACGGATTTCATTTTCGATGGAACCAAGCCGATGTACAGCGAAGCCGATTCCGCTAACCCCTTGAGTTTTTACGGCCACAGCAAGTGGAAGGGCGAGCAAATGGTGCAAGCCCATGCGTCTTCTTATTCCATTTTGCGCACGGTGTTGGTATACGGTCGAGTGGCCGACATGTCGCGCAGCAACATCGTGTTATGGGCCTATGGCGCTTTGCAAAAAGGCCAAACCATGCGGGTGGTCGGCGATCAGTTTCGAACCCCAACCTTGGCCGAAGACTTGGCCATGGGATGCTATCTGGCCGCTGTGCAAAAGGCTCAAGGCATATTCAACATTGCGGGCAAGGACTACATGTCCATCATTGAATTGGTGCGCCGAGTAGCTCGCTTTTATGGCTTGTCAGGGGCGTCAATCGAAGAGGTTGATTCCAGTACGCTGAATCAGCCGGCCAAGCGACCGCCCATTACCGGATTGGCCATCGAAAAGGCACGCCGTGAACTGGGCTATGAGCCCCACAGTTTCGAAGAGGGCTTGGCCCTCATGGGTTTGGAATAATGTAATTCTACTTACTCCCTTGGGAGCTTCGCACGATTATTTGGCAGCCGGTGGCTCCATCACATGACCGCATTTTTTGCAGGTGCGCAAGTCTTCACTGGAATAGAAATGCTGGAAGTGCGGAAGGAAATCGGTTTCGATGTTCTGCAGCTCAAAAATGGCCTCGTGCAACTTGTGGTTGCAGGAGTCGCAAAACCACATCAAGCCGTCGTTGAACCCTTTTCCAGCTCGAACGCGTTCGATCACCAATCCTACTGAACCCTCGCTTCGGTTGGGGCTATGGGGAACTTTGGCCGGTAGCAAAAACATGTCGCCAGGGCCCAAATGAACGGCTTTTTTCTCCCCGTCTTCTTGGATGTAAACGGTGATATTGCCTTCAATTTGGTAGAAGAGCTCTTCGGTTTCGTTGTAGTGGAAATCCTTGCGGTTGTTGGGCCCACCCACAATCATGACGATGTAGTCTTCGCCTTCGGGATACAGGTTTTTATTGGCCACAGGCGGCTTGAGCAAGTGGCGATTTTCGTTGATCCAGTAGTTGAGGTTGAAGGGTGCTCGTATGGCCATAATCCAAAATTAAGCATTTTTTGTCACGGGCCTTTCTGAACTTGTTACCTTTGTGTTGCTACCATGAGCGATGCCATTAAGCACGAATGTGGGGTTGCCTTCATTCGCCTGAGAAAACCCCTGGAGTACTACAAGGAAAAGTACGGAACCTACTGGTACGGTTTGCAAAAACTGCAATTCTTGATGACCAAACAGCTCAACCGTGGCCAAGACGGCGCGGGCATTGGAGTTGTCAAACTAGATCCGGACTACGGGGCTCGTTATTTGGCTCGCAAACGCAGTGCTTCCAAAACGGCCATCAGCGATGTCTTTGACGAGGTTTACGGCGATTTGAACGCCATGGATGGCCTTCAACGAGAAGACTTGGCGCACTTGAAAAAGCACTACCCCTATGCGGGCGAATTGCTGTTGGGTCACCTTCGCTACGGCACTTACGGGGGCAATAGCATTGAAAACATTCACCCGTTCTTGCGTCAAAACAACTGGATGGCGCGCAACCTCATGTTGGCGGGCAATTACAACGTGACCAACACCGATGAGTTGTTCAACGCCCTCATCGAGTTGGGTCAGCAGCCCAAAGAGAAGAGCGATAACGTATTGATGCTGGAGAAAATTGGTCACTTCATTGACGAGGAAAACCAGCGCTTGTTTGGCATTTACAAGGCCCAGGGTTACGACAATTTGGAAATTGCCGAGAAGATCAAAAACGAGATCAATTTGCGCAATGTCTTGAAGCGATCCTTCAAAAATGTCGACGGCGGATACAACATGGTCGGCATGCTGGGACACGGCGATGCCTTTGTCATGCGCGACCCTGCCGGCATTCGCCCTTCGCATTATTATGTTGATGACGAAGTAGTGGTGGTCGCTTCCGAGCGAGCGCCCATCATGACAGCCTTCAACGTTCCATTGGAATCCATTCAGGAAATCAAACCCGGTCATGCCTTGATTGTCAAACGGGATGGATCGTATAGCGAAGAGAAGATTTTAGCTCCTGTAGAGCGCAAGAGCTGCAGCTTTGAGCGCATTTATTTCTCTCGCGGCAGCGACAAAGACATCTACCACGAGCGTAAAGAGTTGGGCCGATTGTTGGCGGGCAAGGTGCTGAACATGATCGATTTTGATCTGAAAAACACCGTATTCTCATACGTCCCCAATACCGCTTCTACTTCGTTTTACGGTTTGGTTGACGGCTTGAACGAGCAAATTCGCAAGCGTCAATTGGATGCCTTATACAACACCGACGGATGCACCAATCCCGAAGCTCTAAAAGAAGTTCTGGCTTGGTACCTGCGCCGTGAAAAAGTCCTGGTGAAAGACGCCAAAATGCGCACCTTCATCACCAACGACACAGACCGAGAAGGCCTCGTAGGGCATGTGTATGACGTTACGTACGGCATCGTTCAGCCCGATCAAGACACCTTGGTCATCATGGATGATAGCGTGGTTCGCGGAACCACCCTTCGCACCAGCATTTTGCGCATTTTGGATCGCCTGCGCCCCAAGCGCATCATATTGGTGAGTTCGGCCCCACAGATTCGCTACCCCGATTGCTACGGCATTGACATGAGTCGATTGGGCGATTTTGCGGCTTTCCAGGCAGCCATTGCCTTGTTGAAAGACCGGGGCATGGAGTCATTGTTGCAAGACCTGTACGCCAAGGCGAAAGAGGAATTGGCCAAACCAGCGTCTGAACAAATCAACGTAGTGAAAGAGCTGTATGCACCCTTCAGTGCTGACGAAATCACCGACAAAATAGCCGAAATGGTGCAGCCCAAAGACTTGAATGCCCGTTTTGACATGGTCTTCCAGAGCATAGAAAACTTGCACCAGGCCTGCCCCAATGACAAGGGCGATTGGTACTTCACGGGTGATTATCCCACCCCGGGTGGAACTCAGGTGGCCAACCGCAGTTTCTTGTACTACATGGAAGGAAGCCGCAAACGGGCCTATTGATTGAATCCCAAATTTGTACATTTGTACCCCATAACATGAGCACAGTAAGCGAAATTTTGAGTCAGCTAAGCGAACAGTTGGAACGCAACTTGTCTCACACCGCCACCGAATTTGGACGCATTCGCGCCGGCAAAGCCTCTGCAGGCATGTTGGAAGGCGTGATGGTTGAGGCCTACGGATCTGTGATGCCCTTGACAGGCGCTGCTACCGTCAGCACCCCTGATGCGCGCACCTTGAGCATTCAGCCTTGGGATAGATCTTTGATCCAAGCCATCGAAACGGCGA
This sequence comes from Bacteroidota bacterium, assembly GCA_027621365.1. GTDB lineage: Bacteria > Bacteroidota > Bacteroidia > NS11-12g > UBA955 > JALRLA01. Next base: position 39,077 of record JAQCBH010000009.1, on the reverse strand, counting down.
TCATCAACGCCAACTTGGGATTTGCTCCTCAAAACGACGGTATCAACATTCGCATCAATGTGCCTCAAGTGACCGAAGAGCGCCGCAAGGAGTTGGTTAAACGAGCCAAGAACGAATCAGAAAATTCAAAAATCGGCATTCGCAACCTGCGCAAAGACGCCAACGAGCGCATCAAGAAGTTGAAAAACGACGGCTTGAGCGAAGACGAGGCCAAAGCCGGTGAGGCTGAGGTTCAAAAAATGGTCGACGGCTTTATCAAAAAGACCGAAGATCTCTTGGTTTCCAAGGAAAAGGAAATCATGACCGTGTAAGGTCGGGATTTCCCTTTAGGCCCCTACAATTTTCAATTCCTTTTGCACCTGCCCAGCGCGAACCAGCAGTTCCTCTAGCGTATCGGCTATGACAGTGACGTGCCCTAATTTGCGATGGGGGCGAGTCTCTGTTTTGCGGTAAAGGTGCACAAACACGTCTGAACTCTGGTTCCAGGTCTCATGGTTTTCCAATTGATAGGATCCCGATAATCCTTCAGGCCCTACCAAGTTGATCATGGCTGAGGGTTGCAAGAGATCGGTGGGCCCCAGGGTCAAGCCCAAAAGTATGCGGTCCAATTGTTCGAATTGGCTAGTAGCGCAACCTTCAATGCTGTGGTGCCCGCTGTTGTGAGGTCTAGGGGCCATCTCGTTGACCCACAAGGTGCCGTTGGGCAGCATGAACAGTTCAACGGCAAACAAACCTGGGCTGTCAAAGGCCGATACCGTTTTCAAGGCTAAGGCTTGAGCCCGCTCTCGAACTGATGCCGGAGTTTGGGCCGGAGAAAACAAGAACTCCACCAGGTTGCTGATGGGGTGGAAATACATTTCAATGCTGGGGTAACAAGCTCTGTTGCCCTGCTGGTCGACGGCCACGATAACCGACAGTTCCAGTGCGTCTTCGGCAAAGGTTTCCAACAATACGGGCCCTTCAAAAGGCCGGTAACCCTTCATGAGGTCTCTCTTGCTGCAAATGGCAACTCCTTTGCCGTCGTAGCCACCTGTGCGCGCCTTGATGACAACCTGGTCTCCAGGAAAGGCATCCAGGGTGCTCGCATCTATGCGCTTGGAATCAACGAGCAAAAAAGGAGCCGTAGCAATGGCATTTTTCGCGTAAAATTCTTTCTGCAAGCCCTTGTCTTGCACAATTTGCAAAACTTTGGGAGAAGGAATGACGGTTTTGCCCCGAGCTTCCAAATCCATCAGCGTTTGTACGTTGACGTGTTCGATCTCCCAGGTCAGGGCCGAACAGCCATCGGCCAGTCGGCGAATGGCGGCGTCGTCTTTGAGCGAACCGACGATCAACTCATCGGCTAAATAGGCAGCGGGACAATCACGGCTGGCTTCCAGCACGCGGTAGCGGGCTGGAGGCAGGGCCTCTGAATCTTTGTTCATTCGGGTGGCGCAACCCTTGGCTGCTTCGAGCATCATCATGCCCAATTGACCCCCACCGATGATGCCAATCAATGGCTGATTGCTTGCTTGTTCGCTTCCCTCCGACATGCCGCAAAGATAGCATGTGCTTTTTGCTATCTTTGATTGTTCATGGATCCCATTCCTCCCTCCCACATATTGGTGGTTTTGATCTGCCTGGTCACCATAGCCTTTTTCTCAGGCATGGAGATCGCTTTTCTATCGGCTTCGCGTTTGCGCATTGAGTTGAAAGGAAAAAACGGGGGTTGGGGCGGTCGCTGGATGGCCTGGTACACCAAACGTCCTACGGAGTTCATCTCCACCGTTTTGGTCGCGACCAACCTGGCTTTGGTTATCTACGGCATGTACATGAGCGACTTGTTGCTCCGTTTGTTTCATCCCATCGGATTAGGCGCCGTGGCCGAGTTCTTGCTCATCACCATCGTCAGTACCTTGGTGGTGTTGGTGACGGCTGAATTTTTACCCAAGACGCTGTTTCGTTTGCACGCCGACTCCCTGCTTTTCACTTTAGCGGCTCCCTTTCGTTTGTCGCACCTTGTGTTGTGGCCTTTGATACAGTTGACTCGTCAGTTGTCGTCTGGATTGCTGAAGTTGATTACCAAGCAGGTGCAAGGCGAGAATCCGCCGGTGTTTACCAAAGTAGATTTGGACAATTACTTGTCTTCGCTTGAAAAGAACGAAGGTTCGGAAGAGAGCGAAATCGACACCGAAGCCTTCAAAAACGCCTTGGAATTTTCAGACGTTCGGGTCAAGGACTTTTTGGTGCCCCGCAGGGATATGGTGGCCATTGACATCGAAGCTCCCATCTCGGAACTGCGATCCTTGTTTATCGAATCGTCCTTGTCGCGCATTTTGGTCTATCGACTCAGCGAGGCTGAAGATGCTCCCCAAGACCCATTGGATTCCATCATGGGTTTTGTGCACCACAGCGATTTGTTTCACCAACCCGAGCGCATTCGCGACATCGTACACCCTGTTTTGATTGCCTCAGAAACCCTGCAGGCTCAAGAATTGCTGCGCCGCTTCATCCAAGAAAAGCGCAGTGTGGCCTTGGCCATTGATGAATTCGGAGGCACAGCGGGTATGGCAACCATCGAAGACGTGGTCGAAGAGATATTTGGTGAAATTGAAGATGAATTCGATACCGACGATGCTTCAGCCGTTCAGTTGGGACCCAATCATTACCGATTCTCGGCTCGCCTCGAGGTAGATCATCTGAATCAAAAATACGACCTGGAAATTCCTGAAGGGGATTACACCACTTTGGGCGGCTTTGTGATTCACTGCACCGAAAAAATACCCGCAGAGGGCGAGAATTTGCGCTGTGGTCGTTATGAATTCAGCATCACCCAAGCCCAAGGGGCCCGTTTGGAAGAACTAGAACTACGCATTCATGCCAGTGAAGAATAACACAAGAATATATCTGCTTCTGCTGCTGGCTGTCGTAGGTCAGCAAAAGGCTTTGCTCGCTCAAGATGCCACTTTGGCCTTGCAGCCTGAACCCCGATGGGAAATGCTCATCAACGTCACCAATGCTGTATCAAGAGCCGCCGGCAATACCACTCGAACAGTATTGGATGATCCCTATGCTTTCGCGATGAAGAGAGTCAATGCGGCCGAGACAGCCGCTTGGCGCATGGGCATGAACGGATTTCGCCGCGGTACCAACGATGTGCTGATAGATGGTGGTACCCGCGTCAGCCAAGAATGGGAATACAGTTTGGTTCTGGGCCGCGAGTTTCGCCGAAACTTGGGGCATGGCATTACGCTGACTTATGGATTGGATGCACAAGCTTCTTTGAGAAAAGGAAGCGTCGTGACCGAGCAAATAGATCTCATCGGCAACATTAGTTCAACCGAGGTGAGCGATGAAGATTTTGGTGGAGCCGCCGGTCCATTCTTGGGTTTTCAGTGGCAGTTTCACCCCAATTTGTGTTTGTATACGGAGGCCAATGCCTATTACCGCATGGGTCGATTGTACCGAACTTTGAGTGGCAATGGTTCTACGGTGGTCTTGGAAGACCGTGTTCATGAGACCCTTATGCCCATGATGCCGGGTTCCTTGTTCTTGGTGATTCAGTTCTGATATGAAGCGCATTGCCGGAATCGTTCTCGTCTTGTTGCTTTGGGGCAAAGCTGGGGCTCAGGTATATCCACCTGTCACTTACAAAACGCAGAGTTATTTGCGAACGGTCAATCTGGATAGCCTGCGGGTTTTGGAGCAGAAGTACATAGGCTTTGCAGCCAACCCCATGCTGTCGGCTTTGTTGCCCTTGAACCGCATCGACCCTAGAACTGATTTGGTGTCTTTGAAGTACCGCCGATTCAAGGGCTTTAAGTCCATCTCCTATACCTTCGGCATGGCCACCGATGACATCAATGACCAGTTGGATTTCGTCGGGGCTCACATCCTATTTGAGCGCCGTAGACCCTTGTCCGAGCACCTTTGGTATTATTCAGGCCAAGGCATAGGTTTTGAATTTTTCACCAACCCCCAGCAAAGCTTCTTTTTTCAGGATGATGCCTTCTTTTTGGTGATGGTCAACATGGGCGTAGAATACCGCGTCAATGACGTGTTTTCTCTGAGTACGGAAACGGCCGTGCGCTTGGGGGCGGGCAGCATCGGTATTGCGGAAATTCGGGCGCCGGTTTCGATTTTGGCGCACTTCAACATCACCCGTTAAGGGCGCTGTTCAGCGGCGTATTCAAACACCTTTTTCATCATTTCCGTGGTACGGGCCACAGGGTCTCGGCGAATGGAGTCTTCGGCCTTGCGCACTTCTGAAAACAATGCCGTGGTAGCTTGAGCGGTGACGTATCGATTCAAGTCTGTTTCTATAGGACTATTCAGTCCCAATAAGTTTTTGTTCTTGTTGATCAAGTTGGCCGCTTTGGTCCAGTGCTGGCCCAGTTTTACTCCATCTAAAGCGGCTTGCACATCCGGGTAAAAGGCGGTCTGCAGTTCGCCTTCTAGGCTCTCTTGAAAGTAGCGGGTGGCAGCCCCTTCACCGCCGGTGAGAATGCCCATGGCATCAGCGAAATTCATGTTTTTGACCGAATTGCTGAACAAGGGAAGTGCCTTTTGCATGGCGTTTTGTGCTCCAAGGTTCATGGCCAAAATGACCGAGTCCAATGAGGGGCCAATCAAAGGGTTTAAGATTTTTGAGCCCCGCACTTTGGCTTCAAGCTCTTGCAGTTCAGTGGGGAGGAAGATTTTGTACGACGATTCCAAAAAAGAAGAGGCACCGGGACCGGCTAGGCCTTTGGTGCTTTGGGCTACCCCCTGCAACAAGGCTTCTTTCAAGCCTTGGCTGGCTTCTTCAGGACTGGGTTTCCAAGGAAGCTGGGTCTGTGTGTTGATCTCATTGGCTACGTTAAGGGCTTGGGTCAGCAATTGGGTTTTGCAAGCACCAAGGGCCAGTGCCAAAGCGAAAAGGGATAGGGAAAACTTCTTCATTCTGCTAGATTTGCTTTTTGATGAGCAAATATCATGCACAAGTAGATCAAATACGCTCGCTCTTGGAATCAAAAGCGAAAGCCGATCGGGCGGCTTCTATGGCGGCTTACATGAAAGACCACTTTGACTATTGGGGCGTGACAAGCCCGGAAAGGGCAGAGTTGTTTAAGGGGTTCAAACTGGATTACAAGCCATCATCAGAGACTGACTTATTGCACCTCATGGATTCGCTCTGGCAGCAACCCGAGCGGGAATTTCAATACTGGGCCATGAGCCAATGGGAGGCCTCCCGCAAACTGATTGGCTCTGAAGGAGCGGCTTTTGCAGCGGGTTTGGTTCTGCAAAAGAGTTGGTGGGACAGCGTCGATTGGCTGGCCGGTAATGCGCTTTGCCTCTATTACAAGTCAAGACCTGCAGAGTTGGATAAGGTTCGCTGGTCCTGGATCGAGCACCCCAATATGTGGATGAACCGAACGGCCATCATCGTGCAGTTGAAGTGGAAAGAGCAAACCCGCACCGATTGGTTGGAGGAAGCCATTTTGCCCCATCGCCACAGCAAGGAGTTTTTTCACCAAAAAGCCATCGGATGGGCGCTTCGTGAATACGCCAAAACCAACCCCCAGTGGGTCTTGGATTTTGTGGAGAAGCAAGATTTGAAACCCTTGAGCGTGCGCGAGGCGACCAAGCACTTGCGTTAGTCTTTGCTAGACCCAACCAAGTAGTAAACCCCCATGGTCAAGAAATTTCGAAGCCAGGGTAGAGCCGAAATCAGTCCCCATTGAACGCGGGGCTTGATCCCGAATTTGTATTGGTAGATGGGGTTAAAGAGATAATCTTTTTTGGCCACAACCTTCAAGTCAGATGCCTTGCAAATGCGGCGAAAACGCTCGATGGAAATGCCGGTTGAACGAATTTCTTTCATGGTGCGAATGCCACTTTCGTTTACTCCGAACAACTTCAAGGCAGCGGGGTACAAGAACCCAGGAAGCAAATGATAGTAAGGCATTTTGGAGGCGAGCTTGCTGGGAAGTACCTGTTGGTGACCCCCATAGGGCATCATCCACGGAGGGAAGGCAAAAAAGACGCATGCGCCGGGATTGAGAAAGCGATGCAATTGTGGCATGAATCGGGCCTGATCGGGAATGTGCTCGATCACATCTTTCAAGATGATCAGATCAAAGCCCTGGCCCAAATCAGCGTCGACGTCGACGTCGTAGATGTCCTTGTTGAGGAAACTGACCAAGCCTTTTTTTAGCTCGTCGGCCATGAATTCGCGGGCAAATTCCAAGCGGCTTTCTTCCAATTCGATGCCCACGCAAGTGTAGCCCAAATCGGTAAAGGCCTGCAATACTCCTGCCTCTCCGCAACCAATTTCAAGGATGCGAGCGCCAGGTTTGAGCTCTTTTTGAGACGCGATAAACGGAAGAATGTGGCCTACTGTGACCTTTTTGGTCATGTCGAAGTAGTAGCGCTTATCTCCGTGAAATTCGTACACCTTAGAACTGTTGACCGATGAAGAAGTGAACTTGACCCGGTTTACCGCTCAAAGGCACGTCTTTCCAGTCGAAGCCATAAGCGTAGTCAAGACCAATCAAACCAAACATGGGCATGAACAATCGAACACCCACACCGGCGGCTCGCTTGAGCTGGAAAGGATTGTATTTGTCCAAGCTGCTCCATGCATCGCCGGCTTCGAGGAAGGCCAAGCCATAAACAGTGGCCGTTTGACCGGTGGTGATGGCTTGACGCAATTCAACGGTGAATTTGTTGTAAATGGGTGCACCGGCCTGACCGCCCATGGCTGTCTGTGAAATGGTGTAGTTGTCATACCCGCGCTGTGAGATGATCTCGGTTGCGGCAATGTTGAATCCGAAGATACCGGCTCCACCTACTTGGAAACGCTCGAAGAAGGTCAAGCCCAAATCGGGATTGTAGTAACCCAAGAATCCCATGCGAGCCTTGGTCATCAGGACCAATTTCTTGTAAACAGGGGTGTACCACTCGGCATCCAATTTCCACTTGTAGAATTCGGCCCACTTGTACTTTTCGTTCAAACTCATGGTCGTGTAGTCCTTTTTGCTCAGCAAGCTCAAGGGAGGAGTAGCCTGGGTGCTCAAGGTAAAGTTTGAACCAGAGGTGGGATAGATGGGGTCAGACACCGAACTGCGAGCCAATACGATTTGGGCCGAGGGGTTGTAAGTAATGCCGTTGAATCCAGAGGGGAATCCGTAGAAGCCGCCGTCCATATTTTGCATGCGGTACTTCTGGAAACTCACGCTGTATTGAATCGAGAAGAAGTCATCGGGCCACTTCAAACGCTGACCGAAACTGATGGTAGCACCCGTGTTGAAGAACTGCTGCTTGTTGGGATCGGTTTTGGGGCGGAAGTCAAAGCTGTTGACCGTGTGGAACAGAGAAACAGAGAAGGAATTCGGTTTGGCACCACCCAACCAGGGTTCACTGAACGAGAAGGTATAGCCTTGGTAGTTGGCCCCGTTGCTCTGGGCACGAATGGACAATTTCTGGCCGTCACCAGTGGGAACGGGGTTCCACAATTCCTTGTGGAAGAGCTTGCGGGTGGCAAAGTTGTTCAATTGAATACCCGCGGTACCAATCAAGGTCGGAGCATTCGAATAGCCGTACATATTTCCACCCCAACCACCTGAGAGTTCGATTTGGTCGCTGGGCTTTTCAGCCAACAAATACTCAATGTCTACCGTTCCGTTTGAAGGGTTGGGCTTGGGGTTTACATTCATTTGTTCAGGATCGAAAAGGCCAATAGCGGCCAAATCGCGCATGGTACGCTGAATGTCTGCTCGAGAGAAAATGTCACCCGGTTTGGTTCGAATTTCTCGTAGAACTACTCGGTCAGTGGTCTTGGTATTGCCTTTCCAGGATACTCGACCCACGGTGGCCTGAGGGCCCTCCATGATGCGAATTTCTAAGTCTATGGAGTCGTTGAAAACGGCCACTTCAACCGGGGTCATGTTGAAGAACAAATACCCGTCGTCCATGTACAGACTTTGAATGTCAAAGCCACCGGGGTTCGCATACAATCGTTCCGTCAATAATGTCTGGTTGAATACATCGCCGGGTCTAATGCCCAACAGGGTATCCAACAAGGAGGTGCGGTATTTGATGTTGCCTTTCCAAGTGATGGAACGGTAATGGTAGGGGTTTCCTTCGGTCAAATAAACCTTAAGAAGCAATCGGCTGGGCAATTTCTCCGGGTCTTCAGAAGGCAGAAGCACCACCGAATCTTTCAAAATTCGAGCATCGCGATAACCCAATTCCAAGTAGTGGCTGATGATGTTGGATTTCTCTTCTTCCCATTTGCTTTCTAGGTATTTGGAGCTCACGAATAGGTTGACCTTGTGGTAGCGCCGCTTCATCTTTTTGATGCTTTGACGCAGCTCTTTGGTCTCTACTTCGTTGTTGCCGACAAAAGCGAAATCGTACACCTTCACTTTCGGGCCTTTGACAATTTCGATGTCGAAGTTTTCAAAACCCGGCATTTCTTTCCCATCCTTGTCTTTGGCGGGAATGCGGTTGATCAGTACCTGGCAGTTGTAATAGCCCTTTTCTTGGAAGTAACTTTCTAAGCTTTGCTGAGTGCGGTTGATCAAGTTGGAAGTGATGTACATGCCGCGCTTCAAAGCCCCTTCATCGCGAAGAGTCTTGGCCTGGGCATTCGACACGTTGAGGAATCGGTGTCCATTCAATCGAGGTTGTTCGGTCACCACAAAATTCACCACCACTCGGCCATCGCCGGTGGGTTCGAAGTAGACCTGGATGTCAGAGAAATAACCCTGTTTCCAAAGGTTTTCAATGGCTTTGGGGATTTCATCGCCGGGAACCTTGATTTCTTGACCGATGGACAAGCCCGAGTACAACACGATCAATGCCTTTTGAATGGGCTTGTTGTTGACCTCGGTCACGGCAATACGGGCAATTTTGAATACCTGCGGATGCAAAAAGTCATAGGTCACCGCTGTTTGGGGAGCCTCTATTTCCGTCACTTCTGTTGAATCGGCTTCACCTGAATCAGTGAGTACTTGAGCATTCACAGTCAGAGTGCTGGCCAGGGCCATTAGAAAGATGAGGATATGGAAGGAAAGTCGTTTCAAGGGGTTTTCAGTTGTTCTCCTGTTTTGCCAAAGCGACGTTCGCGGCTTTGGAAATCCAGAAGGGCGTTGCAGAAATCTTCTACACCGAAATCAGGCCATAACACGGGTGTGAAGTGAATTTCGGAATAGGCAATTTCCCAGAGTAAGAAGTTGGAAATGCGCTGTTCACCGCTGGTGCGAATCAACAAGTCAGGATTGGGATAGGCCGCCGTATTCAAGGCGGAGTTGAGCACCGTTTCGTCGATCTCATCGGGCTGCAAATCTCCCGATTGGATGCGTTTGCTAATGTTGCGAACCGCTTCAATGATGTCCCAGCGCCCGGAATAACTCAGGGCCAGGATCAGCGTCATGCGGTCGTTGTCTTTGGTTTTCTCAACGGTTTTGAGAAGGGTTTGACGGCAGTCTTTTGGAAGTTGGTCTGTATTGCCAATGGTTTCCAAGCGAATGCCGTTTTTCATCAAGGTAGGAGTCTCTTTTTCGATTGTGTTGACCAAGAGCTCCATCAAGGCATTGATCTCGAATTGAGGGCGGTTCCAGTTTTCAGTAGAAAAGGCGTACAGAGTGAGGTAGCCAATGCCCAATTCGGTGGCCGTTTCGATGGCCGAGCGTACGGCTTTGACTCCGTGCTTGTGGCCGAATACCCGAAGGTGCCCCTGCTGCTTGGCCCAACGACCGTTTCCATCCATGATGATGGCCACGTGCTGAGGCAAACGTGCGGGGTCGATTTGGGCTTTCAATTGAGGGTCAATCACGGGCTTGCAAAGTTAACGACAAGTGAGCGGTGTAAAGCGGTAAGAGAGGTTTAAACCGTAGAAATAGTACCAGTCTTTTCGATGAACATCGCCCCTCATGGTTCCAGCGCTGAAGGGCTCTGATCCATTCAAGGTTTGGGCGTGACTGTATTGGGCAGGGCCAATGCCTTCGTTGAGCTGCTTTTCCCAATAATTGGGGTAGGAAGAGTTGACGTCGTCCAAGTAGTCGGTGTAGGTATGTCGCCAACAAGCTTCGATGCCTACAATGAAGGCCCCGCGGTTCTTTTTGGAATAAGTGATGGACTTGATTCCAAATCCCAAGGGTATGGCAGGCTGCAAGTGGCTGTAGGTGCGCGTGCGATTTTCGGTGTTCAGGTTTCTCAAGTTGATTCCGGGGTCGTCCAGGCGATGGGGATCAAAGTAGAACAAGGCCAAGCCTGTAAAGGCGTAAGGGGTGAAAACCTCGTTGCCGGCATTGGTGCCAAAGTTGTGAAAGTTGAACTCCACCATAGAGGAATACTCCACCACGTTCGATTGGAAATTCAAATTTCGGTAAGCGTAATGAGAGGTTCCGTTGTCCATCAACATCTTGCCTTGACGCGTATCATCGCCGCTGATGCTCAAGTAAGACAGCTGGTTGCGCATGCTGAAGTATCCCGAGAAATTGTAGCGGTGGTACAAGGCTGCCGACGGATGCAACTGATCCAATGTCGTGGTACCATGGGTCAAGTCACCCATGTATCCGCTCATACCCAAGCATATTCCCATTTCCTGACGCCCGGCAAACCATTTTTGGGCATTCAGAGACAGGGGATGAAGAATCATCAACCCCAGTAGGGCTTTGCAAGCAATCCCTAAAAAAAAGTTAGAACTGGAAGCAGACCGTTTTGCCACCTACGATTTTTCGAGTGAGGGTCAGTCCAAAGAACATGTAGCGGTCAAAGCGAGAATCGTCACCGCGTTGGGTACCAAACTCATACTTGGTGTATCCCAACTCAGGTGAGCGATCAGCCAAGGCGGCAGCGAGCAAGCCATTGTTTCCACCCACGATGGCTTCATCCACGTAGTCCTTGCTGATATCGTCCATGTAGTCGGTGAAAGTTTGGCGAATGCCGAACTCCATGCCAATGGCCCAATAATCGTCGAATTGGGCTTTGTAGCCAATGCCAATGGGAATGCAGATTTGAGTCAAGGGGTAGCGGCGACGGTCGTTAAACTTGGTCGTCTCCTGACCTTCGGTAGCCAAGGTTTGCAACTCGATCCATTGCCCGTCGAACTTCTCCAACTGAGGGTCGTGGATTTTGTATCCGGCCGCATCTGTCACGTCGGCCATGTAGTTGAATTGGGCCAAGGGGTTGAATTTGAAAATACCCACTCCGGCGAACAAGTAAGGGCTCGAGGGTCGATCGCGCATGGTCTCTCCAAATCCGGCTAAATTCCACTCAGCGATGGCCGAAATTTCCATGACGTTGCTTCTAAAGCTCAGGTTACGCTGGTAACGGAAGGCTTCGTCAGCGCTACCGTTCATGTTGCCATAGTTTTTGTCATCCCCGCTGATTCGGCCGAAAACGGCGTTGCCGCGAAGGGTCAAAAAGTCGGAGTAATTGAAGCGACAAATTAAGCCGCCAGACAAATGGGTTTCCCCAAAAGCTATACTAGGAGTGAGATCACCCATGTAGTTGGAACCGCCTAAAAACAGGCCGGCTTCAATGGGCTTTCCCTTGAATCCTTTGGTTTGGGCTTGTGCTGAAAAGCTGATGCTTAGAGCGCAACACAATGCCAATACCCGAGAAATGCATTTCATATCAAAAAGGCTTAGTGAACAAAAATAGGGCCGCGGGCCTGTTTTTCCTAACAAGAGCGGGCATCTAAAACGTTGAAAAACCGCTTTTTATTGCCTTTTTGGCCAGGGTAGAAATCAGAAATCGAAACTGATTCCCTGGGCCAAGGGAAGACTGTTTCCATAATTCAGGGTGTTGGTCTGCCTTCTCATGTAGGCTTTCCAAGCATCTGAACCGCTTTCTCGACCGCCTCCGGTCTCCTTTTCTCCGCCAAAGGCACCGCCGATTTCAGCCCCTGAAGTACCGATGTTTACGTTGGCAATTCCACAGTCGCTTCCCCGTGCCGAAAGGAACTGTTCGGCCTCGATAAGGTTCTGGGTAAATATGGCGCTTGACAAGCCTTGTTTGACGCCGTTTTGCAAAGCGATGGCTTCTTCCAAAGTATTGTATTTCAACAAATACAAAATCGGAGCAAAGGTTTCAGATTGAACGATCTCGAAGTGATTTTCAGCTTCGCAAATGCTGGGTTCTACGTAGCACTGGCTGGTGTATTCGGGACCTTCCAGTACGCGGTTTCCGCACAAAATGGTGCCCCCTGCTTCTTGCAATTTCTGCAAGGCATTTCGGTAATTGTTGACGGCATCGGTATCGATCAGTGGCCCAACATGATTGTTTTCATCCAGGGGATTTCCAATGCGCAATTGGGCATAGGCGCCCACCAGTTTTGTTTTGACCTCTTCGTAGATGCTTTCGTGAATGATGAGTCGGCGAGTGCTGGTGCAGCGTTGACCTGCGGTACCCACGGCGCCAAAGACGGTTCCGATCAGGAGCATGTCCAAATTGGCCTGAGGCGAAACGATGATGGCGTTGTTTCCACCGAGTTCTAAAATGGTCTTTCCCAAACGAGCTCCCACCGCTTTTCCCACCTCTTTGCCCATTCTCGTTGAGCCGGTAGCGCTGATCAGGGGAAGACGTTCGTCGTTGGACATCCATTCGCCCACTTCGCGACCCCCTTGAACGACGCAGAACAGGCCTTCAGGCAAGTGATTTCGCTGGAGAACATCGGCCAAGATGTGCTGGATGGCCATGGCCGTAGCCGGTGTTTTTTCACTGGGTTTCCAAAGGCAGGCGTTGCCGCAAACCGCCGCAATCATGGCGTTCCAGCTCCACACCGCAACAGGGAAATTGAAGGCCGAAATGATGCCTACTACTCCCAGCGGATGCCACTGCTCGTACATGCGGTGGTCAGGTCGTTCCGAGTGCATGGTCAAGCCGTACAATTGGCGGCTCAATCCGACGGCAAAGTCACAGATGTCGATCATCTCTTGGACTTCACCCAAGCCCTCTTGCAAGCTTTTGCCCATCTCGTAAGAGACCAAGGTGCCCAAATCTTGCTTGTATTGGCGAAGGGCATCGCCAATTTGGCGAACAACCTCTCCCCGTTTGGGAGCGGGCCAGGTTCTCCACTCCAAATAGGCTTTCTGGGCGGAGGCCAAAGACTGTTCACAGGCTGCCTTGTCGGCATAACGGAACTCGGTGATGAGCTTCCCGTCTACCGGGCTGTAGTCCTGATGAAGGGGAGTGTCGCAAGTTTGGTTTTTCAAGCCCGTAGAGGCTGAAGGAAGTTCGGCTCCAAGGCCCAAACGCTGTAGCAAGGATTGAATGTCGGTCATCGTCTCATCACCAAATATACGGCAGCGAGAGAGAGCAACAAGCCGGCAAACATGTTCCAGCTCAAGGCTTCTGAATCCAGAATGCCCCAAACAACGGCCATAACGGGAATGATGAAGGTATTGGTACTGGCTTCTAAGGCGGAGGTTTGTTTGATGACCCAGTTGAAGGCCAGCATGCTCAGGGCCGATCCGAACGTACCCAACAGGGCCACGTAACCCAGTGATTTCCAAAATTGCGAGGGCTCTTGAAAATCAAGCGGTGCCGCTTGGCTCCAAGCTTCGAAAAACCCCGTTTTGGCGAGCACGAAGAGGTACAAAAACCCGACAAAAACGAAAGGATAAGCGGTTTTGACCATGCCAGGGAGATGGCCGAATTTGTGCTTGATGATGTTGATGTTGATGCCGTACAAGAGGGCCGAAAACAGAGCCATCGAGGCTCCACCCAAATGCAAACTCCTGTCTTGGCCGATCAAGGTTGGACCCAACAAAACAGCGGCTCCTAGCAAGCCCAAGGCCACGCCCAAAACGCCGTTTTTTGTCCATTTGTCGCCAAACCACCAAACCCCAAACAAAAGGGTAAACATGGGAGTAAAGGCATTCAGAATTCCACTCAAGCCAGAGGGAATCAACTGCCCCGCACGGCTGAACAAAAAGGCCGGGATGGCATTGCCAATGACCCCGCTCAGCAACAAATACCAATAATCAGCGCGCTGCAAAGCATGATGGCCTTTGATGGGCTGCCAAATGGAGTATTTGACAAACCAAGGAAGCAAGAAAAATCCAGCAAAAGCCAAGCGCAATCCCGCTACTTGAACAGGCTCAAAAGCCAGCAATCCGCGTTTGATGAGAATGAACGAAGAACCCCAAACGCAACCGAGTAAGACGATGAGAAACAGGGGCAAAAATCGGCGATTCACGGCGCGAATGTAGCGTCAGATTTTTGCCTTTTTGACGGTGTAAATATGGCGGCCCTTGAAAATTGACGAAATTTGTTGGGTGCAGTCGTTAAAAAACCTCATTTGGGCGCTACTGGCCATGCTCTGCTGGGCCCCGGCTTGGGCGCAAACCGAAGACGATTTGCTTTGTGCTGAAAAGGAGCGCCTCATTCATCGCATTCACGGTAGAGCAAATTCGGGAACGGCGCACGGATACGACATTGATTACTACCGCTGCCATTGGCAAGTCAACCCCAAAAACGGGCCCTATTTGAAGGGCAAAGTCATGGCGAGGTTCGAAGTCTTGCAGGTCACTGATAGCATTGGGTTGGACTTTGTGGCCAGCATGCAAATCGACTCTATCAAGCGCGGCAATCAGCACATTCCGTATGAGCGCAACGGCGATGCGGTGTATGTCAAAAAGCCGGGTAGCTGGGCCATCGGATGGGACTCGGTTGAGGTGTTTTACCAAGGCAATCCCAGCAACAATGGTGGCTTTGGATCATACGCTTGGGATCAGCACATGACGGGCCCCGTCATTCATACCCTGAGCCAACCTTATGGGGCGAAGTTTTGGTGGCCTTGTAAGCAAACCTTGCACGACAAAATCGACTCGATCGACATCTATATCTACACCGATACGGGCATGAAAGCCGGAAGCAATGGTCTCTTGGTGGAACAGTGGGTACAGAGCGATACCCAGGCGGTGTACCATTGGAAGCACCGTTACCCCGTGGCTACCTATTTGGTGGCCATGGCCGTAAGCAATTACGCCGAATACACCCAGTATGCCCACTGGTCGACGAGCAAGGATAGCATGCCCATGCTCAACTATGTGTTCCCGCAGTTCCGAACCCAAAGCGAGATTGAGACCCGGGAGTGCTTGTACATGCTGCGCATTTTTGACTCTCTGTTCACCGAATACCCCTTTAAGAAGGAGAAATATGGCCATGCCCAATTCACCTGGGGCGGGGGCATGGAGCACCAGACCATGAGTTTCATGGTCAATTTTAGTTTTGACCTCTTGGCCCACGAATTGGCCCACATGTGGTTCGGGGACATGGTCACCTGCGGATCCTGGCAAGACCTCTGGCTGAACGAAGGTTTTGCTACCTATTTGAATGGCATTGCCTTGGAAAATATGCGCGGAACAGAGGCCTTCCAACTGCACATGCGTGGTCTTCGATTCCAAATTTGCAGCAAGGATGGGGGCTCGGTTTTCCCCAAAGACACGCTCAATGTCAACAGCCTTTTTGACGGTCGATTGACCTACCGAAAAGGGGCTTGGGTCTTGCACATGCTCCGGGATCAATTGGGCGATGAGGCCTTTTTTGCCGCTTGTCGCGACTATTTGCAGGCTCCTGATAATGCCTACGGATTCGGATATACCCCAGAGTTTCAAGCCGCCTTGGAACGAGCCTCTGGCCGAAACTTGGACACCTTCATTCAAACCTGGTATTACGGGGAAGGATTTCCCTACTTGGATATCGCTTGGAAACAGAGAGGCCGCCGCATGAGCGTTGAGGTGAAGCAAACCCCTGCGCATGCTTCTGTGCCCTTGTTTTATATTCCTGTTCCCCTCAAATTCATGGGCCAAGGCCGAGATACCCTCATACGGGTCTATCCCTATGAGCTGACGGAATCATTTGTCTTGGACCTGCCGTTTGCGGTTGATTCAGTGGCCTTCGACCCGGAAATCAGGGTCTTGGCCAAAGCCAAAGTGGGCGGTGTGAATTTGGATGCTTTGCAGGCCGAACCCTTTGCTGTATTGCCGAATCCGGCTCAGGATATAGCGGCTTTGGTATCCAAATCAGGCCAGCTGATGGATGTGCAGGTATACGATGCACTTGGTCAACTGGTTTGGCAGGCTGAAACGGCTGAATTGGGCTCTGTACAAGTGGATATTCCCGTCAAGAATTGGTCAGCCGGTACCTACCTAATTCGGGCTTCTGATGAAAATTTCGTATCTTGTACCAAATTGATCAAACGACCATGAAAAATCGCATCTTCCTCCTCGCATTGCCTATGTTGGCCCTATTGTCTGCTTGCGAGGAAACACCTCCTACTCCCGATCCTCCTGCAGTTTCAGGAGTGAATCTCTCTTTCTCAAGTTCATTTGCTGGAACCCCTATATCCTACAACAAAGATTTCTATACCAAAGGAAATAGCGAAGACATCATGTTCACCAACTGGGGCTTGATTTTGTCTGAGGTTTCATTGGTGCGCGAAGACGATTCCCGCGAGTTGCTGGGTGACGGTTACTTGTGGGTGGATTTCAAAAGCGGGCGCACTTCCTTTGATTACGATCAGAGCATTCCTGCCGGCAACTACAAAGCCATTCATGTGAAGTTGGGCCTAGATTCAGCTGTCAATCATGGAGATCCTACGCAGTGGCCTGCGGGTCACCCCTTGAACGGATTTGTAAGTGGTTTGCATTGGGGTTGGTCTGGCGGCTACATTTTCCAGGCCATTGATGGGAACTGGAGAAATACGGGTGAGACCAAAACCAGCGGATTCAGTTTCCACGATGCGACCTTGCCTATGGTACGAGAATTTGAATGGGCGTTCCCTTCAACGGTTGAGCTAAGTGCGAATGGTGCTGAGGTTAAGGTGGTGTTCAAAGCAGAAAAACTATTTGATGGAGTCAATAGCATCGTACTGAAAACCAAAGCAGTTTCTCACTCAGCTGGAGCCAGTGAAATAGTACTCATGAACAAATTGTTGGAGAACATGAGTCAGGTGATGACTGTGTCTTCAGTTAACAAGCGATGAGGATATTCTTAGCCATAGCCTCGGCGGCTTTGGCCCTGTCGGCCTGCCGCGTTGACCCGGATTTGCCTGCTGGGGGAAAAACCAGTGCTTATCAGCCCACACCGGTAGATCCTTCGGAGATTTTTCCAGAGAAATTTGGCATGCCTGCCCTGCCAGCAGACAACCCCTTCACCGAAGAGGGAATCTACTTGGGTCGCATGTTGTTCTACGATCCGATTTTGTCGATCGATAGCAGCATTTCCTGCGCCAGTTGTCACGTGCAGCAGATAGCCTTTGGAGATCCAAACACCTTTAGTGCAGGGGTTTTTGGCTTGAAAACGGGGCGCAATGCTACCTCTTTGTTCAACTTGGCTTACAGCCGAAATTTTTTTTGGGATGCGCGACAAAACACCTTGCGGGAACTGGTCTTTGAACCCATTCAAGCTCACAACGAGATGGCCATGACACTACCCCTGTTGCAGAAAAAATTGAAGGCTTCGCCCCTGTACAAAGATGCCTTCAACAAAGCCTTTCAACAGGAACCCAACGTGATGGACATGGCCAAAGCTATGGAGCAATTCTTGCTGAGCATGGTCAGTCAAAACTCCAAATTCAACGATTTCTTCCCAGGTAAGTTCTCCATTCTTTCGGCTGAAGAAAAGCGTGGAGCCATTCTGTTCAACAGCTTGGTCGACTTTGATAAAATTACGGGAATCACCTTGGGCGCTGATTGTTTTCACTGCCACGGCGGTGCTTTGGCTCAGCAGCAGAACCCCAACATGGGAGGCATTTCCAACAACGGCTTGGATCCGGTCATTACAGATAAAGGCTATGGCGCCATCACTGGCAATTCCAACGATTTGGGTACATTCAAAACACCTAGCTTATTGAACATTGCCTTGACGGCACCTTATATGCACGATGGTCGCTTTCAAACTTTGGAGGAAGTCGTTGATCATTACAGCGATGGCATTGAGTACGACAACCCAACCATCAGCCCTATGCTCAGTGCACACGGAGGGCGTCAGTTGAACTTGACGGCTGAGCAAAAGGCAGATTTGGTGGCCTTCTTGAAGACCATGACCGATTCGACCTTTATCAACAATCCGGCTTATAGCAATCCGTTTTAAGGGGGACCAATAGGACTGGTGCTGAGTTCATTTAATTGAAAGCTGCAGGCTCGAGGACCTAGTCTTGGGATTAGCCGAGCGAGAAAGGTTGGACCCATTCAAAAGAACTGTACGGGCTTGAGTAAATGAACTCGTCTTGGGATTAGCCCAGCAAAACAGGTCGAAGCCATTTCTGAACTTCTTCTATGGCCATGCCTTTCGCTTTTGCGTGAGCTTCGGCTTGGTCTTGGCCGATGTTTCCCAATCCAAAATACTTGGCTTCGGGGTGGGCAAAGTACAAACCAGACACACTGGCAGCAGGGAGCATAGCCATGCTTTCGGTGAGTTGAATTTCCAATTCAGAGGCTTGGCCAAGCAAGGCAAACAGGGTTTCTTTTTCGCTGTGGTCGGGGCAAGCGGGGTAGCCGGGTGCAGGGCGAATGCCTTGGTATTGCTCGCGTATGAGCGCCTCATTGCTCAACTCTGGACCTTCTTCATAGCCCCAGAACTGGCGGCGAATCTGCAGGTGAGCGTATTCAGCTAAGGCTTCGGCTAAGCGATCGGCCAAGGCTTTGGCCAGAATGCTGTTGTAGTCGTCGTGTTGAGCTTCGTACTGGGCAATCAGGGTTTCGAGATCCAACCCGGCCGTAACGGCAAAACCGCCGAAGTAATCGATTCCCTCATCGGCCAAATAGTCAACCAAGGAAAGGTTGGGGATACCTGGAGCCATTTCGCGCTGTTGGCGCAGGAAATGGAATTGGGTCAGGGGTTGGGCTCCCGATTCGGCGTCGGAGGGACTGCGGTAAACAAGAGTGCTTTCTCCTTGCTTGCGGCAGGGCAGTAGGAAGAGGGAGGCCGCGGAGCGAAGCGGAGCGGCCGCCTCCCAGCTGTCGAGCATGCATTGAGCGTCATTGAACAGGGATTGGGCTTCTTGGCCCACAACTGAGTCTTCCAAGATATCGGGGTATCGACCGGCCAATTCCCAGGTTTGGAAGAAGGGAGTCCAATCGATGTAGGGTCTCAACTGGGCAATGCTGATATCATTCAAGTTGAAGAATCCCGTTTGTTTGGGAACCACGACTTGACCGTCGTGAACCCAGCGATTGGCTTGGGCCTTCTCAAAGGGCAGTAAACTCTTCTGGCTTTGGCGCTGGGCGTGTTGAACAGCCAATGTTTCATATTCTCCGCGAATGCGGGTGGCCAATTCCCCTTGGTTGCCCTCGCTCAGCAGGGAACCCGCCACAGGTACCGAGCGCGAGGCGTCCAAAACGTGAACGACAGGCCCATCGTAGGCAGGGGCAATTTTGACGGCCGTGTGGACTCGGCTGGTGGTAGCACCACCAATGAGCAAGGGGGTTTTCATGCCCAAGCGCTTCATTTCACTGGCCACGTGAACCATTTCGTCCAAACTGGGGGTAATCAAGCCCGAAAGGCCTATGATGTCTGCTCCCCAGGCCTGGGCTTCAGAGAGAATGGTATCAGAAGACACCATGACACCCAGGTCTTTGATCGCATAATTGTTGCAAGCCATAACGACCCCAACGATGTTCTTGCCAATGTCGTGCACATCACCCTTGACAGTGGCCAAGAGAATTTTGCCCTGGGCCTTGGCATCGGGATTGGCGGCTTTTTGGGCTTCCAAATAGGGCTGCAAATAGGCCACGGCCTGCTTCATGACCCGGGCACTTTTGACCACCTGGGGCAAGAACATTTTGCCGGCTCCAAATAGATCTCCGACGTGATTCATGCCGTCCATCAAGGGGCCTTCGATGACCGATAATCCGTCGCCCAACAGTTGGTAGGCCTCTTCGGTATCGGATTCAATGAATTCAGTAATGCCTCGAACCAAGCTGTAGGTCAAGCGCTCGGCCACAGGGGCCTCGCGCCACTCCAACACCTTAGCCTCGTCTGTTTTTTTACCTTTTACCGTTTCGGCAAAGCTGATCAGGCGCTCGGTGGCATCGGGTCGGCGGTTTAGCAAAACGTCTTCCACCCGTTCCAACAAATCGGAAGGGATGTCGGCGTATACCTCGATCATTCCCGCGTTGACAATGCCCATATCCATGCCAGCTTGAATGGCGTGGTACAAGAAGGCCGAGTGCATGGCTTCGCGAACCGGGTTATTGCCGCGAAACGAGAAGGAAATATTCGATACACCCCCGCTGACTTTGGCGTGGGGCAGATTTTGCTTGATCCAGCGAGTGGCTTCGATGAAGTCAACCGCGTAGTTGTTGTGCTCATCCATGCCGGTGGCAACCGTCAGGATGTTGGGGTCGAAAATGATGTCCCAAGCTGGGAATTTGGCCTTCTGAACCAAGAGTTCATAACTGCGCTGGCAAACGACAATTTTGCGCTCAAAACTATCGGCTTGACCCGTTTCATCAAAGGCCATCACCACGACAGCCGCGCCATAGCGCTTGATGATTTTGGCTTTTTGCAAGAAGGCTTCCTCTCCGTCTTTCAAGGAGATGGAATTCACGATTCCTTTTCCTTGAATGCATCGAAGTCCAGCTTCAATGACCTCCCATTTGGAGCTGTCGATCATGACAGGTACCCGGGAAATATCGGGTTCGGCGGCAAGCAACTGAAGGAAGGTGGTCATGGCTTGAACGCCATCGAGCATACCTTCGTCCATGTTGATGTCAATCACCTGGGCCCCGTTTTCCACCTGTTGGCGAGCCACGTCCAAGGCGGCATTGTAATCGCCGTTGAGAATCAGACGAGCAAAGGCTTTTGAACCGGTTACGTTGGTTCGTTCGCCGATATTGACAAAGTTCGTGCTAGCGGTTAGCGTGAAAGGCTCCAATCCGCTGAGCCTCAGCAGGGGCGATATGTGAGGTGCGTTGCTCAACTTAACGCAAAGATGGCCAACGCTGGGGGTTGCTTTCGTGCATCATTTGGTAGATGCGCTCGAAAACCTCGTCAACGCTGGGTTTGGAGAAGTAATCGCCGTCGCTGCCATAGGATGGACGGTGAGCTTTTGAAGCAATGGTCAAGGGAGCGCTATCCAAATATTGGTAGCCGTCTTGCTCCTCCAATACTTGCTGCAAAATGAAGGCAGAAGCGCCTCCGGGTACGTCTTCGTCGAGGATGACCAAACGGTTGGTCTCGGCCAAACTGTCGGCGATGCGGTGATTGAGGTCAAAGGGCAACAGGGTTTGAACGTCGATGACTTCCAAACGAATGCCGTGCTCGGCCAAGCGGTCGCAGGCCTCCATGGCGATGCGGCAGCAGGAACCGTATGTGACCAAGGTAGCGTCTTCACCGAAGCGGAGCACATCGGGTTGGCCCAAAGGAAGGGTGAACTCACCGATGTTCTGGGGCATTTTTTCCTTGATGCGGTATCCGTTGAGACATTCCACCACCAAGGCAGGCTCATCGGCTCTGAGCAAGGTGTTGTACATGCCAGCGGCACGGGTCATGTCGCGGGGAACGCAAACGTGCATGCCGCGAACCGAGTTCAAAATCATTCCCATGGGGCTACCGGAGTGCCAAATGCCCTCCAAGCGATGCCCGCGGGTACGCACGATCACAGGGGCCTTTTGCCCGCCTTTGGTGCGGTACTGCAAGGTGGCCAAATCATCGCTCATGGGCTCTAGGGCGTAGAGCAAATAATCTAGGTATTGGATTTCAGCAATAGGGCGCAAACCGCGCATGGCGGTTCCGATTCCCTCGCCCAAAATGCTCCACTCACGAATGCCTTTGTCGCTGACGCGCAGCTCGCCAAACTTCTCCTGCAAACCTGAGAATCCTTGGTTCACGTCGCCAATTTTTCCTACGTCTTCACCGAAGGCAAACACGCGGGGATCGCGCTCCAAATTGGCTTCGAAACAGGCTCGAACCACTTGATAACCGTCAACGACTTCGTCGCCGAAAATCGGATCAACCGCAGGAACTTTCAAGGCTGATCCGGCACTTTCGCTGTGCAAATGCGAGCTGTATCTAGCGCCGTTCAAGGCTTCAAAATCAGCCAGGGCATCCAACAGGGGTTTGCGCTTGTCAGCAGCTAACCCCAACGTCGCCCGTAGGGCGGCGTGCAAAGCGTTTCCGATGCCTTTGCGGCCGGGATCCAGGCTGCTGCTCAAGTTTTCACGAATGGCGCTCAGGTCAACGCCCTGACCGATCAATTGGTCCAGGGTTTGAAGACAGGCAGCCACTTCTTGCTTGATGGTTCCAGAGAAATCCATCCAAGCTTGTTTTTGGTCTTGCTTGACTTCGGCCAGTGCATCGGCTTCCATGGCATCGAGGTCTTCGGCCGTGCTGAATCGCTGGTGCAAGATCCATTGGCGCATTTGGGCAATGCAATCGTATTCAGTTTCCCATTCCAGGCGCTCTTTGCTCTTGTATCGCTCGTGCGAACCAGAGGTAGAGTGGCCTTGGGGTTGGGTCACTTCTTTTACGTGAACCAGAACGGGTCGGTGGTTTTCGCGGCAGAAATCGGCGGCCTTTTTGTAGGTAGTAGCCAGTTCGGCATAATTCCAGCCACGGGCGGTGAAAATCTCCAAACCGATGCCGTTTTTGTCGCTCTGGAACCCACCCATGATGGCCGAGATGTTCTCTTTGGCCGTCTGGTATTTGGCGGGAACTGAGATTCCGTATCCGTCGTCCCACACGCTCATGAGCATGGGAACTTGCATGACACAAGCGGCGTTCATGACTTCCCAGAAGATGCCTTCTGAAGTAGAAGCGTTGCCGATTGTGCCGAAGGCAATCTCCCGACCTTGCTGGCTGAACTGGGTCATGCCGTGCAAATCGGGGTTGTTTTTATAGAGTTTAGAAGCCAAGGCCAAGCCCAGCAATCGGGGCATTTGACCGGCCGTGGGGCTGATGTCGGCGCTGGAATTGAAGCGGTCAGATTGGGGCAACCACTCGCCGTTTTCGTCGAGCAAACGGGTTGCAAAGTGCCCGTTCATGCTGCGTCCCCCCGAAGCGGGTTCCTTCTCCACATCGGGATTGGAATAGAGCTGGGCAAAGAATTCTTTGACCGAAGAAATGCCTTTGGCGAACATGAAGGTTTGGTCGCGGTAATAGCCACTGCGCCAATCACCGGGTTCGAAAACCCGAGCCATGGCCACTTGGGCGACTTCTTTGCCATCGCCAAAAATGCCAAATTTGGCTTTGCCTGTCAGGACTTCTTTGCGTCCTATCAAGCTGGCATGACGGCTTTGAAAAGCAATGCGGTAGTCGTTCAACACTTCCTGAATGAAGGCTTCAGCGCGCTTCGGGGAAGTGGATTTCTTGGCTGCTGACATCGGGTGCAAAGATACAGCAAATAGCCGAAGGGGGTGCAGGAGGGGGACTTGGAGAATTGTATCTTTGCGGGATGGCCAAATTTGAGTTGAATGCACCTTTCGAGCCGACCGGCGACCAACCGGCTGCCATTGCTCAGTTGGTCGAAGGGGTGAAGGAAGGCATACCCGCCCAGACCCTCCTGGGTGTAACCGGATCGGGTAAAACCTTCACCGTGGCCAATGTGATTGCCCAGACACAGCGACCAACACTGGTCTTGTCTCACAACAAGACTCTGGTGGCCCAGTTGTATGGAGAATTCAAGCAGTTTTTTCCCAACAACGCGGTGGAGTACTTTGTCAGTTACTACGACTACTACCAGCCCGAGGCCTACATTCCCCAATCGAATACTTACATCGAGAAGGACCTGAACATCAATGATGAGATTGAGAAGCTTCGCTTGAAGACGGTTTCTTCTTTGCTGAGCGGTCGCCGCGATGTGATTGTGGTGGCCTCCGTGAGTTGCATTTACGGTGCGGGAAATCCCAGTGACTATGAACAGACCATTATTCGTCTGAGCCAGGGTCAGATCATCTCCCGAAATACCCTCTTGTTCAAGTTGGTGGAGAGTTTGTACCACCGCACCTCAGCTGAGTTCAAGCGTGGAACCTTTCGGGTCAAGGGAGATACGGTTGACGTGCATTTAGCCTACAACGATTTCGCTTACCGCATCTCTTTTTTTGACGACGAGATCGAAGAGATCTGGAGCTTTGATCCCGAGACGGGCAACCGCATCGAACGGCACCAGGATGTGGCCATTTACCCGGCGCAGATTTACGTGTCACCCCGCGAGCGATTGCAGTCGGTCATTCACCAAATTCAAGACGATTTGATCATTCGCATGGAGGAATTCCAGCAGCAAGGTCGCTTTTTGGAGTCCAAGCGCTTGGAAGAGCGGGTGAATTTTGATCTGGAAATGATTCGGGAATTGGGCTATTGCAACGGCATTGAAAACTATTCCCGCTATTTCGATCGCCGCAACCCGGGTGAACGCCCCTTCTGTTTGCTGGATTACTTCCCCAAAGACTTTTTGTTGGTGGTCGATGAAAGCCACGTGACCATGCCTCAAATTCGGGCCATGTACGGAGGGGATCGAAGCCGCAAAACCAATTTGGTTGACTACGGATTCCGCCTTCCGGCCGCCATGGACAACCGGCCCCTGCAGTTTGAGGAGTTTTACAACATCGTGCCCCAGGCCTTGTATGTATCGGCTACCCCAGCTGAGTTTGAGATGCGCGAGAGCGAAGGCGTGGTGGTGGAACAATTGATTCGCCCCACCGGCCTCTTGGACCCTGTGATTGAAATTCGCCCCTGTGAATCGCAGGTGGATGACCTGATTGGGGAGATTGATGAACGCATAGAGATGGGTGACCGCATTTTGGTGACCACCTTGACCAAGCGAATGGCCGAAGAGTTGACCAAGTATTTGCAGCGATTGAACATCAAGGTGAGCTATATACACTCGGAGGTCAAAACCTTGGATCGGGTGGAGATCTTGCGCAACCTGCGTTTGGGTACCATAGACGTATTAGTGGGCGTGAACCTGCTTCGAGAGGGTTTGGACTTGCCGGAAGTGAGCTTGGTGGCCATCATGGATGCCGACAAAGAGGGCTTTTTACGAAGCGAGACTTCGCTGGTTCAGACCATTGGCCGTGCCGCGCGAAACGACCGAGGCAAGGTGATCATGTACGCCGATAAAATCACCGATTCCATGGCCAAGACCATCGACGAGACCAACCGCCGACGGGAGAGGCAAGAAGCCTACAACTTAGAGCACGGCATCGTGCCCAAAACCGTACGCAAGAGCCGGGAGGAAATCTTCAAACAGACCGCTGTGGCCGATGCAAAGAGAGGCGAAGATCCTGGCAGCTTGACGGTGCCTCAAGAAGAGGCCTTGCCTTTGGCGGCCGATCCCGTGTTGGCTTATTCGGGGGTAGAAGAATTAAAGAAAGCCTTGCAGCGCACCGAAAAGGAGATGATGCGTGCAGCCAAGGAAATGGAATACATGGAGGCGGCGCGATTGCGCGACGAGGTGGAAGCCCTCAAGCAGATGATTGCAGAGAAGTCTTAAGCCTATTCCGTCACCAAGTAGGTGAAAGGCTTGGCGGCTGTCATGCAAAAGAATCCAGCCAATGGGGTCTTTTTCGCCGGATTGATGTTCACGATGTTCGTGGGAATGTTGGCTGGAGGGGTGGCGAACAATCCGCCGTTGAAATTCTCATTTTGCACCAATAAAAACCAATAGTAGGCTTCGCGGCTGATGGAGTGAATTTCTACCCGAACCTCTTCTCCCGCCTGAAAAGAGCGGGTGCGATCGCTGATACCAGTGCGCACGGGGTAAATGAACATGCCGCCATCCAGGCCGTTGTTGGTATTGCCCATGTCGGCGGCCAAATTCAGCTGGTCAATGCGGTTTTGAAAGGTATCGTTGCGATAGGTTTTGACCCACCAGAAATCACCGGGCCCGGGCTGGTCGTAAGCAATCATATCCAAGTAACATCCCGTAGTGATGAAGGGAGGGCCATTGCCTTCAACCGGAATTTTCATCAGGGAGTCTACCTGAGTGGTTCGGTGCAATGTGGAGAAGCTTACGAACGTGTCGGAGCCGGAAGCAATCAACAAGGTGTAGGAACGCCCGATGGTGAAGGTATCACCCGTTGCGGGGTTGGGGTTGAACATGTATTCGCCCTGTCCCTGATCGGTGAAGGGGAATATTTTGAAGGTGCTGGTGTCTACCAATAAGACGGTGGCTCCTTCCACTCCAGGTTCACTGCCGCTGGAATCAAAATAATTGATCGAACGGGTCAAGCGAATGGTTTGGGGCTTGATGATGTTGCTCACAAAGGCATCGACCACCAGTTTGGGAGGGCCTTGGTCGATACTCACTTGAATCACGTCTTCGCAGGAAGCAAAGACCAATAGGGGCAGGAGAAAGCGAAGTCGTTTGATCAGTTCCATGTGAAGTTGTAGCTAACGGCGGGAACAAAGCTGCCAATGATGCTGTAGCGAATGGCCGCGTTCTGTCCCAAGTCCTTGTAATTGGTATCGAAGTAGATGGAGAAGGGGTTGCGTCGGTTGTAGGCATTGTAGACGCTGAACACCCAGCTGCGCTCCCATTTGTCGCTTTTTCTGCGGGTCCAAGTGGCCGACAAATCCAAGCGATGGTAATTGGGATTGCGCACGTTATTGCGCGATTTGGAACCCGCGTCGGGAACCAAGTAACCTTGAACGGTGTACTGACCCGAATAGAAAGTGGTCGGTGTACCGCTACTGAAAGCCCAGTTGGCAGCAAAATCCCATTCGGGGTTCAAGCGGTACTGGGTGATAATGTTCAGGTTGTGCTTGCGGTCGAATCGGTTGGGGTACCAATCGCCGTTGTTGATGCCCTCTACTTGGCGTTCGCTGCGCGACAGAGTGTAGGATATCCAACCGGTTAAGGCCCCACTGTTCTTGCGTACATAGGCTTCCAAGCCATAGGCTCGACCGATGCCGGTAAGCAATTCGCCCTCTAAAAATTCGTTCAGGAGCAAGGAGGCCCCGTCAATGTAATCGACTTGATTCTGCAAGGTTTTGTAAAAGCCCTCCACAGAGGTTTCCAGGGCAGCGTCGGGTTTGGACTTCAATGGCAGAACCAAATTCTTGAAATAGCCTAGGGTTACTTGGTCGGCCAATTGAGGTTTGATGTTGTTGGTAGAGGGCTGCCAAACGTCTAAGGGGACCGAGGCGGCCGTATTGGAAATCAGGTGCAGGTACTGAGCCATGCGGTTGTAGCCCGCCTTCAAAGAACTGGATTTGCTCAACTCGTACTTCAGACCCAAACGAGGTTCGGGATTGATGTATTGGGCTACGACCTCGCCTTTTTTACTCTCGGTGATGCTTTCAACAAAGCGGCGTTGGCCCACTTCCAAAGCGGGGTAATAGGTGTAGACTTTGCCAGGACCCAAATACAGGAATTGGGAAACCCGTAGGCCGGCGCGTACCGAGAATTTGCCGTTGGCGTTGATGTCATCAGACAGGTATAGGGCATTTTCCAGACCGAAGCGATCGGGTAAACCAAATACGGTTCTGCCGCTGATATTGTTGGCCTCGGCTTCACCGGGAATGAAACGGTAGTAGGTCATTTGCCCGCCGAACGACACTTCGTTCTTGGAATTGGCGTACAAGCGAAAATCACTTTTGACGCTGTTGTTGACGATGTAACTCTGCCAATCAAAACGGTTGCCCCCCACATCAAAAATGAAATTGTAGCGGTAGCGGCTGTAATAATAGGTGGTATTGGAAAACAGACGTGGGTTAAACACGTGGTTCCAGCGAGCGGTGGCTGTGCTGTTGCCCCACTTGAAACCGAAGGCATCGACCGCGTTGAAGACGTCATCACCCAAATAAGAGCTCAAATAGAAGCGGTCATTGCCTCGGGCGTAATTGGCCTTGGCCGTGAAATCGTAAAAGAAGAATTGGCTGCCAGAAAGTGATTCGGGCAGGAAGGGTTTGGCCAAAAAGTCGATGTAAGAGCGACGACCGGCTACAATGAAGCTGGCGCTTTCGGTCTTGGTGGAGTCTTTGGCCAAGGGACGCTCTTTCATCAGGGGTCCTTCAACGGCAAAGCGGGAGAAAATGGTGCCAACACCGCCGCTGCTTTTGAATTCCTTCTCGTTTCCATCGCGCATGATGACGTCCATGGTGGAACTGAGACGGCCGCCGTAGGCGGCCGGGATGCCACCTTTGATGAGCTGCACATCCTTAACAGCGTCGGGGTTGAAGATGGAAAAGAACCCAAAGAGGTGAGCCGAATTGAAGACTGGAGCTTCATCCATCAGAATCAAGTTTTGGTCAATGCCTCCACCACGTACATTGAAGCCAGTCGCCCCTTCTCCCACGGTACTCACTCCGGGCAACATTTGAATGCTTCGAACCACGTCGGCTTCCCCTAACAGTGCCGGAATCTTTTTGATGGTTTGCCCGTTGATGGTTTGAGTGCTCATGTTCAAACCACGTATATTGGCATTCCGGCTGGCGCCGATGTAAATCTCTTGCATGGCTTCAGCTTGAGGAGCCAATTCGATGTTCAAGGATTGGTCGGTCGATATTTTGATGGCCAACTTCCGGGTGACATGCCCAGAGGCTGAGGTAGTCAGATTGTAAGAGCCAGCCGTTAAACGAAGGCTATAAAATCCGTAGTTATTGGTTTGCACCGAAGCCGTACCCAAATCAGAGGATACGAATACTTGGGCCTGATTCAATCGCTCCCCGCTGGCGCTGTCGCGCACATAGCCCGAGATCATGACCGTGTTTTGGGCCCATGCCGAAGAAGCAAGTAGACTGAATGTGGCAAAAAAGAAAAAGGAACGGATGTAAGCCGTCATGCGGTTGCAAAAGTACACAAGGGTATAACAGCCGAGCGGCCGCTTCGTTTTAAGAAAGGGAAAATCTGACCAATTATCGCTGATTCATCGGAGCGAAAACGCGAGCGGCTTCTCCGGTATAAATTTGGCGAGGACGAGCGATGGGCTGCTTTTCACGGCGCAATTCTTGCCACTGTGCTATCCAACCTGGAAGACGACCCATGGCGAACAAGACCGTGAAGAAGTCGGAGGGGAAGCCCATGGCACGGTAGATGATACCGCTGTAGAAATCCACGTTCGGGAACAACTTGCGCTCAATGAAATAAGGATCGGTCAAGGCGGTTTCTTCCAACTTCTTGGCAATCTCCAATACAGGGTCGTTTACGCCCAACTTGGCCAATACTTCGTCGCAGCTCTTCTTGATGATTTTTGCGCGAGGATCGAAATTCTTGTAAACTCGGTGACCAAAGCCCATCAAACGGAAGGGATCGTTCTTGTCTTTGGCTTTGTCGATCCACTTTTGAACGTTTCCACCGTCTAGGCGAATCTTTTCCAACATTTCCAAAACTTCCTGGTTGGCACCACCATGCAAAGGACCCCATAAGCCGTTGATACCGGCGGCGATGCTGCTGTAAAGGTTGGCTTGAGAAGAACCCACAACACGTACCGTAGAAGCCGAGCAGTTCTGCTCGTGATCGGCGTGCAAAATGAGCAACTTATTCATGGCGTCAACCAACACAGGGTCGATTTTGTAATCCATGGTGACTTGCCCGAAGGTCATATTCAAGAAATTGGAAACGTAGTCCAACTTGTTCTGAGGGTACACCGTTGGATGCCCATTGCGTTTCTTGTAGATCATGGAGCAAATGGTTGGCATCTTGGCCATCAAACGAATGACCGTTCGGCCAATGGCGTCTTCAGCGCGGTGGGGATCCAAACTCTTGGGGTAGAATAAACTCAAGGCATTCACCATGCTACCCAATTGGCCCATGGGATGGCTGCCGGTTGGAAAGGCTTTGAACATAGCGTCCATACCCTCATTCACCAAGGTGTGTTCGCGAATTTGGTCTTCGAAGTTGGCATATTCAGTTGCATTGGGAAGGTGCCCGTACAACAACATGTATGAAACTTCCAAGAAAGTGGCATGCTCCGCTAGGTCCTCAATGGAGTACCCGCGGTGGCGCAAAATACCCAACTCGCCATCCAAGTAGGTGATGCTGCTTTTGGTGGAACCTGTGTTTTTGAATCCTACATCGAGGGTAATGTGGCCGGTGAGATCTCTCAATTTGGAAATATCAATGGCTTTTTCGTTTTCAGAACCCGTGATTACAGGCAGTTCGTACTCGTTTCCTTCGATGATAATTTTTACAGTTTCTGACATGACAGCTTTGCCTCTTGGTATTTTGGTTTCGCGAATATAGAGCAGCCCGAACGATTTTGCTGGCTTAGCTCTGCTATTCAAACGACAATACCGCCAGATTGTTTTGAGGCTGATGCGATTTTTTAAAGAGCGTCAAAGCCCTTGGCAGAAAGAGTAAATCGAACGCTGGCCAATCGGTCAGCGTCGTAGTTCAAAACGGGTTTGCCTTTGGCGTCCAAACATTTGATAAAGCCGTGGTGATGCAGTTGGCGCAGTATGTCTGCAGCGACGGGTCGTGTAAGACCTGTTTCCTGCATAACTGTATCGAGCCTCTCGGGGTGAATCAGGCAACCGAGTACGGCTTTTTCACTCGCCAATATGTCCATTACTTGTCTTCGCTGGGAGCCGAAGCTGAACCTCTTTCGGGGCGCATTTGAGGGAAGAACAAGACCTCTTGGATGCTGACCTGGTTGGTCAGCAGCATGGTCAAACGGTCAATTCCTATGCCCAAACCAGAAGTGGGAGGCATTCCGTATTCCAGAGCGCGAACGAAGTCGTGGTCCATGGCCATGGCTTCTTCATCTCCGCGTTCGGCCAATTTCAATTGATCTTCAAAACGCTCTTTTTGGTCGATGGGGTCGTTCAACTCGCTGTAGGCGTTGGCAATTTCCTTGCCGTTGACAAACAACTCAAAACGCTCCACCAATCCTGGCTTGGAGCGGTGCTTTTTGGTCAAAGGGCTCATCTCTACAGGGTAGTCGATGATGAAGGTGGGCTGGATCAAATGTTCTTCGACACAGGCGCCAAAAATCTCGTCGATCAATTTGGCCGATCCCATCTTGCCGGTCACTTCGCAACCCAAAGATTTGGCGAATTCGCCCAATTCGGCTTCAGACTTTCCTTCGATATCAAAGTTGCCATACTTGAGAATGGACTCAGCCATGGTGTAGCGCTGGTACGGGCGGGCAAATGAAATTTCACGTTCGCCGACCTTGACGCTGGTTTGGCCTGCCACGTCCATGGCACAGGTTTCCAGCATTTCTTCCACGAAGTCCATCATCCAATAGTAGTCTTTGTAGGCTACATAGATTTCCAAACCCGTGAATTCGGGGTTGTGGGTGCGGTCGATGCCCTCGTTGCGGAAGTTTTTCGCGAATTCGTATACACCGTCAAACCCACCGACAATCAGGCGCTTGAGGTACAATTCATTGGCAATGCGCAGGTACAAGGGAATGTCCAAGGCATTGTGGTGGGTAATGAAGGGACGGGCCGCTGCACCCCCGTGAATGGGCTGCAAAATGGGGGTTTCCACTTCCAAATAACCCTTGGCGTTGAAGGTATTTCGAAGGCTCTGCACCACCTTGGTACGCTTAATGAAGGTCTCGCGAATCTGGGGGTTGACGATCAGGTCTACGTAGCGCATGCGGTAGCGGGCCTCGGGGTCGGTGAAAGCGTCGTACACCACGCCATCTTTTTCTTTGGGCAATGGCAGCGGATTCAAGCATTTTGCCAAGATTTTGATCGATTTGGCGTGCACCGAAATCTCGCCCGTTTGGGTGGTGAATACATGGCCTTCAATGCCAATGATATCCCCGATGTCGAGCAACTTTTTGAAAACCGTGTTGTACAGGGTTTTGTCTTCGTCAGGGCAAATTTCGTCGCGGTTGACGTAAACCTGAATGCGGCCTGAACTGTCCAAAATATCACCAAAAGCGGCTTTACCCATGACGCGACGGGTCATCAAACGCCCAGCGATCACTACCTTCGAAAAGGCTTCAGGATTGGTTGGGTATTCAGCACGTATGTTGGCAGCCTGGTGGCTAACGGGATACAGTTCAGCGGGAAAAGGATCGATGCCAAGGCTTTTCAGCTCTTCCAGCGATTGACGGCGCAGCAGCTGCTGCTCATTCAAAGAGGCTTCCATGGGAATTGAAGCGCAAAATTAGCCAAAAAAGCGGCGCTGTCCCAGAATCATGACTGCAACCCCTACAGTGATGCACGCATCGGCGAAATTCCAGATGGGGCTAAAGAAGACAAAAAAGTCTCCACCCCATAGCGGCAACCACTCGGGAAGATGGCCTTCCCACATAGGGGCGTAGAACATGTCGACGACTTGTCCTTCAAACCAAGAACCGCTATAGGCGTTGTGTCCATGAAAGATGACTCCGTAAAAAATGGAGTCGATGATGTTGCCCACCGCGCCGGCCATGATCAAAGCAATAGCAATCAACAAGCCCTTTGGGGCCTTTTTGATCATTTGGCTCCACAAGAACCAGAATCCAAATACGGATACGCCGATTCGGAAAAAGGTCAAAATGTATTTGCCCATGCGCGAACCACCGAAGAGCTCTTTGCCAAAGGCCATGCCGTTGTTTTCAATGAAATACAGCTTGAACCAATCGCCGAACACGGGCACACTTTCGCCGTATAGAAAATGGGTTTTGACCCAAATCTTGATGACCTGGTCAATGATAATGCCCAAGGCCAATACGGCTATGGGCATCCAAAATAGCAGACTGCGTTTGTTGATTTCTGGAGTTTCCAAGAATTAACGCTTGAGCTTGGCTTCTACGGTTTGAGTAGCGTGGGGCACAATGCGCAAACGCTCTTTGGGGATCAATTTGCCTGACGTTTTGCAAACCCCGTAGGTGCCGTTTTCGATGCGTACCAAGGCAGCTTCCAAGTTCTTGATGAACTTCATTTGGTGGCCAGCCAGCTGGTTCAAATTTTCCTTTTCGAAGGTGTCAGCACCGTCGTCCAAGGTCAAATAATTGTTGTTTGAGCTATCGCCGGTTTCGTCTTCGTCACGGATTTGGGAAGACAAGGTTTTGAATTCGCCTTTGGCGTTTTCCAATTTCTTCAGGATGATTTCTTTGAACTCTTGCAGTTCTTCTTCGGAGTAGCGAGTCTTTTCCATTGTTTATGCTTTTCTCAATGTTAAGCCGATGGATGCACCATCGATTTCGTCGGTAGAAGTATGGTCTTGTTCGCTGTATTGCAGTGAGTTGGCCAGTACTTCGCCACAAATATAATCGTTGAAAGCATTGGCGCTTTCACGAAGTTCCTCAGAACCTGAAAATTCTACCGCAATGCGGTCAGTCAATTCCAGGCCGGAGTCTTTTCTCAAATTTTGGATGCGGTTAATCAGTTCTCTGGCCATGCCTTCAAGGCGCAGTTCGTCGCTGATGCTGATGTCGAGGGCCACGGTATGAGCTCCATCGGTAGCCACTAACCAACCGGGCATGTCCTGGGTGCTGATTTCCACATCAGCGAGGTTCAAATCAAACATTCGGGTTCCTAGGTCAACGCTGATGCTGCCTTCTTGCTCCAACTGGCGAATTTGGTCCTGGTCAAACGCTTGAACGGCATTGCTCATGGCTTTCATGTCAGGTCCCAATTGCTTACCCAGAGTTTTGAAATTCGGCTTGATGCGTTTGACCAGCATTTCGCTGTCAGCTCCCACAAACTCCAATTCTTTGACATTGGTCTCAGATAGAATCAAGTCGCGTACACGCTCGATTTCGGCTTGTTGCTTTTGGCTGCTCACGGGTACCAACAACTTCTGAAGGGGTTGGCGCACCTTGATTTTTTCCTTTTTGCGCAAGGACAAGACCAGCGAACACAGGTTTTGAGCGGCGTCCATCTGGGCCTCCAAATCGGCATTGCGAGCCGAGTGGTCGCAATTGGGCCAATCGCACATGTGTACAGACACAGTGTTGTCATTGTTCAGGCTGCGGTACAACCAATCGCTGAAGAAGGGGGCCACTGGGCTCATGATGCGCGAAACGGCATCCAAGCAGGTATACAAGGTCTCATAAGCCGCTTGTTTATCGCTGTTCATGTCGCCTTTCCAGAACCGGCGACGCGACAAACGCACGTACCAGTTGGAGAGGTGTTCGGTGACAAAATCTTCAATGGCTCGGGCGGCTCGTGTTGGATCATAATCGTCAAAAGCAGCTTCAGCTTCGGCAATTAAGGAATTCAAGCGAGACAGTATCCAGCGATCCAATTCGGGGCGCTCGGCCAAGGGGATTTGTTGATCGGCCTTGAATTGGAACCCGTCGACATTGGCATACAAGGCAAAGAATCCGTAGGTGTTGTAAAGGGTCCCCAAGAATTTGCGCTGGGTCTCTTGAACACCCGAAAGGTCAAATTTGAGGTTGTCCCAAGGCTGAGAGTTCGAGGTCATGTACCAACGCACGGCGTCGGCACCGTATTGATCAACGGTCTCAAAGGGATCGATGGCATTGCCCAGACGCTTGGACATCTTGTTGCCGTGTTTGTCTAGAACGAGGCCGTTGGCGATCACGTTTTTGAAGGCCACTTGGTCGAACAACAAGGTTGCCAGGGTGTGAAGGGTAAAGAACCATCCGCGGGTTTGGTCTACGCCCTCAGCGATGAAGTCGGCGGGGTAATTCTTTTCGAATTGATCGAGGTTTTCGAAGGGGTAGTGCCACTGGGCATAGGGCATGGCTCCTGAGTCAAACCAAACGTCGATTAAATCGGCCTCGCGCTGCATGGGCTTGCCTGTTGCGCTCACCAAGGTGATTCGGTCCACATAGGGACGGTGTAGGTCAAATTCGCTGCGATCAATCGATTGATTCAATCCCAGCTGAGCATTGGCCTTTTCGATTTCAGCCACCAATTCGTCCAAGCTGCCAATGCAGATCTCCTCGCTGCCGTCTTCGGTTCTCCAAATGGGCAGAGGAGTTCCCCAGAAACGCGAACGAGACAAGTTCCAGTCGACCAGGTTTTCCAACCAGTGGCCGAAACGCCCTTCACCGGTGCTCTTAGGCTTCCAGTTGATGGTTTTGTTCAACTCCACCAAGCGGTCTTTGGCCGCCGTGGTTTTTATGAACCAGCTCTCCAAGGGGTAGTAAAGAATGGGTTTGTCTGTGCGCCAGCAATGGGGATAGCTGTGCTCGTATTTCTCGACCTTGAAGGCCTTGTTTTCTTGTTTGAGCTTGATGGCCAAGCGCTCGTCTACACTCAGGTATTTGTCGCGGCCTTGCTGCGCTGCGGCCGCCACTTTCTCCTCTTCCGTCAGGTAGGCCTCTTTGACATACTCTCCAGCAAAATCGCTGACTTCAGCCACAAAACGACCCGTCTTGTCCACCAAGGTCAAAGATCCAATACCATTGTCTTTGGCCGTCTTGAAGTCATCGCCGCCAAAAGATGGGGCAATGTGAACGATACCCGTACCGTCTTCGGTGCTCACAAAATCAGCGCAGACCACGCGGAAGTCATCGCCATCGGTCGGTTGGGCATAGGGCAACAATTGCTCGTACGATTGACCCGCTAGGTCGGCTCCTTTGACGCGGTTACCGCGTTTCCAAGGTTGCACCTTGGCGGTAGAATCGTAGGCCGGCAATTCGCCTTCGCATTCTGCCTCGGCTTGAAAGTGTTTGCCCAACAAGGCTTCAGCCAAGGTCACACGAATGGCTTGGCCGGTATATGCGTTATAGGTATCGACTTCGATGTAGTCAATCTTGGCCCCTACGGCCAAGGCGGTGTTGGAAGGCAGGGTCCAAGGGGTGGTGGTCCAAGCCAAAAAGTATTCACCGGGTTTGCCCGCTTTGGCAAACTGCGCCACAACGGTGGTGTCTTTGACATTTTGGTAGGTGCCAGGTTGGTTCAGCTCGTGGCTGGACAACCCCGTTCCCGCAGCGGGTGAATAGGGCTGAATGGTATAGCCTTTGTATAGGTACCCTTTGTCGTAGAGTCGCTTGAGCAATTGCCACAAGGTCTCGACATACTCCGTATCGCAAGTGATGTAGGGGTTTTCCAAATCGACCCAGAACCCGATTCGCTCGGTCAGAGCATCCCAGCGGTCTTTGAACATGAAGACGTCTTCGCGGCAAGCCTTGTTGTAGTCTTCCATGGAGATTTTCACTCCAATGTCGTCTTTGCGAATGCCTAGGCGTTTTTCCACCTGCAATTCAATGGGCAAACCGTGGGTATCCCAACCGGCTTTGCGCTCTACTCGGTATCCCTGCAAGGTTTTGTAGCGGCAGAACATGTCCTTCATGGCTCGGGCCATGACGTGGTGAATGCCGGGCATACCGTTGGCACTGGGTGGGCCTTCAAAAAAGGTAAAGGACTGCGAGGGGTCTCGCTGTTCCACGCTTTGGGCGAAAATTCCGTTCTCCTTCCAGAAGGCCAGAATTTCTTCCTCGATTTGGGGCCAATTCAGTTGCTTGAGGGTGGGGTACATGCCAGATTCTTTGGAAAGGGGCAAAAATAGGGCTTTTTGGGCCCAGACACACGAAAAAGGGGCGGCCATTCGGCCGCCCCTTGTCCAAAATCGAATCGCTACTCGGCTTATTCGATGATGAGTTTCTTGGTTCCGGTTCCGAAATCGAACTGCAATTCTACCAAGTAGATACCGGTAGGCAGGTCGATCGATTGGTCGATGCGGTTGTTCTCGGCAGTCAAACGAGCCAAGGTGCGGCCGTTCAAGTCGCGTACCACTGCACCGTTCAAGTTGTTGTTGGTCCAGTTGCTCTGAATCACCACGCGGTCTTGAGCGGGGTTTGGAGACAAAGTCACATTGCTGGACAACTCAGCGGGGTTGATGCCCACAGAATTCACATAACCCAAAGTCACAGCCAAACGAGGAGCGATGTATCCGCAGATGCTGTCAACGAAGGTCATCGCACGAGCCTTGCTCATGAAGGGGTTAGTCGCTTTACCGCTGGCCAAAATAACTGTGGGGTTATAAGGAGGGCTAGGCAACATCTTGATGGCGTTGGTATCCCACCACTCGTAAGGACCAGAAGCGTTGACCAAACCGGCAATGGGGTACAAACCATCCAAGCCGTCGTTCAACAAGTTGGCCTGACGGGTGTAGTCGTCCATAACCTTGCCCTTGTAAGCAGCATTGTTTCCGAAATCGTTGACGCGCTTCATGACGTCGTATCCGCCGGAAACCTCAACAACCTGCAAAGTGGTGCCAGGTACGTTCACCATACCGGTAGTGTAAGGAGCGAAAGGATCCATCATGCTATGAACCCAGATCAAAGGCATTTCGCCCTTCTCCAACCAACCGCTGTCACCCAAGGCACCGCCGATGCAGAAACCAATTTGAGCGTCAGTGGTGTAACCGGTGTTGCTCTCGTTGCCGAAGCCAGGGTATCCGCCCAAACCGTGGCGATCGCCCCAGATGGTATCGTTTACATAGGCAACTCCCGTGTTGGGATCGCGGAACTTGTCAATTTTGATCTCGCTTTGACGATCCAAGCTAGCGAAAGCTGAAACGATGTAACCACCGGTTCCTTGACCGCCCAAAACGATTTTGCTGGGATCAATGCCGTAGGGGTTTCCACCCTTATCAGCTGATTGCTTGAAGAAGCGAATGGCCGCAGAGATATCTTGAACGCCCTTGTAAGCAGCGTTGATGATGGTGTTTTTGCGAATGCTCTCGGTAGCACCTTGAGGGTTCCAACCCAAGCGGTAGCTGATCGAAGCCACCACATAACCGCGGCGAGCCAAGTCTTTGCAAATGGCCACCGTTGCGCTGTCATCGCGGGCTCCAGTTGGAGTTTGGTTGATGTAGCGAGGAAGGAAGCTTCCTGTATGGGTGTAAATTACCAAGGGACGGCTGGTCACGCCATCATTGGGGGCGTAAACATCCATGTACAAGGGCTCCAAGGTGAAGGGAGGTCCACCCAACAGAACGGTGTAATTGCTGGCGTACAGCACATTTTTGGTGACGGTAACTTCGCTCTCGGCCAACACGCGATCGACGTATTTGGTCTGGGCGAAGCTCAGGTTGGCAAACAGGGCTACCAAGCTGAGAATCAATAGTTTTTTCATGGTATTGTCGGTTTAATTTTTAACGAAAATAGTTCTTAGAGTTCAAAGAGCAACGAAGCGTAGGCCATGCGTCCAATTCTGGGGCCACCGTAGACCTGCATGACCATGTTATTGGTGAGGTTAGAAGCGCCGATTTTCAAACTTGCATCCCACTTGGGAATTTCCTTGCTGAGCATGGCATCAACCAGCCAATAAGTGGGCACATAACCCGTAAACTGGGGGGAACCCTCAAAGGTGAATCCTTGCACCCATTTGAAGTTGACGTTGAAGGCGCAATTCTCCCAATTCCAATCTTTGATGCCATCGGGCATAGCGTCGGTCAAGTCAATGCCGCTTCCCATGAACGAGAGGTTGAATTTGTGTTCAGGCGTATTGAAAGCGGGAATGATGGGGTCTTCTTTCTCGAGCTTGTTGAGTTTGTTCCAGCTGTAATTGAAGCCCGCCGTGTAATTCTCTCCAATGAAGTAATTCCATCCTCCAGCAAAGCCCATGGTCGTTACGATCGATTGAGCATTGGTGGCGATGCGGTACACTTGGCCACCGGTGATGAATTGAAGGGTGTAATCAATGATGGGGTCAAAACCCAATTGGTAACCGATGAAGTCGCGGTAGACATTGAAGTAGGCCGAGGCGTCCATGCTCAAGCGGCGATCAGCCAGCAAAGATTTGTAGCCCAATTCGATGCTGCGTACGCGCTCTGGGCGAACGGGATTGACGTTGAACCAACTCAATTTGTTTAGGTCGGGAATCAAACCGTCGTATACATCAAACAAAGAAGGCAGGGTTACCAGGCTATCGTAGCCATTGATGTTTCCGAGCAGAATGGCGCGACCCACATTGTAATAAAGGTATTGATCGGCCAAGGTGGGGTTGCGCACACCGCTGGTGAGCGAAAGTCGCCAGTAGGTCACCTTATCAGGGGTGTAGACGACAGAGGCTGCGGGGCTGAAGATGACAGGGAAGTTGACGTTTTTGTCGACCCGGGCGGTCAAGTTGATTTTCCAGTGGTTGCGGCGATCGCGGTATTCGGTGCCGGTATAAAGACCCGCCTCCTGGTTGCGAATGACCACGCCATTGGTGTCAGCAAAAATGGTTCCCTGGGTATTCGGGGTGTACAAACGAGCCGAAAAACCCGAAGTGATTTTCCAGAAATCGCCTACTCTCCAGCTGTGTTCCCCCTGGGTGTGATACAGGGCTGAACTATCGTAAAAACCGCTTCCCCC
>JAQCBH010000035.1 GCA_027621365.1 Bacteroidota bacterium | reverse complement strand
CATGATTGTCCAATAAGTAAGGCTCGCCAGCGTATTCCAAGCCACAGATTTCGAAAATTTCTGTGCAATAGTTTTTGGTATTGGCCTGAGAAACGTCATCGAATAAGCCCGTATCAAACTTGTGTTGAGCCCGTTCATTGGCGGGTTGTGTAGCCCCGTCTTTCAACAGGAAGCCGTATTTCTCATCAGCGCTGACCGTTGTCAACAAGGCGGCTGCTTCCTTTTCCTTGTCCAAGTTGATGGCAATGTCCCAGTGCGTATTCTGAACATAGAGGCTGGCTTCGATGCCCAGTTTGTAGACTTCATGTATTTCACCCTTGGGCAAAATATCGGGATACAGGGTGATCCAAGTGAATTTCGCATGGGGGTATAAGGCTTTGTAGCGCGTGATCAGCGGAGTCGTGCGAATCACATCGCCCATGGCCCCTAGTTTGATGATGAGTATTCGCTTCTCGATAGGGGTGTACGCAGGGCAGTTTTCGCAGTGAAATCCGTTTTCCTTGTGTGGCTTACAGGGAATGTGTCCCAAAAAATGAAGGCAATCGGCCTTGTAGATCATGCGCACGAAAATAGCCAAATGCAGGAAAATGCGAGACCCACGCAACTTTTTGGGCACAATTATTGTCTAATAGAGCAAAGCCTCTCATGCGCGCGCGTAACATTTTCTCCATTTTGCTGTTTTTGGGTTCGATAGCCTCGGCCCAGGCATCCCATTTGGTGGGAGGATTTTTGACCTATCAGTGGCTCAGCGACAACGGCTCGGCCACCCAATATCGGGTGACCATTTACGCTTACCGGGATTGCACCAAAGACGGAACAAATAACGAGGTTCCCTTTGATGCGGAAATCGGATTGTGCATTTACGACGGTTCCAAGAAATTGTTCCAATCCAAAACGGTCAAGTTGCTGTCCAAGAGCAAGGTGAAGCCCGTGGGAAATACCAATTGCCCCGAGGTGACCCAGACTTGTTTGGAACAGGGAATCTACCAAACCAACATTTCCTTGCCCCGCAGTAATAGCGGGTATTTTCTCAAGTGGGAGCGCTGCTGCCGCAATACCCAAACCAACCTCAAAGACAATGGGGGAACGGCTTACCAAGGCCAAACCTATTACGGCATCGTCCCTCCAGGTACCATACAAAATTCATCTCCGTATTTCTTGGACGTGCCCGTTCCGTTTATATGCGTAGGGGATACCATCACCATTCGAAACCGAGCCTTGGATCCCGATGGTGACTCTTTGTCTTACAAATTGGTGACACCTTGGCAGGGAGCCAGTCTGAGTTCTCCTGATTTGAAGACCTGTGCCGATCCCATGAATTCGGTTCCCGATGTCGATTACAACCCTGGGTTCAGTGCCACCAATCCCTTCGGCAATGCAGGTTATGCCAGTGTCGATGCCTACAACGGATTGACAACCTACATGGCCCCAGCCACTGGTCGCTATGCGGTTGCCGTCGAAGTCACGGAGTGGCGAAACGGGATAGCGATCTCAACCGTGAGGCTGGATTTGCAAATCTTGGTCATCAATTGCCAGCCCAATGCCAAGCCCAAACTCAAATACGAGAAAGGTTCTAGGTATTGGGAAATTGAAGAAGGAGAACCTTTCTGCACCAAAGTGACGGCTTATGACGATGTCGATACGGGTCAAGCGGTCACTTTGCAGGCTTACGCCGAAATTATCAGCGGTACGAACGGTTACAAGGGAACCAAGGCAACCATGAGCCCCGCTCAAAACAGCGCCAAACGCGAAGTGACATCCACGTTCTGCTGGACACCCGATTGCGGAATCAATACCACCGATACCTTCCGTGTGACTTTTGAAGCCTTTGACAACGGCTGTCCATCGAAGTTTATAAATGAAAACGTCTTGATCAAAGTCAAGCCCTTCAAGCCCGAAGAAACCATTCAAGGGCCTGCGACCACTTGTCAGAACTCCTTTGGTCGTTATACCATAAAACCCATAAAAGGCCATAGCTATGTCTGGTCTTTATCGGGCAATACAAACGTGGCCAATACCGGTGACAGTATATTGGATGTCGTGTGGGGTAGCGGCACAGCTGGCAAACTGATCTTGACCATCACTAGCCAATACGGTTGTGAAGCCCAGGTCAAGTTGGATGTGCAATTGAAGCCGGCACCTCCTCAAATGAGCTTGAAGTTTGATTCCGACACCTTGTGCGTAAACGCCATTGATACCATTCGTTTCACGCTGCCGCCCAATACCGATGGCTCTTTTTGGACCAGTAATGGTTTGGTCATAGGAACGCTTCAAATGGATTTCTTGACTTTGACGGCCAAAAGCAAGGGTGTTCATTTTTTACGGTATTACACCAAAGATGGTCCCTCCGGCTGCACCAGCAAAGCTGACACAATATGGTTTGTGACCAGTGATGCGGCTGCTCCCATCATCAGCGGCCCCACTTCGGTATGTCCGAACAACAAAAACATCGATTATACCCTGAGTCCCAAGTCTTGGAAAGGGTCTTATACCTGGGCAGT
Source organism: Bacteroidota bacterium (assembly GCA_027621365.1). Taxonomy (GTDB): domain Bacteria; phylum Bacteroidota; class Bacteroidia; order NS11-12g; family UBA955; genus JALRLA01. The sequence continues at coordinate 1,524 of JAQCBH010000035.1, read as the reverse complement.
GAGCGGTGCTACCGGTTCACAGGTCAAGGGCGATACCCTGCTGAGGGTCGATTGGGGTGGAGTAGGGAGTGCCTGGGTCAAGGTCTGGGTCTTGGATCGTTTCGGTTGTCTGGATTCAGCCAAACTCGATGTGGTGAAAAATCACGCCCTTCAAGGTCAAGTGCCGGTAGGAGATACCGCTCTTTGTGCCGGAGCGATCAACATTCTACACAGCATCAAGGCCGTGAGTGGGGAGTCTTATGCTTGGACCATTTCAGGTGGCTCTTTCAATGGCCCCATCAATACCCTTCAAGTTTCTAGCAATTGGCCTTCAGCCGTCAGCGGATGGGTCGGTATTCAAGCCCAAGCTTGGGATCCCGTTAGCAATTTGCCTTGCTTGAGTCCCGTCACTAAACTACCGGTGATCGTGCATCCTGTGCCAGCCAAACCCCTAATATCCGGGCTGGACGAACATTGCCAAACACCGCTTGGAACCGCCGATTTTTCAACTTCTGGATTTTCGGGTTCGACTTGGGAGTGGAAAGTGTCAAACGGGTTGTCGTTCACTGGCCAAGGCGGAAACAAGATCGCCGTGTCCCTTTCTCAGTCAGGTTCCTATTTGATCGAAGCTCAGGAGACCAGTGCGTTTGGCTGTGTAGGCCCTTGGGGGGATCAAAGCATTGTCATCCATCCCAAGCCAACGGCCAATGAAATTCTGGGGGACAGCTTCGTGTGTTACCCCAAATTGGGGCCCGTGCCTTACCGAATCAATGGCCTGCCCGGTAGCCAGTTCAATTGGCAATTGACCGGCGGTGCTTGGGTGCAAAATCCAGGAACCAATTCCAGCGGTACCGTGCAATGGCAGTTGGGCCAGGTCGGCCGACTGGAAGTTCAGGAAATCAGTCAATACGGCTGTCTCGGCGACCCAGTGGTTCGAGACGTTTACATCGATAATCCCAGCATCGAATGCCAGCTGGTGAGTGTCAACCCGCCTCCTGGCAATGATGCCAGCATTTGGGTGAGTGTGACGCTTTTGAATGCGCCCTACAACCAGAAAGGCTTGTTCATTCAACGCCGCCCTGCAGGGTCTGGGTCCTTTCAAACCATTGCTCAACTTCCGGCCAATACGACCGACTACCAAGATGTTAGCGCCAACCCAGACGCCTTTGCATACGATTATCGCGCAGCCACGATCAATGCCTGTGGCGACACCCTGTTTAGTCAGGTGCAAACCAGTGTGTTGTTGACCGGCGATAAGGTTGGAGCCCTGAGCGCAAGCATTTCCTTTACGCCCTATTTGGGTTGGACAACAGGCGTGGATCGCTATGAATTGTACCGCAGTTTGGACGGCAGTACCAATTACGTGCTCTACGATCAGTTTGCCCTACCTAGCCAGACCCAGTATGACAATGGCCAGGATGGCTACAGCCACAAATACCGAATCAAGGCCTACGAATTGGGGGGGTCCCGCGTATCGTGGAGCAACGACTTGGAGCTCAATTTCGAACCCTTGCTCTTCATTCCCAATGCTTTTACTCCCGATGC
>JAQCBH010000008.1 GCA_027621365.1 Bacteroidota bacterium | reverse complement strand
TTCCGTCAATAGGGGGAGCAAGTAAAATGATTAAACCGTTATACTGTTATAGTGTAGCGGTTTTTTTATTTTTACCCCATGAGATTTTTCTTTTTCGTTTCCTTTTCCTTATTGCTTTTATCATGCAATAATGTACGTCGTTCCACATCTATAGAAGTCGTTGGTAAAATGAGTGATGTGATGTGGAAAGGAGATTTATCGGGTAAAATTTCTACCGATTCGTTAAGTGATACCAATACCTACGGACTAGGCCCTATGGAGTATTTATCCGGCGAGGTTTTATTGTTTGAAGGGCAGACATTCATTTCAAAAGTCACTGATAGTGTTACGCATCAAGTAACTCGAACAAATGCTGTCAAAGCACCCTTTTTTGTGTATTCAAAACACAGTGATTTAATGGATATTCCTGTTGCTCCTTCCGGATTTTCTTTAAAATCAACGGAGCATTTGATCGACTCCATTTATGCCGACTATGATTATCCTCTATTAGTAAGAATTGATGGAGTTTTTCAGGATTTAACTGTCCACAGTGTAAATCTACCTGAAGGCAGTTTAGTTTCTTCACCTGATCAGGCGCATGAAGGTCTAACTCAATACGAGTATAAAAATATCAGCGGATCCATTATTGGTTTTTTCTCACGCAATCATAAATCCATTTTCACCCATCACGACAGTTATTTTCACGCGCACTTCATCTCTGATGACCGAAGTGTCATGGGTCATCTCGATTCCGTGTCTTTTAATTCTAAAGCAGCCACTTTTAAGGTTTCCAAATAGTTGCTATTGCTGCAACTTCTGTCAATAGGGGGAGCAAAAAACAAAAAAGAAGCCACCATCAGGTGGCTTTTTTTATGCCCCTCAGGCTCCTATCCTTTTGAGACTTAATTTTACCCAAGTCTAGCCATGCACATCCCCACCTCATTAGCCCATTTTCCTGCCCTTCTGAGCTTCCCCAACAACCCCAATTTGGATGCCATAGCCAAGGGAATCATGCCTGCGGCCAGTGCTCAATAAACCACCAGGACGGGCACTTTACAGTGGGCCTCTACCCATTCCAAATCAAACTCTTCCAATTCCCGGCGCTCTCCTTTGTAAATGAAATACGACCGAGGACCTGAAGGCCCGATGACGGGCATGGAATCGACAATTTTCTGTTCGGGACAATCCTGAATGAGCTTGCTTTCTTTTGAACAAGCGCACAGGACCAAAACTGCCAAGAATAACAGAAATCTCATGGCTCAAAAATACACGCTTTATCCATGGCATGGCGCCGTTGGTCTTTTAAATCGTTGGGATTCCATTCAAGACCCTATTTTTGAGGGTGATGACAATCCTAGAACTCGACTCGGTTTCCAAAACGTATGGAAGCCAGGTAGTTTCAAAGGAAATATCCATGCGCATAGAACCCGGGACCATTCACGGTTTGCTCGGGCCCAACGGTGCAGGAAAAACCACCTTGCTGCGCATGATGGCCACCATCACCAAACCCGATTCGGGCCACATACGCTTTCTGGGCGAACCACTGCTTGATATTCACGCCCATCAAATGGGGTACATGCCCGAAGAACGAGGATTGTACAAACGCATGAGCGTAGTAGACCAATTGCTGTTCTTCGCCGAAATCAGAGGCCTGAGCCGATCAGAGGCCCAGGGAGAGATTCGCCAGTGGATGCAGCGTCTACAAATGACTGATTGGATCAACCCCTCTTCTACCCAAGGGGCTAAAAACCGTGTCAAGCAGAGTAAAAAACTAGAAGAACTGTCAAAGGGAATGGCCCAAAAGCTTCAATTCTTGTGCACCATCATCCACAAACCCAAGCTCTTGATTTTAGACGAACCCTTTAGCGGATTTGATCCTGTCAATGCCGATTTGATTAGAGACATCATACTGGATTTAAAAAATCAAGGGACAGCCGTTGTCTTTTCGACTCATCGCATGGACAACATTGAGTCTTTGTGTGACGACATTACCCTCATCAACCAAGGAGCACCCTTGTTCCAGGGAAAAACCATGGAGGTGCGTCGAAGCCAGTTTGCCGGGCACTACGACTTGGCCATTGCCGAAGACCAAGAGGAACCTGAAGCCCCCCAACGATGGCTTCAACATTCTCAGTTAGTCAAAGCCTTTAAGAACCCTGAAGGCAACTGGGTGCACCGTTTCCAATGCGATGCCGAATTTTCCTCTCAACACTTACTGAAACTAGGCTCTGAAGCCGGCAGAATCGTTCATTTTGCCGAGCACATACCCAGCATCCACGACATTTTTGTTCAATCTGTTCAATCCCAAAACCATGCATAAAATAGGCATCATCTTTCGCCGCGAATACCTGAGCCGAATTCGAAACAAGTCTTTCATCGTGATGACCTTGATCGGTCCATTTTTGTTGGCTTTGTTTTACGGCGGCATGATTTGGGTAGGCACAGAGGCCGTCAATAGCACCGAAGACGGCGGGCCCAAAAAAGTGACCATTACGGGCCAGTATCCAGGGCTAACATCGGTGGGCCCTTCTGAGTCATTCGCATTCCAAAACACGAGCAACGACTTAGAATCGACAAAGGCTCTGCTCAATGAGGGCTCGATTGACGTCATACTGGATATCCGAGATCTGGGCCAAGGAAGCTTGGACTCTGTAACGGCATACAGCACTCAATCCTTATCCCTTCGACAGGAAAGAGAACTGCGTTCCCACTTGGAACTTCAGCTTCACCGAGACCAATTGCAATCGATGGGCCTTGATCCTCTCGCCTTAGACAGCCTGCGACAAGGGGTCGAACTTCACTGCCAAACCCTGTCCGACACGGGCGACGCCCAGAACTCGGCCACCACCCTAAAAAGTGGGGTCGGCTTTGTGATGGCCTTCCTGATTTACCTGTTCATATTTCTTTACGGCAGCATGGTCATGCGCGGCGCCTTAGAGGAGAAAACCAACCGAATCGTAGAGGTGATCATCAGCTCCGTTCGACCCTTTGAACTCATGATGGGAAAAATTTTGGGAGTGGCAGCAGTAGGACTCACTCAGTTCCTGGTATGGATTGCCATGGGAGCAGGCCTCATTACGGGCCTCAGTCGCTTTTTTGGACCTCAGATACAACAAGGGCTAGAGAATACTCAATCGATGCAAGGAGCGGGCTCTCAGGCCTTGCAAACGAGCATCAGCTTGTGGGATCAATTCCACAGTTTGCCCTTTGGTAAAATCATCTTCGTCTTTGTGCTATTCTTCCTGGGAGGATACCTATTGTATTCCTCATTGTTTGCCGCCATTGGGGCAGCCGCTAGCCAAGACACAGACGTACAGTCCTTCATGCTGCCGGTTTCTCTACCCTTGGTTTTCGGATTGCTCATTGCCCAAGCCAGCGTCATACAGGCGCCTCACGGAAGCCTGGCAACTTGGTTCTCTTACATACCCTTGACTAGCCCCATCGTCATGGTAGTTCGAAGTCCCTTTGATGTTTCGTGGCTGGAAATTGCAGGCAGTGCGATTTTGCTCTATTCCACCTTCATCGCCATGGTTTACCTGGCGGCTAAAATTTACCGAATCGGCCTATTGAAGTACGGGAAAAAGCCTACTTGGAAGGATTTGTATCTGTGGATACGCCAATCCAATTAAAACAGGTTGAATTGACCTTTGCCGTCGTCGGAACTATTTGGCTTGCTCTCTTTGGCGGGTGCTGAGGCAACTTTTGGCTCGGCCACAGGAGCAGGCTCAGGCGTCTGATTCGAATCTGATTCATTGACGTCTGAGGGCTCCGGCTCATCAGCCTCCACGCTGGGCTCATCTTCGACTTTCTCCCATTCTCCTACTCGCTCGCTCTTGAGCACAGCCTTCTTCACCTTTTCTTGGCTCAGGCGGTTGCCTTGGGTTCGCCACCCTTTGACATCCATGAATTCAGCCAAGTCCAAGGTCTCCTTTTTCACTTCCCCTTTTTTCAATTCCGTACTCAGTTCCACCAATGCAGGCTGAGCCGTACTCAACAACATCAGTTTGGAACCCTTTTCCTCGGAAATGAAAATGAATCGCTTGCCCAAGGTGCTGGTCTCTATCAAGAAACGCTTCACATATTCACGCTTGGAACTGCCATCCACATAGATACACTGAATGGGTTGTTCAGCATGAAACTTTTGAATGGAATAAACTTCAGCAGGATCAAAGCGATTCGTCAATTCGTAGTTGTTCAATTCGTAACTGCCCTCATTGTAGAAAATGATGATGCGCTCGTCTTCTTGAAAATCGCCCAGGTAAGGTCCTTTCTCGTCTCCGTTCAGTCGACCGGTGATCTCATCCCACCATACCTTCACACCACCCAACGTAGAGCCACCTTTTTCCTTCAAATCAATGCGTTTGATTTTGTATTTGGTCAGCTGATTGCCCGCTGCACCTCGGCCTTTGATGGCCAATTTGGAAAAATCGTATTCAAAGCTCTTAACACGAGCTCCGGCCATGGCTGAAAGATGCACAGTCACCAATTCGGCCTCACCGTTGGAATTGGCGCTGAAGTACAAAACTTGGCTTTGGGCGTTTCCGTTGGTCACATCGTATTCTCTCTCCCGAACCAAACCGGTTGCATTGAATCGTTTGACCATGGCACGCTTGGCAGCGCCATCCCAGTACACCACATTATAGGTGGTGCGCTCATCTCCTTTGCGCCACACATCCACATGAATGATGTCCTTTCCAAAGAAGTACTTGTCTTGAACCTTGGCAATCGAATATTTGCCGTCTTTTCGAAAGGCAATGATATCGTCAATGTCTGAGCACTCACCGATGTAGGTTTCCTTTTTCAAACTCGTACCGGCAAATCCCTCTTCGAAGTTGGCATAGAGCTTTTGGTTGGCCACGGCCACAATATTGGCTTCAATGGTATCGAAGACACGGATATCGGTTTTGCGTTCACGCCCTTTGCCATACTTCTTGAGGAGCTTCTCGAAATAGGCGATGGCATAATCGGTCAAGTTTTCCAGGTGATGCTTGACATGGGCAATGTCGTCTTCTAGGCCCAAGATGTACTCTTCGGCTTTGAAAGAATCGAATTTGGAAATACGCTTGATCTTGATCTCCGTCAAACGAACAATATCCTCTTCGGTAACCTCCCGGCGCAGTCGGCTCTTGTGCGGCTCCAAACCTTCATCAATGGCTATCAAAACGGCCTCCCAGGTTTCGCACTCCTCGATATCGCGGTAAATGCGATTCTCGATAAAGATGCGCTCCAAGGAAGAAAAGTGCCATTTGTTCTCCAGCTCACCCAGCTCAATTTCCAACTCTCTCTTGAGCAAGTGAACCGTATTGTGGGTGTTCTCCTTGAGGATTTCACTCACCCCAATGAACTGCGGTCTGTCGTCAACAATCACACAGGCCAAGGGAGACAAGCTGATTTCGCAATCGGTAAAGGCATACAGGGCATCAATGCCCAGATCTGAGTTCAGGCCCGGGCCCAACTGAACCTCAATTTCCACGTCCTTGGCCGTATTGTCGACCACTTTTTTCACCTTGATCTTGCCGTTGTCGCTGGCCTTGATGATGCTCTCAATCAAAGAACCCGTCGTCGTTCCAAAAGGAATTTCACGGATCACCAGGGTGGACTTATCCAGAGCTTCAATGCGCGCTCGAACGCGAATGCGACTGCCCTTTCTTCCGTCGTTGTATTGGCTAAAATCGGCCAATCCGCCGGTGGGGAAATCAGGAATGAGTTCGAATTTCTTGCCTTGCAAAAAGCGAATGCTCGCCTCGCACAACTCCAAGAAATTGTGAGGCATAATCTTGGTACTCAAACCAACAGCAATACCTTCAACCCCCTGTGCCAACAGAAGCGGAAACTTCATGGGCAAATGAACAGGCTCTTTTTTACGACCATCGTAACTGAGCTTCCATTCGGTAGTTTTCTCGTTGAAGGCTACCTCTTTGGCAAAGGCACTCAAACGAGCCTCAATGTATCGAGGAGCGGCGGCTGAATCGCCTGTTCGTGTGTCGCCCCAGTTTCCTTGGGTTTCAATCAACAAGTCTTTTTGACCCATGTTGACCAAGGCATCTCCAATGGCGGCATCTCCGTGGGGGTGATAGGCCATGGTGGCTCCAATGATATTCGCCACCTTGTTGAATCGACCATCATCCAGCGTGTACATGGCGTGCAGGATTCGGCGTTGAACAGGTTTCAAACCATCATCGGCCGCGGGAATCGCCCGCTCCAAAATCACATAGGAAGCATAATCAATGAACCAATCGCGGTACAATCCCGAAACGGGGCGCACCTTTCCCGAACTCAGCTCTTCCCCCTCAGATGAGGGCTGGTCAGGCATTAATTCTTTGTGGTCCAAATCTTCAGTGTGATCGCTCATGTCAGCAATCATCAAAGAACGCCTAGAATTCGTACAAATACCCCACAGTTTATACACAGAAACACGACGAATCCACGCCCAAGTCGGCAAAGATGACTGACATTCTGTCACCCTTTGCTTATCTTTGTAATCACCCCTGAAGGGGCTAGATCTTCTGCCTATGGATATACAAAGCGTCAAACAACGATTCGGAATCATCGGCAATTCACCGCTGTTGAATACCGCCCTGGAGACCGCCATCAAAGTGGCTCCCACTGACATGAACGTTTTGATTCAGGGCGAGAGCGGCGTTGGAAAGGAAAGTTTCAGCAAAATCATTCACCATTTATCGGCGCGAAAGCACGCCCCCTTTATTGCGGTTAACTGCGGCGCCATACCCGAGGGAACCATTGACAGCGAATTGTTTGGTCACGAAAAAGGTTCCTTTACAGGAGCGACCGAGAAACGCAAAGGCTACTTCGAAGCGGTGAGCGGTGGCACCATTTTCCTCGATGAGGTGGGCGAATTGCCGCTGGGCACTCAGGCTCGACTGCTTCGCGTATTGGAAAACGGGGAGTTCATCAAAGTGGGCTCGAGCACCGTTCAAAAAACCGATGTTCGCGTTGTGGCCGCAACCAACCGCAACTTGTTGGACAGGGCCCAAGATGGGAAGTTCAGAGAAGACCTTTACTACCGTTTGGCAACGGTGCCCATTCGCGTTCCCAGATTGGCTGATCGCAGCGACGATATTCAATTGTTATTTAGAAAGTTCAGCAGTGATTTTGCCGAACGCCACCACAGCCACTTGCTCAGTTTAACCGCTGAAGCCCAACAGGAATTGGGGCAATACCCTTGGCCCGGCAACATTCGCCAGCTAAAAAACATCACCGAACAAATCTGCGTTTTGGAAAGCCAAACACAGATTACGGCCGACACCCTGAAACGCTATCTCCCGGCTCAAGCGCCATCTTTGCCCAGTTTATTGAGCAAACAAGACAGCTCTACAGAAGGCATGAGTGAACGCGATATTTTCTACAAAGTGTTGCTGGACCTCAAACGCGATGTGACCGAACTGAAAAAAGTGGTCTTTGGCCTATTGGAGAACGAGCCCAGCCCGCGGCCTACTCCCGCATACAACAACCCGACGCATTATCCTTCGGTCAGTTCCAACTCGGCCGATACGGAAGCCACCGAAAACCAACCCATCGTCATCTCTTCTCACGCCGACGACCACACGGAAGACGCCGAGTGGATTGACAGCGACGGATTCAACAGCGATTCCAATCTCAGCTTGGAAGCCCAAGAAATCGAGATGATCCGAAAGGCCCTGATTCTTCACTATGGGAAACGCAAAAAAGCCGCTGAAGACTTAGGCATATCGGAACGCACCTTGTACCGAAAAATCAAGCAGTATGAATTGGATTAAGGCTGGTGTTTTTGCGGTTTTGACCCTGGGCATTTCCGCCTGTGGCTTTTTCAGCCATTACGATTTTCGAGGAGCCAATATCCCTGAAGATGTCGAGACATTTTCCGTTTCTTATTTCAGCAACGAAGCCGATTTTGTCAACCCCTCCTTGAGCATGGATTTCACGGAAAAGATGAAGACGAAGTTCCAAACAGAAACCCGCTTGGGCTTGAGTTCGGATCAAGGTGATTACCAATTCGCCGGCAGCATTACCCGCTATTCCATTACCCCCGCAACCCTGAACAACAACACGGGAACCGCCCAAAACCAGTTTTCCATTTCAGTTAAATTGGAATTTGCCTGCCCCAAGCATCCCGAAAAGAACTTGACGCGGGAATTCAGCTTTTTCAAGATATTTGACGCTAGCCAAAACTTTCAAAGCATCGAATCGGCGCTGACCGAAGAGATCACCGATAATTTGGTCCAGCAGATTTTCGCAACTGTAGCATTAGACTGGTGAACGCATCCCGGCTTCAACATATCATCCAAAACCCTGACTCCATTGACGCTCAAACGTCCATGGAGTTGCAAGCCATTGCTAGCGATTTGCCTTGGTTCTCAACCCCTAGAACCCTGCTTGCGCGCTATTACAAATCCAAAAACGATTACAGAGAAACCGACAGCCTGCACCATGCAGCTCTGCGCATTCAAGATCGCCGCTGGCTGTACCATTACTTGAATCAGGCTCCAACTGCCTCTGTTTCGTCAAGCCAAAAAATCACTCATCAACAGCCCACGGCAACACCTACTGCAGTTGAAGAGAAAATTGAACCGACAGCAGAGCCCATAGAGGCCTCCAGCAAACCCCATTTTGAACCGGTTGGATCCAGTCCAACTGGCGAAATGGATATACACAGCGACTCTGCTCAACCCCTGAGCGAAGACCATGTAGCCCTTGTGGAAGCGGCCGTTCCTTCGGGATTGTCCTTTGCTCCAGCCGAACCAGAGGCCGATACCAGCACTGAAAGCCCAAACATCACTTACGATGTGGAGGATCAGTTTGAAAGCGAAACACCCAGACCAGAGCCCCTAGACTTCTTCTCTTGGCTCAAGCAAGCCCAAGGCGAGGAAGAGTCACCATCTCCAGTAGTCGCTGAGACGCCACTTGACCCTCCAGTTGCGCAAGAAATAGCAGAAGCTCCTGTAGAATCAGACATCCAGAATCTTGGCACTACTGAAGTTCCCGATTACAACCTGGATCACCTCACACTAAGGGAGGAAAATGAGCCCGAAGAACCCAAATTCCTGGATTTGGCGGCCCGACAAGCATTGATTGACAAGTTCATCGCCACCAACCCCAGCGTCAGCCGGCCCAAGAAAGAATTTTACAATCCCGAGGTAGCCATGAAGCGAGCCGAAGAGTTCGATGCAAGCTTCTGCTCAGAGACACTGGCGGCCCTATTTCGCAAGCAACAAGCCTGGGGCAAGGCTTTGGCCTGTTACAGCAGACTGCAGTTGAAATTTCCCGAAAAAAGCGCGTACTTTGCAGCCCTTATAACAGAAGTCGAAAACGAAAAACGAAATCACGAATCATGACCTGGATACTTATACTCGGAATCATTGTCTCCATCTTATTGATGCTCATCATCTTGGTTCAAAACCCCAAAGGTGGCGGTTTGGCTTCCAATTTTGCCTCTGGAAACCAGGTTTTTGGCGTTGAGAAAACCACAGACGTGGTTGAAAAAATCACTTGGATTGGCGCCATTTTGATCGTTGTCATTTCTTTGGCAGCCGCATCATACAACGGAACCAAGAACGCTCGCAACAACGGCAACCAGCCCGCTCAACAAGAGCAAAGCGAACTTCCAAACTTGGATTAATCCCAAACGAATTAGACAAAAAAGCCCCGGCAGTTGCCGGGGCTTTTTTTATGCTTTTAGGCGGCTCATGCCGCCATCTATGGCCCATACTTGCCCGCTGACCCAAGAGGACTCCTGACTCAATAAAAAACAAGCAGCCGAGGCTATATCGCGAGGTTCGCCAATGCGACCCAAGGCGTGACGAGAAGCGCTTTGGGCTTCTTTTTCAGGGGTATTCACCAAGCGTTCAGACAAGGGCGTACGCACCAACGATGGCGCAATGGCATTGACGCGAATCGCTGGCGCCCATTCAGCGGCCAAGCTCCTGACAAGACCTTCAACCGCTCCTTTGGCCGCTGCCACCGAAGCATGAAACGGCATTCCCTGCCCGACTGCCACGGTTGAAAACAGGACCACAGAGGCCTGGCCTGCAGCCTTCAGCGCCGGCGTGCACAGCTGCAAGGCATGAACCGCGCCCAATACGGAAACTTGAAAATCGCGAATGAAATCTTGCTGCTTCAATCCTCTAAAGGGCTTCAAATTGATGGAGCCGGGCGCATAGACCAAGCCATGCAAGACCTCGGGAAGTCCTTCAATGGCGGCATCAGATTCTGCGTCAAAAGGCAGCCAATGAGCTTCTGCGACATCAGCCGAGCTTCGGCTCAGCACCCAAACCGAGTGCCCCTCTTGAATCAATTGTTCGGCCACGGCCAATCCGATACCCTTGGTACCGCCAAATACAGCGTAATTCATAATCCAGTAACATCCCAAACCCACCGAGGGTTTGGGTGAGAGCATAAAAAAGCCCCGGCTATCGCCGGGGCGTCATTTCAATCAAAACGAATAGGCCTAGACTCAGCGACGAGTTTCCTTTCAGAAACCCAGACTCGCCTTGTAGGCCCTCAATCCAGACCCAAGCGTTGAGCCAGGTCCAAACCGTGTTGTTTGGCCGTTTCTTTGGCAATCTCGTATCCCGCATCAGCGTGGCGAACCACACCCATACCCGGATCGTTGTGCAACACGCGGGTCAATCGACGCTGCGCGTCATCGGTACCGTCGGCCACAATGACCATTCCTGAATGAATGCTGTAACCCAAGCCTACTCCACCCCCGTGGTGCAAGCTCACCCAAGAAGCTCCACCTGCGGTGTTGATGAAGGCATTCAAGATCGGCCAGTCAGCCACGGCATCAGAGCCATCCATCATAGCCTCGGTCTCCCGGTTGGGAGAAGCCACTGAACCCGTATCCAAATGATCGCGACCGATCACAATGGGGGCTTTCAATTCCCCGTTGCGCACCATTTCATTGAAGGCCAAAGCGGCTTTCTGGCGCTCTCCCTGACCCAACCAACAGATTCGGGCAGGAAGGCCTTGGAAGGCGATGCGCTCCTGGGCCATGGTCACCCAACGGCGTAGACTCTCGTTCTCAGGGAAGAGTTCCAAAATCTTGCGATCGGTGGCGTAAATATCTTCGGGATCTCCGCTCAAGGCCACCCATCTGAATGGGCCTTTGCCCTCGCAGAACAAGGGGCGAATGTAAGCGGGCACAAATCCAGGAAAATCGAAGGCATTCTTCAAGCCCTTTTCCAAAGCACGGCCGCGCAAATTGTTGCCATAATCAAAGGTAATGGCCCCTTTCTTTTGCATTTCCAGCATCAGCTCCACGTGCTTGACCATGGTCTGGTAACTCAGCTCCACGTACTGATCAGGATTGCTTTCGCGCAAAGTATCGGCCGCATGCGTACTCATGTTCATAGGGTAGTAGCCGATCAAGGGGTCGTGTGCCGAAGTTTGGTCGGTCAAGGTATCGGGAATCACGTTGCGCTCGAGCATGCGCTGAAGCAAATCAACCGCATTGGCTTTCACCCCGATGCTCACCGCATCGCCCTTTTCTTTGGCGGCCAGAGCCATATCGATCGCCTCATCAATGTCGCGAGACATGAAATCCAGGTAACGGGTTTCCAAACGCTTGCGTATGCGCCATTCTTCTACTTCGGCTACCAAAGCCACCCCTTCGTTCATGGTGATGGCCAAGGGCTGAGCCCCACCCATACCACCCAAACCAGCGGTGACGTTCAAGGTACCTTTCAAGGATCCACCAAAATGTTGGCGGGCACATTCAGCGTAGGTCTCGTATGTACCCTGCACAATGCCCTGAGAGCCAATGTAAATCCAGCTTCCAGCCGTCATTTGGCCATACATCATCAATCCTCTGGCTTCCAACTCGCGAAAATGGTCCCAGTTGGCCCAATTGGGTACGAGTTGAGAATTCGATATCAAAACGCGGGGAGCGTCTTTGTGAGAAGGCAAAATGGCCACAGGCTTGCCGCTCTGCACCATCAAGGTCTCGTCTTCGTTCAAATCTTTGAGCGCTGCACAAATCTGATCAAAGGCTTCCCAGTTGCGAGCGGCCTTGCCCAATCCGCCGTATACGATGAGGTCTTCAGGTCGTTCGGCTACCTCAGGATCGAGGTTGTTGTGCAGCATGCGATAGGCGGCTTCTTGCACCCATCCTTTGCAATTCAATGTTGTTCCCGTAGGCGCTTTCAGCACGCGAGGTCCCTTCATGACTTCCATATGGCAAAGATAACCACAGAGGGTCGAAAGGGTTTGCTCTTGGGCCTTAGAATTTCATGGTCAAGCCAATTCTTCGGCGGGGAATGTCCAATTCCGTGACCCTTACACGAACGGCTTGGCCCAGGCTCAATTTCTCCGACGGATGCTTCAAAAACTCATGGCTGATCTGGCTAATGTGCACCAAGCCGTCTTGTTTGACACCGATGTCGACAAAGGCTCCAAAATTGGTCAAGTTGGTGACCACACCGTGCAGCTCCATGCCCGAATCCAGGTCCTCGATCTTGCGAACTTTTCGGTCAAAGGCCGAGGCTTCTGCCTGTCCGCGCATGTCCAGGCCTGGCTTGAGCAATTCAGCAACGATGTCTTTCAAAGTCGGCAAACCAATGCCCTGCGCCTCGTCCACCAAGGCAGACAAATCCAACTGTTTGAGCGCCGTTTCATTGGCAATCAAATCCGACACCTTGCAATTGAGCTGAGCCGCCATATGCTTTAAAACGGAATAGCGCTCGGGGTGAATACCGGTATTTTCAATAGGGTCATTACCGCGAATGCGCAAGAAACCCGCACTCTGCTCAAAGGCTTTGGCCCCTAGGCGAGGCACATCCATGAGTTGGCTGCGTTTGACAAAAGGACCATTTTGGTTTCGATAAGCCACGATGTTTTCAGCCAAGGCGGGACCCAAACCACTGACCTGGGCAAGCACATGCTTGCTGGCCGTATTCAAATTAACTCCCACAGCATTGACCGCTGACTCCAGGACCTGATCCAAACGCTTTTTGAGCAAGGTTTGATTCACGTCGTGCTGGTATTGGCCTACTCCTATGCTCTTGGGATCTATTTTGACCAACTCACTCAAGGGGTCTTGCAAGCGGCGACCAATACTCACGGCGCCTCGAACCGTCACATCTTCGTTGGGGAATTCTTCGCGTGCCAGAGCAGAGGCTGAATACACGCTCGCCCCGCTTTCGTTCACCGAATACACCTCTATTCCCAGGGGCTCCAAGGCATCGCGGCAGAGATCTTCGGTTTCTCGACCAGCCGTACCATTCCCTACGGCCACAGCCTGTATTCCATGCTGCTGAGACCAGCGCTTCAAATCAGCCATCGCGGCCTCCCATTGCCTCTGGGGTTCATGCGGATAGATCACTCCGTGAAAGAGCAAGCTTCCCGCAGGGTCTAATGCCACCACTTTGCAGCCGGTGAGAAACCCGGGGTCGACGGCCAATACGGCCTTTTCACCCAAGGGTGCCGCCAGTAGCAATTGACGCACGTTCAAGGCAAATACCCCAATGGCATCTTCTTCGGCCTTGGCTCTGGCCTCGGCCAACCATTCGTTTTCCAAACTGGGTTGGAGCAAGCGCTTGTAGGCATCTTCAGCAGCTTGGGCCACTTGATCGCTCGAATCTCCATAGCCCTTCAAGCAATGACGCTTGAGCATGGGCCAGGTTCTCTCTTCCCAAGGAGCTTCGATTTTGAGGCTCAAAAAACCCAAATCAGCCCCGCGGCTAACGGCCATGAGTCGGTGGTGCTGAACCCGCTTCAAGGGCTCTTGGTAGTCAAAATAATCCCGGAACTTCTGGGCATCGGCATGCTCTTTTTTGCCTCTTGCAGGCTTGACCCACAAGCTTCCCTGATGGGACCAAAGCTCACGCGTTTTGTTGCGCAAAGGAACATCTTCTGAAATCCACTCGGCGATGATGTCTCTCGCACCCTGCAAGGTCTCCTCGCGGGACATACCAACCGGTTGGTGCGCCTTCAATAGTTGCGAAATGTGCGGAATTTTTTGTTTGAAAATGTCTTGCGCCAAAGGCTCCAAACCTTTCTCCCTGGCTAGGTCGGCGCGAGTTTTGCGACGGGCTTTGTAGGGCAGGTACAAATCTTCCAATTCTTGCAAAGAATGGGCCTTCAAGATGGCTTGTTCCAATTCCGGACTCAGCTTTCCTTGTTCGCGCACGGAATCCAACACAAAGGCGCGGCGCTTCTCCAATTGCTCCTGAGCTTCTGCCTCCTCTTTGATGGCAATGATCTGAACCTCATCCAGGTGCCCAGTAGCTTCCTTCCGGTAGCGAGCAATGAAAGGAACGGTTGACCCCTCACTGAGCAATTTCAACACAGCTTTTCGCTGCCATTCATTGATTCCAGAAACCGATTGCATGGCCGGCGAATTTAGCACGACCACCGCTGAAATTCGGGGAACTTACTCAGGAACTTTGCACAGACTTGCTCAGCTTACGACCTTGCTCGTCACAAAGCAATTCGTGGTGCCAAAACTGAACCTGGCGAAACTCCAAACCACAGAGTTTGGATAGATGCAATTGAGCGGCTGTACTGGTCAATAAGTCTTCGCCTCGAACGATGTGAGTGATCGATTGCCAACTATCTTCTAACAGGGACACCCACTGGTAGGCAGGAATTCCATCCTTGCGCCAAATGACAAAGTCGCCCAGCTCTTTCGACAAATCCAAACAGACCAAACCCATTTCTTTGTCCTTCCACACTACTTCGATAGAATCCTCGACTTTGATTTTCAAAGCATATTTGCGCTGGGAGGCACCGGCTTCCAACACTTCTAAAGCAACGGGCAATTCGGCCTTGGAGAGCCGATTGTCTCGACACGAACAAACCTTGTCTTTTCTGGAACAGGAACACAAATACAAGAGTTCAGAACCACCCCAATCCAAGAGGGCTTGCTTGTACTCACCAAGTCGAAGTCGTTGAGAATAGTTGGCCAAATGCTCTTCGGGTGTGCGCGGCCCCAGCCCCCAAGTCAACCCCGCCTGTTCGAGATCAACAAAAATGCGTTCCATGTAATCAGGCCTAGCCCGCGGTCCGTCCATATCGTCAATGCGAAGCAGGACTTCCCCATGCAGCTCGTCCATCCAGCGACGAACGCGCTCAAAGTTGGCCAAATTCCCAGCGTGCAAATAGCCGCTTGGCGTTGGCGCATAGCGTGATCTAGCCATTACATGTTTCGGCGGTACTGACCACCGACAGAGAACAGGGATTCAGTAATTTGACCCAAGCTGCAATATTTGCAAGCTTCCATCAATTCCTCAAACAAATTCTGCTGAGCGATGGCCGCCACTTGCAAGCGATGCAAATGCTCCGAAGAACGGTCAGCGTAGTACGCATGCAAGTCTTGTATGGTTTGGATTTGCTGCTGCTTCTCCTCTTCGGTTGAGCGAATGACTTCACCCGGCACTAAAGTGGGTGATCCCTTGGAGTTCAAGAAGGTATTGACGCCTACAATGGGGTATTCACCAGTGTGCTTCAAGGTTTCGTAGTAGAGGCTTTCCTCTTGAATTGTGCCGCGCTGGTACATGGTTTCCATGGCACCCAATACGCCTCCGCGTTCTGTGATGCGATCAAACTCCGTCAAAACAGCCTCTTCCACCAAATCGGTCAATTCTTCAATGATGAAGGAACCCTGAATGGGGTTCTCGTTCTTGGCCAGTCCCAATTCCTTGTTGATGATCAACTGAATGGCCATGGCGCGGCGCACACTCTCCTCGGTTGGAGTCGTGATAGCCTCGTCATAGGCATTCGTATGCAAACTGTTGCAGTTGTCATAGATGGCATACAGAGCCTGTAAGGTGGTACGAATGTCATTGAAGTCAATTTCCTGAGCATGCAAGGAACGACCGCTGGTCTGGATGTGGTACTTCAACATCTGCGAACGAGCATTGCCTCCGTACTTTAGCTTCATGGCTTTGGCCCACAATCGGCGAGCGACACGACCGATGACCGCATATTCGGGATCGACTCCATTGGAGAAAAAGAAACTCAAATTGGGCGCAAAATCATCGATGTGCATGCCTCGGCTGAGGTAGTACTCGACATAGGTAAATCCATTGGCCAGGGTAAAGGCCAATTGAGTGATGGGATTCGCACCCGCCTCGGCAATGTGGTAACCCGAAATCGACACGCTGTAGAAATTGCGCACCTTTTTATCAATGAAGTAGGCCTGCACATCACCCATCAAACGAAGGGCAAACTCGGTAGAGAATATGCAGGTATTCTGAGCCTGGTCTTCTTTCAAGATGTCGGCTTGCACAGTTCCACGAACTTGGCTCAAGGTGAAGGCCTTGATGCGCGCATAGGTGTCGGCATCCAACACTTGATCACCCGTAACTCCCAACAACATCAAGCCCAAACCGTCATTGCCCGCGGGCAATTCCGCGTTGTATTTGGGACGGGGCAAGCCTTTGGCCGCATACAGGGCGTCGATTTTGGCATTCACTTCGGCTTCCATGCCCTGCTCCTTGATGTACAATTCGCATTGCTGATCAATGGCTGCGTTCATGAAGAAGCCCAACAACATAGGAGCCGGACCGTTGATGGTCATCGACACGGAAGTTTTGGGGTCAGCCAAGTTAAACCCGCTATACAGCCGTTTGGCGTCGTCCAAACAGCTGATGCTTACCCCTGAGTTGCCAATCTTGCCATAAATATCAGGACGGGTATCGGGGTTGCGGCCATACAAGGTCACCGAGTCAAATGCAGTACTCAATCGCTTGGCCGGCATTGCCATAGAAACGTAATGGAATCGCTTATTCGTGCGCTCGGGACCACCCTCACCGGCAAACATGCGAGTGGGGTCTTCGCCCTCTCGTTTGAACGGATAAATACCGGCGGTGTACGGGAACTCACCCGGTACGTTTTCCTGAAGCTGCCATTCCAGCAAATCGCCCCAGGCTTGGTAGCGAGGAGTCACCACTTTGGGTATGGCGGTATGACTCAAACTCTCGGTATGGGTTTTCAAGCGCAACTCTTTGTCGCGAACCTTGAAAACGTATTCTTCGTTTTTGTACAGATCGCGCTTGTCTTGCCAATTTTCTACCAAGGCCAAATTGGCCGGATTCAACTGGCTTTTCAGCGACTCGTAGGTCTGATTCAACTCGGCCATCAAAGCCTCTGAACCGCCCTGCTCCTTGAGCTGAAGCATGGTCTCCGACAAGGCGTACATGCGCTGAGCCACTTTCTTCTGCTCACGCACCTGAGCGTCATATCCTCTGTTGTTTTCGGCAATCTCGCTCAAGTAGCGGTTGCGCGAAGGCGGAATGACAAAGATCTTCTCGCTGAGTTCCTCGCTGGCTTCAATGGTGCTCTTAAAGTCGGCACCCGTTTTCGCAGCCACCGTATCCATCAAACAACGGTACAGGGCATTCATGCCCGGATCGTTGAACTGAGAAGCGATGGTACCGAACACCGGCATACGCTCCACATCGGTTTCGAACAGCTTGTGGTTGCGTTGGTATTGCTTGCGCACATCACGAAGGGCATCCAAGGCACCGCGCTTGTCAAACTTGTTCAAAGCCACCACATCGGCGTAATCGAGCATATCGATTTTCTCCAATTGAGTAGCCGCGCCGTATTCAGGAGTCATGACGTACATGGCCACGTCGCAATGCTCGGTGATCATGGTATCGCTCTGGCCAATACCACTGGTTTCGACAATCACCAAATCGTATCCGGCGACTTTCAAAATGGCCACGGCATCATCCACATGGCTACTCATGGCCAAATTGGCCTGGCGCGTGGCCATGGAACGCATGTACACGCGATCGTTGTGAATGCTGTTCATGCGAATGCGATCGCCCAACAAAGCACCACCCGTTTTGCGCTTGGAGGGGTCGATGGAAATGATGGCTAGGGATTTCTCGGGGAAATCAACCAAATAGCGGCGAACCAATTCGTCTACCAAAGAGCTCTTACCCGCACCACCTGTACCGGTGATTCCCAACACTGGGGTACTCAAGCCAGCGGCTTGTTCGCGTATGGCTTGCAGTTGAGCGGCATGGAGTTCGGGGAAATTTTCGGCCGCCGAAATCAAGCGAGCCAAGTCGCGGTTGTTCCGAGTCGATAATTGAACCTTCTCTTGAGACTCAGACCCCAAGGCTTGGTCGCTGCGCTTGACCAAATCGTTGATCATGCCCTGCAAACCCATGGAACGACCGTCATCGGGACTGTAAATACGGGCAATGCCGTAAACCATGAGCTCTTGAATTTCTTCGGGAAGTATGACCCCTCCGCCGCCACCGAAAATCAGAATGTGATCGGCGCCGCGCTCCTTGAGCAAGTCATACATGTATTTGAAATATTCGATGTGCCCTCCTTGGTAGGAAGTCATCGCAATGGCGTTGGCGTCTTCTTGTATCGCCGTTTCCACTACCTCTTGAACGCTGCGGTCGTGACCCAAATGAATCACCTCACAACCGGTAGACTGAATAATGCGGCGCATTACATTGATGGCGGCATCGTGCCCGTCGAACAAACTGGCGGCCGTCACCACCCGCACTTTATTGACGGGAGTGTAAACTAGAGTCTCCATAAATGACCCTGCAAAGGTAGGCAATTCAGGATTTCAGCCGCTCTAGCCAAACGCGCAGGTAATGCAAGGCTAGAATGCACAGACCCACTACAAAAAAGGGCATGGCCCAATGTCGTTTGCTATCATCGAAATAGAACTCGCCGAACATCCAAATCGCATTCGCCGTAATCCAACAGCTAATGGCCAAGTTGTGAGCCAATTCCGAACGATCGGCGCGGCCCAACCAAGTGATCCAAAGGCTCAAGAAAAAGGTGGGAACCGCCATGGTCACTCCCAAAACCTTGAAATCCGAAATCCAGGCAAAATCCTTCAGCAACCAGAAGACAATGTGCAGGTTTTCCTTGGCCCGCAAACTTGAATTCATGAGGCGAAGATAGCATCGGCCTACTACCTTTGTTCGTCAAGGACCGAAGCCCAACCTCTTCCCTGTGACCACAAATTTTGCCATAGCCGCCAAGCCCCTACTGGACCCCAATGAAACTTGGGGGTTTTGGGGCTCGTGCTTCAGCCAAGAAATGGCACAGCGATTCCAGCAACGAGGCCTTTCCGTTTGGCAACATCCGCACGGAACCGTATTCAGTTCAACCGCCATGCGCGAACAACTCAGGGCCTTGCAAAGAGGATATTGGGACCTGGTCGACACCCCTGACGGGAAAAGAAGTTGGCAAGCAGGGCACAAAATCATTATTCAACACCAGGGTCAAGACATTGAACGTTTGCGGTCAGAAATAGCCTCGCTTGACCTGCTGTTCATCACCCTGGGCTCAGCCTTTACCTACTACCACAACCCCAGTCAAATTTGGGCGGCCAATTGCCACAAAATTGACCAGCGCAGCTTTACCAAACACCTGCTCAGTCCCGATGAAATCGCGCGTGATTTGAGGGAAATTAGGTCCCATCTTCATCAGTTGAATCCCAAATTGACCGTGGTTTGGACCTTGAGCCCCGTTCGCCATTTGCGCGATGGAATCATAGAAAATGCTCGCAGCAAGGCACATTGTTTAACGGCCCTTCACCAGCACCTCGAATCCTCAAGCGACCCGTATTTCCCCTCTTACGAAATCGCTACCGAAGAGCTGCGCGATCACCGGCATTTCGCCGCAGATTTGGCCCATTTGAATGCCGACGCCGTTGACTACATTTTTCAACGCCTCTGCCAATCTTGGGGCACAGAAGCTTTGCTTTCGCGACTCCCTTAATGGGGCGAGCCAGCCGCATCCAAATTCAAGCGATCAGCCAATTCTTGCATGGGCTCTTCCAGTCGGTGGTAATTCGGCTCTACGGCTCTCAATCGCTGAGTAATATCGATGGCTTCTGCCTCGTTTTCTTTTAGCGCCTTTTCCAGTTTCAAGGCTTCGTTTCGGTATTCCGATCGATCCTGATCAAACTGACCCGCTT
The DNA here is from genome assembly GCA_027621365.1 of Bacteroidota bacterium. GTDB lineage: Bacteria > Bacteroidota > Bacteroidia > NS11-12g > UBA955 > JALRLA01. The sequence continues at coordinate 75,075 of JAQCBH010000008.1, read as the reverse complement.
GAATGGCCTTTGACAAGCCTTTGAGGGTGTAAAAATGCTCTTCAGAGCGAAGTACGGTTTGGGCATATCGCTCACTCAAATCGCGGTAAATGCGAAAAATCGAGTTGTATAGGCTGGCGTTTTGCTCATCGGTTTCGCTCAAATCAGAGGCTTGAACAAATTTCAAAGCCTTCAAGCGCAGGTCCATTCGTTCTTTTCTATCGGATATTTCCTCCATGCTGTAGACGTACAAAGCACGGGTCTGGTTGAGTTGACCAAATAGCGAATCATTGAACTGTTGGCAAATCTTCCGGTTCTGAAGTCCCGAACCAGCATCGGTACACGAGCCCACAATTAGGGCAAAAATCAAGAGCCATTTTCCGCATGGCTGCGCTATATTCGGCAGGGTCAAAGGCCAAGACAATCTATTCATATGAGTACGGGCACGAAAATACGGAAAGCACGGCATTGGACTTTTTTAAAGTCGGTGTTTTGGCTCGGATGTACAGCCTTTGGCGGCCCCCAGCTTCATTTGCCCCATTTCAAAAAACGGCTGGTCGACAAGCATCGCTTCATTGACGAAGAAGATTTGATCGAAATCAATGCCTTCTGCAGTGTACTGCCCGGCCCCAGCACGACTCAAACCCTGACAGCTATAGGCTACAAGGTGGGAGGCGGGAAATTGGCCTTTTTGGCCTTGCTGGCTTGGGCTCTACCCGGTGCACTACTCATGTCCATCATTGCCTTATCACCGAGGTTCTTGGGATTCTCCCAGCTCAGATTCCTGCAACCCATGGTGGCCGCCTTTTTGATCTATGCCATCTTCACCATGGCCAAATGGATCAAACCCAGCGGCATGAATTACAGCATCGCACTCACAGCCGGCGTCTTAGGATTCTTCCTCCAAACCCCCTGGTTTTTCCCCATAGGGGTATTGACAGCCGGTTACTTGAGCTCTCGATTCAACCAGCGCGAATTCTTGCACAAACCCGCCGACAACAAACCCATCGTGTGGCGAAACTTGGTCATCTTCTTAGCCATTTTCGCCTTGGTGGGAATAGGCGGAATTGTCTTGGCTCTGTACGACTCTCCCTATGCTCTCCCTGTGCGCTTGTTCGAGAACACCTACCGCATCAGCGTCTTTTCGTTTGGTGGAGGCAACGTATTGGCCGCTATGGGCGTAGAACAATACGTGCTGCACAAACCCCGCATGAGCATGGAGGAATTCAACACGGGGCTAGGTCTGCTTCAAGCCTTGCCCGGCCCGAACTTCAATCTAGCGGTCTACCTCAATGCCATTGCCATGAAAAACGGAGGCTTTGGTTTCTTGGGCCAATTGCTTGGCTGTTTCTTGGGTTTGGTAGCCGTTTTTCTTCCCGGAACCATGGCGGTTTTATTCGCTTATCCGCTGTGGGGGCGCCTGAAAAATATCGAAGGCTTTCGCAAGAGCATCGATGGCATCTTTGCCGTTTCTGTGGGCTTCATCTTGACTGCTACCCTGATTTTGAACTTGTACTTCTTTCAAAATCTCCAGGCCTTGGCCCTTGAATCGCGCATGGACCAAATCGCGATGCACGCCTCCATCTACGCCCTGTGCTTGGGCCTTTTGTGGAGCCGCAAGTTGCCTTTGCCGATTATTGTCATCATTGTGCTGATTTTGGGCTACTTCCTGCCCTTGTAAGGCGCTGAAAACCCTATTTTTGACTCATGCATTTTCGGGTTCTCGTTCTCATGGTCCTATTCGTCTTGCAATGGGCTCGCCCCCAGCAGGCCTCTGCTCAGCCAGGTCCAGAAAACAACCCGTACATCCTGTTTACCGGCCTAGTTCTGACCTCTGACAGCTTGAAAGCCATCCCCTACGTGCAGATCAGAAGCACCAAACGCGGACTGATTGGCTACACGGATCTCCACGGATATTTCGACGTCGTCGTGCGCAAAGGCGATACCATTGAATTCGCCCAGGTGGAAAAAGTAAACTCTTGGCATGTCGTTCCCGACACCTTGACGGGCAAGCGCTACAATGTGGTCAAACTCATGACCCAAGACACCATTTACATTCCGGCCATCTTCATTCGGGCCCTTCCTCCGAAGGCTTTGTTCGCTCATGAATTCATTCACAGCGACATTCAAGCAGATGCCTATGAGCGAGCTCGTCAAAATTTGGAAATGGAAGCGGCCAAAGACGCCTTGAAATTGCACCCGGCAGACGCCCATGCCTCGCAGACTTTATTGGCCCAAACACGCGCCAATCAACTCTATTACTACAACCAAGCCCCGCCACAAAACTACCTGTCACCGACAGCGTGGATGCAATTCCTCGAAGCTTGGAAACGCGGCGACTACAAGAAAAAAGTGCCTCGCCAGGGCAGCTACATCAGCCCTTATTGATCGTCTGACAGGGATTTCCCCTGTTTGCTCAAGAGCAATTCCAATTGCTCTTCTGCGCTGAGCGCGCCTGCTCGAATCAATTCAGCCACGACACGGCTGCTGGCGCGAACATTGCTATCGGCACTCAAGCGCGAGGCGCTGTCCAGGCAGCGCAATTGATTTCCATAATCGCCCACTTGCTCAAAGGCGGCCGCTGCACGCATGTACAATCGATCCACTTGGGCTTTTTTACCGCTTGTTGCATACTCCAAAGCCCACAAACCCGCTCTTCCAAACTGACCCCGAGACTCAGCGGTAGCGATGGCCAATTCAGCCAATTGATGGGCGCGCTGATGAGCGGGATTCACTTGATAGAATTGCCACATTTGATCGGCCAGACTATCATTTCGAAACTCCGAAAGGGAGTCCAACAGTCTCAAGGCCTGCTTGCGTTCTTGTTCCGACTCAATGGCTTTGATGTCCAAAACCGAGGTCTGCGGGTTTGGCAAATAGCCTTCGACCCATTTCAATTCAGAATACGCTTGATCGACCTTGCTTTGACAAGCCGACAAAACCAGCAAAACCACCAGGGAAAAACGCCATTGATTCATGGCCCAAAAATACAATCCAAGCCCCTATTCCGGTGTGAAAAACTCGTACATATCTTCCCACTTGCATGGGGTAAGTTTGTTCACCATGAGCGAAACTGTCAAGTATACCGAAGACGAGATACGAAGTCTAGACTGGAAAGAACACATCCGGTTGCGACCTGGTATGTACATCGGTAAACTGGGCGATGGAACGGCCAGTGACGATGGCATATATGTCTTGGTTAAAGAGATTCTGGACAACAGCATCGACGAACACGTCATGGGCCATGGCAAGCGCATCGACATTCGCATTGACGACAAGAAGGTGTACATACGCGACTTCGGCCGAGGCATTCCCTTGGGCAAAGTAATCGACTGCGTATCCAAAATCAACACCGGCGGCAAATACGATTCCAAAGCCTTTCAAAAGTCAGTGGGATTGAACGGTGTAGGAACCAAGGCGGTCAATGCCTTGAGCACCCATTTTATCGTTCAGAGTTTCCGCGATGGCAAAAGCAAACGAGCCGAATTCAATCGCGGTGAACTCACGGTTGACGCCCCTGCTAGCGACAGCACAGAACCCAATGGCACCTACATTGAATTCGAGCCAGACGCCAGCATTTTCAAAAACTACCGCTTCATCAGTGATTACCTCAGGGAACAGGTCAAGAACTACACCTACCTGAACACGGCTCTGACCATCAAATACAACGGGGAGAGCTTTGCATCTCGCCGCGGATTGCTAGACCTATTAGAGACCAAAGTAACTGCCGAAGACGCTTTATATCCGGTCATTCACGCCAAGGGCGAAGACATTGAAATTGCCTTTACCCATACCCAAGCTTACGGCGAAGAGTACTACTCTTTCGTCAACGGCCAGTACACTACCCAGGGAGGAACCCACTTGCAAGCCTTTCGCGAGGCCTTTGTGAAAACCATTCGCGAACACTTCAAAAAAGACTTTGACGCCACCGACATCAGAGGTTCCATCTCGGCCGCCATTTCCATCCGAATGATGGAACCGGTGTTCGAGAGCCAAACCAAAACTAAGTTGGGCAGTGCCGACATGGGCCCCGATGGCCCGTCGATCAAGGTGGCGGTCATGGAATTCGTCAAAAAACAAGTCGACGATTACTTGTACCAAAACCAGCCCGTGGCCGACGCCCTGCTCAAGAAAATCCTTCAAAACGAGCGGGAGCGCAAAGACATGGCGGGGGTTCAAAAGTTGGCCAAAGAGAGAGCCAAACGAGCCAATCTGCACAACAAGAAATTGCGCGATTGTCGCATACACTTAGGTGATGTCAAAAACGACGATCGCTTCGATACCACCTTGTTCATCACGGAGGGTGACAGCGCATCAGGCAGCATCACCAAAAGCCGAAACCCCAATTTGCAAGCGGTCTTTTCTCTACGAGGCAAACCCTTGAATTGCTACGGTCTAAAAAAGAAGGTGGTATACGAAAACGAAGAGTTCAACTTGCTTCAACACGCCCTGAACATCGAAGAGAGCATGGATGATTTGCGCTACAACCGAATCGTTCTAGCCACCGATGCCGATGTCGACGGCATGCACATTCGCCTGTTGATGATGACTTTCTTTTTGCAGTTTTTCCCTGACTTGGTGCGAAATGGGCACTTATTCATCCTGCAAACCCCACTTTTCCGCGTTCGAAACAAAAAGGAAACCATCTACTGCTACAGCGAGCAAGAGCGTCGAGATGCCATTGCCAAACTGGGCAGCAAACCCGAGATTACCCGATTCAAGGGATTGGGTGAAATTTCGCCTGAAGAATTTGCCCGCTTCATTGGCGAGGATATACGTTTGGAACCCGTCATTTTGAAGGAAGACGCCTCAATTGAGAAAATCTTGAGCTACTACATGGGCAAAAACACCCCTGATCGCCAAGAATTCATCATTGAAAATCTGGTCGTTGAAAAAGACGAACCCGAGATTGTCTCCTTGTCAGCTGAAGCATAAAAAAAGGCCCCGAGCAATCGGGGCCTTTTTCTTTTGAAGTTGTTTCGATTAATAGCGGTAGTGATCCATCTTGAAAGGACCGCTGACCTGAACACCGATGTAATCGGCTTGCTCCTGCGACAACTCGGTCAATTCTGCACCGATCTTCGCCAAATGCAAACGGGCTACCTTCTCGTCCAAATGCTTGGGCAATACATAAACCTGGTTCTCGTAGTTCTTGTGGTTGTTCCACAATTCAATTTGAGCCAAGGTCTGGTTGGTAAAGCTGTTGCTCATCACGAAGCTAGGGTGACCCATGGCACAACCCAAGTTTACCAAGCGACCTTCTGCCAACACGATGATCTCGTTGCCGTCAACGTTGAAGATATCCACTTGGGGCTTCACGGAATATTTGCTTGAACCGTAGTTCTTGTTCAACCAAGCCATGTCAATCTCGTTGTCAAAGTGACCGATGTTGCACACGATGGTTTTGTCTTTCATCAGTTTGAAATGCTCACCCGTTACGATGTTGCAGTTACCGGTGGCGGTTACGACGATATTGGCTTCGGCTACCGCCTTCTCCAATTTCACCACTTGGTAACCATCCATCGCAGCCTGAAGAGCGCAAATGGGATCAATTTCGGTCACCAATACGCGAGCACCGGCACCGCGAAGTGATTCTGCACTTCCTTTACCAACGTCACCGTATCCGCACACAACGGCTACTTTACCCGCCATCATGATGTCAGTGGCGCGGCGAATGGCGTCTACCAACGACTCTTTGCAACCGTACTTGTTGTCAAATTTGCTCTTGGTTACCGAATCGTTCACGTTGATTGCGGGCATGGGCAAAGTACCCTTGGCTACGCGCTCGTACAAACGATGCACACCGGTAGTGGTCTCTTCGCTCAATCCGCGAATGGCCTCTACCAATTGAGGGTAGCGATCCAAGACCATGTTGGTCAAATCACCACCGTCATCCAAAATCATGTTCAAGGGCTGCTGCTCAGGACCAAAATGCAAGGTCTGCTCAATGCACCAATCAAACTCTTCTTCGGTTTGACCTTTCCAGGCATACACCTGAATACCAGCAGCAGCAATCGCAGCAGCGGCGTGGTCTTGAGTAGAGAAAATATTGCAGGAGCTCCAAGTCACTTCCGCACCCAAAGCCGCCAATGTTTCGATCAAAACGGCAGTTTGAATGGTCATGTGCAAGCAACCAGCAATGCGCGCACCCTTCAAGGGCTTGCTTTCGCCATATTCTTCGCGGAGCGCCATCAAACCGGGCATTTCAGCCTCAGCCAATAGAATTTCTTTGCGGCCCCATTCAGCCAAGCCGATGTCTTTAACCTTGTAAGGTAAGTATTGAGATGTTGCAGTCATTTCGCCGCAAAGGTACAACCTTTCTTGTGGCTATCTCGCTGTTTAACAAAGTAAGGCCGTTTCTTCACCAAGGGTTTAGAAGCCGCAATTGCATCCGCCGCGATCGTGCGTACGCGTGGCCGCCTTCTGCGTGCCGCATGACCCCATGGCTGCCAAGGCCAACAGAGCAAACAAAACCCAAGCGGAATGTTTGATTTTTTGCATAGTTCACAAATCTACACTGCCGAGACCCCTTGCCCAAGGCTTTTGATGTAAAATTGCAGTGCATTATGGAGTTCCTATTATCGCTCATCGAATTGGCCAAAGATTGGGTCCTGCACCTGGACGAAAAACTGGAATGGCTGGTCGGCGAATACCAAACCCTCACCTACCTCATCCTCTTCCTCATTGTCTTTGTGGAGACCGGATTGGTCGTCATGCCCTTATTACCCGGTGATTCCCTGCTGTTTGCCGCCGGCTCCATAGCCGCTCTTGACGGCACCTTGAACATCGCCATTTTGATCCCCCTTCTGATTGTAGCGGCCTTGCTCGGCGACAATACCAATTATTTCATTGGCTCTAGGTTTGGCGTTCGGGTATTCGATCTGAATTGGAAACTGTTGAAACGCGAATACTTGGAGCGCACCGAAACCTTTTACGAAAAACACGGCGGATACACGCTCATCATGGCCCGTTTCGTGCCCATCGTCAGAACCTTTGCCCCCTTTGCTGCGGGCTTGGGGACGATGAAATACCGCACCTTTTTGATGTACTGCATCGCTGGAGCCGTATTATGGGTGAGCAGCATAAGCACATTGGGCTACGTATTGGGGTCACACCCTTGGGTCAAGGCCCATTTTGAAACCGTGGTATTCGGCATCATTGGCATCTCCTTGCTGCCCGTTCTGTGGCAAGCGCTCAAATCCAAATGGGGCTAAAGCAGCACATTGGATTGCTGGGACACCCCGTTTCGCACAGCCAGTCACCTGCGCTGTTTGCTCCTTTGTTTGATACCGATCTATTGGATTGGGAATACCAACTCATTGATGTAGCCACAGAAGAAGGATTGCTCAAAAAGCTCTCCTCTCCCCTATATACCGGCTTCAACGTAACCATCCCTTACAAACAGGCCGTATTGAAACACGTATCCAACCGCAGCCCTCGAGTGACTCGCATTGGAGCGACCAACACCCTATATCGCCTAGAGAACGGCGATTGGATGGCAGAAAACACCGACTACGACGGGTTCCTAGCTACCTTCAATAAGGGTCGTTTGGAATGGAAATTCAGCCCCAAGCAAGCGCTTATTCTAGGCACTGGGGGCTCATCAAAGGCCGTACAAGCCGTTTTGGAGGACCTTCACATCCCCTACCAAAGTGTAAGCCGAACTCCTTCCGCTCAACAACTTTCCTACTCGGACCTTCTAACCCACAACCGGGAATCTTGTTTAGTCGTGAACTGCACTCCACTCGGCATGAAACCTGATACCCAATCCAGCCCCTTGTCTGACCTCCGTTTTCTAAAGGGACCCAGCGCTTTGATCGATTTGGTGTACAACCCGAGCCAAACCCGTCTCATGCAACAATTCCAATCGTCGGGCCATTGGGCCACCAACGGCAGTTTGATGCTGCGCGTTCAAGCCGAGGCTGCCTGGAACCTTTTCCGCACCCATACGTGGAACCCCGAGTGATTCGCACAATAGCCTCAGGAGTCTTTATAAAATCAGGGCTTTTCGCAAAAACATGACCTCCGTCATTGTTTCTATTTAAAACGATTCTAAATTTGCGCCATGCCCATGACAGCCGATCAGCTCCGCAATGGAGAGAGCGCGGTGATTGCCTCTTTGCACGAAGGGGACTATCGCTTGCGATTGGCAGAAATGGGGTGTGTACCTGGCACTCGCATCAAACGAGAATACCAAGCTCCGGGAGGCGATCCCATCGCATTCCGCATCGACACCTATCTATTGGGACTGCGTTTGGAAGAAGCACGTTTGATTGAAATTCTTCCCGAAGACAAAGGAGGAAACGCTTGAGACGCACAGCACTCGTTGGCAACCCCAATTGCGGGAAAACCACCTTATTCAATCGACTGACGGGCTTGCAACAGCACACCAGCAATCTTCCCGGCACAACCGTTGAGGCTCACCACGGCAAATTCAAATTGCCCAACGAGACCATTGAGCTCATTGACTTGCCCGGCATCTACAGCCTGTTTGCCGAATCAGACGATGAAAAGTTGGTGGTTCAACATTTGTTGGGCGAGGGAGTCGAAAAACCCGATGCCATCTTGTTGGTATTGGATTCCTCCAATCTTCGCAGAAACCTGTTGTTGCAACAGCAGCTCCAAGACCTCGGCTATCCCACCGCTGCTGTCTTGACCATGCAAGACTCAGCCAAACGCCGAGGGCTTGCCCTGAACATCAGCCACCTAGAAAAACAACTGGGGCTGCAAATTCTGGGCATCAATCCCCGCAAAGACCGCCAACTGGCAGCTCCCATTTCTCTGTTTCTAGAAAAACTATTAAACACGGCTGCTCCTGAGTTGCCACCCAATGATACAGAAAGCAAGCTGCAGCGATTTCACAGCGGTGAAAAAATCAAAGGACTCAGCTTGGAGACCCTGTTGCGCTACAACCGCATCGAGAGCATTTTGTCGGCCTGCCAAACCCAAGAATCCTTTGGATGGAAGAGCTTCACCCTGAAGTTGGACCGCTGGTTTGTGCATCCGGTGGTGGGCTTCTTGGCCTTTTTCGCCGTAATGATGATCCTGTTTCAAGGGGTCTTCACTCTGGCCGAAGGGCCCATGACTTGGGTCGAAGACGCATTTGCTTGGGCTTCAGCAGGAGTTGAATCTTTCCTACCTCAACACAAGGCTTCAGGCTTGATTACCGACGGTTTGCTGCCTGGTTTGGCGGGAGTGGTGGTATTCGTGCCACAGATCTTCATTCTTTTCTTTTTGATCGGGTTGCTGGAAGACAGCGGGTACATGGTTCGCGCCTCCTTCATCACCGATCGCTTGATGCGAAAAATTGGCTTGAACGGACGCAGCGTCATTCCCCTTGTCGGCGGATTCGCCTGCGCCATCCCGGCCATGATGGCCACTCGAAGCATACGCAACCGCAGCGAGCGCCTAGCGACCATGATCGTGGTACCCCTGATGAGCTGCAGCGCTCGATTGCCCGTTTATGTTTTGCTCATTTCACTAGCCATTCCTGCCCAGCAGTTCATAGGACCCGTACCTGCTCAAACCCTGGTCATGACCTCGGCCTATTTTGCGGGAATCATCGTGGCCCTGCTCATAGCAGCCTTGTTCAAGAAATTTCATCCTAGTCAGGAGCGAAGCGAATTCATATTGGAACTTCCCGCTTACCAGCGCCCAAGGCTGCAGACCGTGGCCCAACAAGCTTGGATGAAGTGCAAGTCCTTCTTGCAAGAAGCAGGATCGGTCATCTTGATCATATCAGTGGCTCTGTGGGCCTTGAGCACCTGGGGTCCGGGCGACTCCATGAATCAGGCCAAAATCAAGGCTGAGCAAGCGGTCCAAGAATTGGAATGCCCCGAAGACTTGGAACCCAGCGAATTCCAATCTCAACTAGAGTCTACCTTTAGGTTGGAAGCTAGCTATGCAGGCCACATCGGTCACGCCATTGAACCCGCCATTGAACCCTTGGGTTACGATTGGAAGACGGGCATTGCCTTGATCAGTTCCTTTGCCGCACGGGAGGTCTTTGTGGGAACCATGAGTACTCTGTTCCAAAGTTCAGACGGCAACGTTTCGGGTATACGAGCTCGGATGCAAAAGGAAATTGACCCTCATACAGGCAAACCCAAATACGGAATTGCCTACGCCTTGAGCTTGATCATTTTCTACGCCTTTGCCCTGCAGTGCATCAGCACCATGGCTGTCATGAAAAAAGAAACGGGATCTTGGACCTGGCCCATCTCTTTGTTCTTGCTATACGGAGCCATGGCTTACTTAGGAGCCTTCATCGTTTATCGCTGGAGTCTAGGTTTCCTCGTTTAAAGCGTCAACAAACGCTATTTAGGCATAGAATTTGCGGATGAAAAGGCCAGCATTTTGTCGCTGGTTTCCGGTACTTAGTGTAAGAAAAACACCGTACCTTTGCACCTTCGGCGAATTACATTTATTGATTTTCAAAACCTTACATGAGGCAGTTAAAAATATCCAAACAGTTTACCAACCGGGAAAACAAATCCCTTGACAAGTACCTGAACGAAATTTCCAAAGTGTCAATGATTGACGCACAAGAGGAAGTAGAATTGGCCCGACGCATTCGCGAAGGGGATCAGGCCGCCTTGGAAAAGTTGGTAAACGCCAACCTTCGATTCGTTGTATCCGTATCCAAGCAATACCAGAACCAAGGTTTGACCTTGGGTGACTTGATCAACGAAGGCAACATGGGCCTCATCAAAGCCGCTAAGCGTTTTGACGAAACCCGTGGTTTCAAATTCATCTCATACGCTGTTTGGTGGATTCGCCAGAGCATTTTGCAGGCTTTGGCCGACCAAAGCCGTATTGTTCGTTTGCCCTTGAACAAAGTTGGTTCTTTGGGTCGCATCACTCAAGCTTCTGCTCGCTTGGAGCAGGAATTGGAGCGCGAGCCCACTCCACAAGAGATTGCCGAAGCATTGGAAATCCCCATTACCGAAGTAGAAAACGCCTTGCGTTCTAGCGGTCGTCACTTGTCGATTGACGCTCCTTTGGCAGAAGGTGAAGACAACACCTTGTTGGGTGTGCTCGACAACAACGACGAGCCGAATCCCGACATGCCCTTGCTGAATGAGTCACTTCAAAACGAAATCAACCGCGTCATCTCTACCTTGAGTGACAAAGAGCGCGATGTATTGAAGTACTACTTTGGCCTTGATGGCAACCAAGCCCACACCTTGGAAGACATCAGCGAGAAAGTGGGTCTGACCCGCGAGCGCGTTCGTCAAATCAAGGAGAAGGCACTGCGTCGTTTGCGCAAATCTTCCAAGAGCAAAATCTTGAAATCCTACTTGGGTTAATCCCAAACCCAACCATAAAAAAAGGTCCCGCGCGAGCGGGACCTTTTTTTATGGCCTCTGGTCACACCTTAATCCAACAGGGTAACCGTGCCTTTGTAGACATACAGGTTGCCGTCTACGTAGCGAAAATAAATCTGATAGGCATATACACCTTCCAATGGAGGAGCACCGTTGTGCCCACGTCCATCCCAAGCTTCATCGGGATTGGTGGTTTCGAAAATGATGGCACCCCAGCGATCGATGATGCGCATTTTATAGTTCTCAATTCCAAACGAACTGCTGCCTTTGAAACCCTCGTTCAATCCATCCAGGTTTGGAGAGAAAGCATTGGGCACATGAAACAAGAGTTCGGGCTTCAAGAAAATGTACTTTTCAGTACTATCGAAACAGCCATAATTGTTGCTTGCCAACAAGCGAACCAAGAAATCACCCGTTGATGAGAAGGTCAAGAAATGGGGGCCCGCTCCACTGACGAACTGCCCATCTTGGAAGGACCAAGAATAGTTGTCGGCATTGCTGCTGAGGTTGGTGAATTTCCAATCGGTCTCCAAACCTCTTGACAACAGGTACTCGCTGTCAAAGTTGGCTACCGGCTTGGGCCATGCGTTGATCAACAAGGTATTGCTGACCCCTTGACAACCTTGGTCACTTTGTACTTTGAGTTCCACATTATAAGCTCCAGCCGTGCTGTAGGTATGAGAAGGATTGGCAATGGCTGCCGTTCCTCCATCTCCGAAGGTCCACGCGTATGAAGTGATGGAACCGCGGCTCAATTGAACATTGCTGGTGAAGTCTATGGTCTTGCCCACGCATCCGTCGGTACCACTGATGGTCACTACAGGTGTTTCGTACACCCACAGGGTCTGTTGATCAACACTGAAACAGCCTTTATCACTCATGAGCACCAAAGCCAAATTGTAAGCCCCTGTATCGGTATAGCTTTGATTGGGCAATACTTTGCCCGTACTCAATGGACTTCCGTTCAAAGCCCAGCCGTGCTGAACACCGGTAGCTCCGTTTTCGTTACTCGTGTTGTTGATCACAAACAAATTACCCTGCAAGCACTGAGTCAAATCATTGACGGTATAAGAGGCTTTGGGCACTGGGAACAGTTCCACCTGTCGCTCAGTCGAGTCCGAGCAGCCGGCCAGGGATTGGATCACCAGTTTCACCGTGTACTTACCAGCCGATGCATAGTTCTTGCCTATTACATCAACTTGTGTGCTGGTGGTGCCGTCGCCCAAATACCACTTGCGGTTATACGAACCATTGAAACTGGTCATATCTGAGAAATTGAAGGCATGGGTACCATAACAGGCTGTGTCCTTATCAGTGGCAATTTGCGCTTGGGGAGTAGCCACTACATAGGCCTTGGTGGTAGCCGAATCCCAGCAGCCGAATTTGGTCACAATGCCATGGCGAATGATGTAGGTACCCGTATCGCTGTAGCTGTGCTTTACACTATCTACGTCAAATTGGTAACCATCTCCCAAATCCCATTGATGGGTGATATTCACTCCTCCATCGCTCCAATTGTTGAGAGACTTGAAACTAAACTCATTGCCGTTCAGGCATTGAACCGCATTGGCCGGAGTTATGGTCGCATCTGGATTATCCCGAACATTCACCATACGCTCGGCTGAATCTTTGCATCCGTAATTGGTTTGGGCCACCAACTTGACAAAGTACATACCCGAAGCGGAGAAGGTCTTCTTCTTCACAGGACTTCCACTCGCCGACGTACCGTCTCCAAAATACCAGTTGTTCTTCGCATTCATGGCATTAGGTGCTTCAGCTGATTCGGAGTTGTCTTCCAAGTCAAAGAAATGGCTAGCAAAGCAGACATTGGAATCGGTGATGGTCCATTTTGCTTTGGGTTCTGTGGCAATGAATACCGACTTTTCAATGGTATCGGCACAGCCCTGATCGGAAACGGCAATCAATATGACTTTTTCGTACCCTGTGTCCTTGAATTTGTAATTCGACAAGGAACTAGAGGCGTTTGGCGCTCCTTCCAAGAACCAAGCGTGATCATAAGTACCATAGGGTATGCTACTAGCGTCATCAAAATCAAAGGAATTCTGTTTGAAACAGGGGTTGTCAATATTGATGGTAAAGTCTGCAACAGGAGCAGGGTGAACTATGATGGTTGAATCAGCTGTATCTCGACAGTTATAGATCGACTCTGCAATCAAGCGCACATCGAAGGTGTCGTAGGTCTGGAAATGGTAATTGTATAAGTACGGAGCCGCCGTATCCCGCGAGCCATCTGAGAATTCCCATACAGCGCGCAAGACTCCCAAATCATAGATGGACGAATCCAAGAAATCAGCCTTAGCATATTGGCAATAGTAATCTTGGGGAATGTTGATTTTCGCGATGGGCATTTTCTCGACTAGCAAGGCCGTATCTAGAGTATCTCGACAACCCAATTTGCTGCTCACGATGTACCTCAAGTCAAAAGAGCCCGCCGTATCAAAACTATACATTAAACGCTTTTCGGAACTCTTCACGAACAAGTTTCGGTTCCAGTCAAACAAGTCCCAAGTCGCCCAACCAAAGGCATCGTTGTTAAATTTGGTTGAATCGGACAATGAGAAGTAGTTCTGTTTGCCGCACTGATTCAGAGTGTCGTAAGAAATTTCGGCGATGATAGGGTCAGCACGCAAAACCAGGGTTGAATCGATGTTGATGCAATTGGTGCTCGTATCCAGGATCTTTAACCAAACCTTTCCCTCAGCTTTGGCCGTATAGGTTTGAGCAGAAGAAGAATCTTGCCATTTATACAAAAACGTATTGTTCGCTGGGCCCGAGAATTTTAGATTCACTGAGTCTGTACACTGCACTGTGGTATCGGGGAAGTTGAAAATAGGACCGGGTAAAACGTTGACAATTTTGCTTCGGTAGATAGTATCATCAACGTTGCAGTTTCCAGGAACGACCATCTTCAAGACCACATAATAGCTTCCTACCTTTTCAAATTTGTGTTTGACCTCTTGCCCCGTGCCAGAATTCCCATCTCCAAAATTCCACATATACGCTTTTACGTTGTTGTAGCTTTTCTTGGTTTTGATGGTGACCGTTTCACCCGGGCACTTGGTATTGCGAATGATGTCAAAATCGTATTCTACGTTCTCAAACAAGGCTCCTGCCGAGTAGGCATAACTCTCGAATTGACCAATGCCATAAGCCACGCAGACCATTCCGCTATCGCACTCAATGGTATTGTAACTGGGGTTGCCTACTTGCACCATGGCATAGGCATAATCGTTGCAAACGGTGGTGAAATTGTTGGAAGAAATGAATGAACCATTCACTTTAACGGCTGTGGTCGCCGTTTTGCGTACCAAGATGTTGACCCAATGCAAGTTCATGTTGTTGGTTGTTGCTGTACCCACCACTGTTTTTAGCAGCTGTTGAGTGGCATCAGGCATCACCAAAATGGAGGCATCTCCACGGTTTCCTCCATAGCCACTGCATCGGCCATTCTTCATGTATTGCACACAATATGCGCCCTTGGAAGTTTTAACACAGGTGGCTGTCAATCCCGACACGTTTCGGTACAGCCAGTCACCGGCATTCTTTAGCTGCATCACAAACGAACCGTTGATATAAACATCGGTCGAATCATGTGCAGCGATAATTTTATATACGTAGCCACCTGTTTGACCTTTGAAGGGCATCAAAACATAATCCTTGCCCAAAGCATTGGTAGGAATGACTTGGGTGTACATGTGATCGCGACCCAGGGCCCCGCAAGTACCACCGGCTCGATCAACAAATCCCGAACGATTGCCTGAAAACACATTGATCTTGCCACAACCTTGAACCACTCGAATCCGGGTTCCTGTTAAATCACCATCGATGGCCCCGCCTCCCACTTGATTATGTTGCGGAGGAGATCCCGTATTGCCATCCCCATTATCGCTTTGAACTTGATAAACCTGGCCCTTTGCCAAAGTTACGGTATAGGACGAACCAGCTGTTTTACCACCTGCTGTTACATAAGAAGGAGTAATCTCAACTTTGACGTTGTTGTCCATGCCGATGATGACAAATTCACTCTGCATGTACTTTCGGTTACCTCCAAACCCTGTACGCACATTGGGCACATAAGAAGGCACAAAAAATTCAGGCGCTGTCGGAACGGATTCATAAGGCATCACAAAAGTTGCTGCCGATCGGTTCTGCTCCAAGTTCATGCAGTACACATTCACGGGATCATCTGCGATGATGCGCATTCCGCGTTTGGAATTCAGATCACTGGCATTGAATTCCGATCCTACGGGGTAGTAAAACTGCGGATCAACAGCCACCCGGTTCACCGTATTCTTGGTGATGTTGATGGTTTGCAGGGAACCTGCCACTCGTGGGTTATCCAATTTGATCTTGGTATTGAATTCACTGGTCACGTAAATCAATAGCGAATCGGGATAACCGCCTGAGCGCGTTTCCATCTCCATGAAGCTCATGTAGAATGTTTTTCCCGTAGAGGAAATTTGAGAATGGCCAGGAACTACCAACGCAAAAACCGACACGGCCAAAAGGGCCCCTATCTTCAAAGTGTGCATACTATGTATGCATAGACGTAGAAATGAGCATTTCATTGCCTAGTCATGAAAATATGACCCTAATCTGAATCTACTATCTATTAAAACGTTAGACAGCAGAATCTAGACTTAAAAGAAAGTCGTTGATCACTCCACTAAATACCAATTCATCTTCTATGTAAACGGCCAAAAATTGGCCAGGAGTTACGGCTTTTTGTGGCTGTTCAAAAACCAACACATACCCAAGCTCATCTTCCTGCAAGCGACACGACAACAAGACTTGCCGGTAACGTATGCGGCACTTTACTCCCTCATTAGAAAGGACGATTGATTTTGCTGACTCACGAACCCAGTGGGCCTCTTGATGAAGAACCCTCAAGAAGGGGCTATACAACGCAGGATGGTCTTCCCCCTGCCCCACATAAACCACGTTGTTCACCACGTCCGTTTGCAACACAAACAAAGGCTTTACCATGCCTCCAATGTTCAATCCTTTGCGTTGACCAATGGTGTAGTAATGAGCACCATTATGTTGACCGATAATCCGACCATCTTCAGGCGACAAAGGCAACCCCCAGCTAGATTCATTCTCCAGACTTCGGTTGTGCAACCATCGAGACAAAAGCGTTGCATCGGCCTCTATTTCTACCACATTTCCCTGTTTGGGCTTGAGTTGTTGCTGCAAGAATTCAGGCAGGGAAACATGACCAATGAAGCAAAGGCCTTGAGAGTCTTTTTTCTGAGCTGTCACCAAGCCCAAATCTGCTGCTTTCGCACGAACGGCCGACTTTTCAAGTGAACCCAAGGGAAACAGGGCTTTGGCCAACTGAGCTTGACTGAGCTGACACAAGAAATAGCTTTGATCCTTATTGGCGTCTTTGCCCGCCAACAATCGATATTCCCCGTTCTGTTCTACCCGTTGGGCATAGTGGCCGGTAGCCACAAAATCGGCTCCAATCAACAGGGCGTGATTCAAGAAAAGGTCAAATTTTATTTCTCGGTTGCACAAGACATCGGGATTGGGGGTTCTCCCCTGCTCGTACTCCCGAAACATGTAATCGACAATTCGCTCCTTATAGGCCGCACTCAGGTCTAAAACCTGAAAGGGAATTCCCAATTTTTCGGCGACCAACATGGCATCTCGAGAATCGTCTATCCACGGGCATTCATCTTCCAGAGTAACGGCGGCGTCATTCCAGTTTCGCATGAACAAGCCAATGACTTCATACCCTTCTTCCAAAAGCAAGGCAGCCGCGACAGAACTGTCGACTCCTCCAGACAAACCGACTACTACCCGAGCCATGCTGCAAAGGTCGGGATATTGATCAAATATGGCCTAGCCATTTGCGCAAGAACCATTCAGTCCCGAGCAGAAAGCTCAAAATCAGCAACAACAGCCCTTGTTCTCTCCAAGGCCACTGGGTCCAACTTTCGTCGACGCGGGATTCCGGGAATTCAATTCCGCCTTTGTAGGGATGGGGCAGCATGGCCCCCTGGTGTTCGCTGGCCCACTGTTTCAACAAGGCCGTATCTGAGCCCAACTGAGGCTCGACGGGCGGCAGAGTCACTTTCCAAGCCAGCGATTGCTCCAGCTTAGCGCTACCCTTGCTCCAGGAAGCCACCAAGCGATAATCACCGGTATCCAAGCCTTGAAATGCAGACTGCCATACCTCGGCATTGCGGCTCAAATTGGCTTCTTGCACCAAATTCCAGGTTCCTGTGCCCGACCCTTTTTCCAGCTTCAGAGCAAAATTCCCCTCACCGCTCATTTGACCATCGGGGCCCGTTTTCCAAAGACGCACGGCAAAGGCTTCTGACTCTCGAGGCTGTTCTGGAATGCTTCTTAGTTGCAAGGCGTTTCGAGCTCCCGCCTGGGCCATCAACCGAGCTGCCACTGACAACACCCATCGATCAAACGCATCAAACGATTGGTTTCGGCGATAACAAGTCGCTCTCCAGCGCCATAGACCTTTGCCAAAAAACCAGGCCTCGTCCATACCCAAATAGGGCTGAAAAACAGCCAAAGGGAAGGAGGTACTGGCACCAAGAGCATATTGCTTCAGGGTAATAGAAGATTCAGGAAGTGGCCCGCTTTTGAGCACGGGCATGTACAAGGGAGGGTACTCTTCCAAGCCCTCGATGAACGACTCTGACTCTGGGGTCCAATAAGCAGAACCTTGCCACACGCCCGACTGAGGAAGTTGAAGTTTGGATCGATGAGCAAACAACGCACTAGCCTCTTCCGGAGCTGGGAAATGCCAAACAGGCACATCGCTGGGCAATCGATTCAACTGGTTGGCGTTGAGCCCAAATTGAACGATCAAGTCCAGACCATCGGGAATGGGTTCTTTCATCGATTGGGTGATCACCGTATGCCCATTGCTGGCTTTCAAACTCCTGCTTAGCGCTCCTACGTCGGGATGCAATTCGCCGTAAACCAGCAGTACTTTCTTCCCTGACTCGACCACTCGAATGGTTTTTTGCTCCTTGTACCAAACCTTGCCCGCTGCATCCACCACTTGGGCGTCCAACACTTGATTCCCTAATTCTGAAAGTTTTAAATCCATCTCACATCGAGCCGCCATTCGGGGACCCAAGGGCATTCTACCTAGCGACTTCCCCTTGTGCGAGACGACCAAAGAGGAAGAAGAAGGGAAATCACCTAACCATCGATAGGCCCATTCCGATCGAAATGGCTCGTTTACTTTGACCTCGGCGTTCATGTTCCAACGCTCCATAATCAATTGAGCCTGAGTCGGTGAATTTCCGAAAGGAACCGTATACAATTTGGTTTCATTGGGCCAAGAAGCATACAGCGGATGCACACCTGCGTTCCATTGGCCATCGCTCAATAAGACCACCGCATCAATGGGATTCGGCTGAAAGGTCAAAGACTCTGATAGGGCATCCAGCCGAGATCGACTGGGGTCCAAATAGGCCGAAGAATCAAATTGCAAAGCTCCGCTCAAGCGACATAGGGACAATTCGACTTTCTCCCCCCATTCCATTTGAAAACGGTGCACCCATTCGTTCATGGCCGCTGAATCATTGCGCAGACTGCTGCTTCGATCAAGCACTACCCAAACCTTGGGTTTGCGCTTTTCCGTTTTCAATCCTTCGCTGATGGGATTCAAAAGCAGCATGCCCAGCAGGGAATAGGCCAAGAAGCGTGCCCCCATGGGGAGCCACCACATGGATTGTTGACGCCTGTTCCAATAGTGGAAAAAAGCTGCGGCTGCAGCCAATGCTACAATAGCGAGAACCCATAGTCCGGCAATCCCCGCCATGACAAAGCCTTACTGGCCTACTACAAAGGTTTGGCTGAGGGTATTATCTCCCTCTTCGTAACGCAAGGTATAGATACCCGCTGACCAGTATCCCACTTGAATTTGAACTTGCTCTTGAGCGGGCAATTGAATGACTTTACGACCCATGGCATCGTAAATCGAGGCATCTCGAATTCCTCTCAAATCCACATTCAACACTTCGCTCACGGGCACAGGGTAAACCCTAGCCACATCCCCGCTCATCAAAGAGACACGACCCGCAGACCAACGCACATAGATGTTGTAAGTCAAGGTATCAATAGCACTTTCATTGTATCGATTCCAAACCGCATACTTCACTATGGCTGTGTCAGCTACTCCGTTGGGAAATACCGTGATTTTCAAATACGCATCCTGCTGGGAAGCAATGGGAAACATGGTATCCTGTTCGATGAACACCCCATAGCAGTTGCGATTGTCGCAAAAAGAAACATCCCAAGCAGAGGGAAAATCAACCAAAACCTTCTTGTACTCCAAAATCAGAGGGGTTGAAAGTTTATTGGTAATATGAATGTCACAATCCATGTATCCAGACGATTCAGGATAGAAATCTCGGGTATTGGAACCGCCTTGCAGATCAAAATCTTGAGCGAAAGCGGCTGTTGACAAAGCCAAGTTAGCCACCAAGGCAACAGCTATTTTGCGTAAGTTCATGCTACAAATATAATTGAAGGCTGAGTCCGTTGAGGTCAAATCCCTGTCAGCAAGGTCTGCTGAAGCTGTGGCAAATGTTGAAAACTACCCAAATACAAGGAAGAAAGAGCAGGCTGCCAGTTCTTCCACTCGGCTGAGTCCTCCATTTCTGCTTGGACCACTTCTCGCTCTCTCAAGTACCAAGCCGTTCGTATCCCTGACTCTACTCCACCGATCACATCGGTTCGAAACGTATCACCTACGTATAAACAATCATGAGCATCTGCTTGAGCTTTGCTCAAAGCAGCCTCAAAAAACAGTGGGCTAGGCTTGGCGTGACCCAGACCTTCGCTTGACAGCATAAATTCAAAGTACTCCCCCAACCCGCAACAGGCCAACTTGGTTTGTTGGGTTTGTTCAAATCCATTGGTCAGAATGGCCAATTTGTAATGAGGAGCGATGGCTTCAACGAAATCCCGTGCACCGGGCATCAAACGGGTCAGAACTGGACAGATGTCCAAATACTCCTTCCATATGCCATCGGGAATCAATGATTCCGGGTAGTTCAGCTCACGAAAAGAATCGGTGAATCGAGCGCTGCGCAACACCTCTTTGCTCACCTCTCCGCGCTCGTACCGAGCCCAATATTCGTGATTGATGCGGTTGTAAACTCTTACAAAATCTTCAGCCGTAGCGCCTGTGTGTTCTTGAATCGCATGGCGCTGAAACAAGACATGCAAAGCCTCTTCGGCATTGCCGTCAAAATCCCATAAGGTATTGTCCAAATCCAAAAAGACCCAAGAAGGCTTAAATCCTTGAAGGTTTAAGTCTTCGAAGGGCTGCCAGCTCATGCGCGAACTTGGTCGATTTGGCTGCAGAGATCACCAAAAATGGTCTCGATCTCCCCCATTCCTGGCACACCGCTGTACTTGTCTTGCTCGGTGTAGAACGACTGCAAGGGAAGGGTTTTGTTCATGTATTCTTGGAAGCGATTGCGAATGGTTTCTTCGCTTTGATCATCGGCACGCCCTGAGCTTTGACCTCTCAGCAACAATCGCTTGACCAATTCATCTTCTTCTACTTCCAAGCCCAAAACCACATCAATACCCGCTCCAAATTCTTTAAGCATGGTATCAAGGGCTTCTGCTTGGGCCACTGTGCGAGGAAATCCATCAAAAATGAACCCGCTGGCATCGGTATGCTCCAAAATGTAATTGCGAACCATGCCAATAACCACTGCATCTGGAACCAATTCGCCCTTGGCAATGTATTCATTGGCCTGCACCCCTAACTGGGTTCCGGCCGCGCGTTCTGCTCTCAACAAGTCACCCGTTGAAATGTGGGCCAATTGGTATTTTTCCAACAAGCGCTCACTCTGGGTGCCCTTACCTGCCCCTGGAGGGCCAAATAGAATCAAATTGAACATACGTGAAGCTGCAAATGTATGCCAGCCGGGCGAAATGGAAACCAAATCCACCATTTATGCCACATCTGCCGTTATTTTTGCTTTGCCCTGAAGCCCATGCCTGTGCTTTTCAACGACCTCATCATGCCCATGCGAGCCTTGTTCAGCGATGACCCATCGACGTTCATTCCTCTGCATGCCCCCGCCTTTCACGGCAATGAGAAGGCCTATTTGAACGAGTGCATAGACAGCACCTTTGTCAGCAGTGTAGGTCCCTTTGTAGACCGAATCGAACAGGAAATGGCCTCGTTCACGGGCTCAGCACACGCCATCGCCTGCGTAAATGGTACCGCGGCCCTTCACATTTCCTTGTTGCTTGCCGGGGTTCAAAAAGGCGACTTGGTACTGACCCAATCCCTTTCGTTTGTAGCCACGGCCAATGCCATTGCCTACACCGGAGCTGAGCCTTTGTTTTTGGATATAGACCCCAAGAATCTCTCATTATCAGCCGAAGCGGTGGCTCAATTTTTAAGGGAAGAATGTAGCCTCAATCCGCGAAAAGAATGTGTCCACAACGCGAGCGGAAGACGGGTAAAAGCCATCGTCCCCATGCACAGTTTTGGCTTCTGCGCCGATGTCAAATCCTTGCAAGACCTAGCCCAAGAATACGGCTTGGCCCTGATCGAGGATGCCGCTGAATCACTGGGTTCTTACATCGATGGCAAACACAGTGGCACCTTCGGCATGTTCGGAACCTTGAGTTTCAATGGAAATAAAACCATCACGGCGGGCGGTGGAGGAATCATTCTTACACAAGACGCAGAATTGGCCAAGAAAGCCAAACATTTGACCACACAGGCCAAGCAGCCCCATGCTTGGAAATTCTTTCATGATCAAACGGGATACAACTACCGAATGCCCAACATCAACGCAGCCTTGTTGTGTGCCCAGCTGGAACAATTGCCAGCCTTCCTCAAGGTCAAAAGAGACCTAGCCCAGCAATACCATTCCTTGATAGAGACCTTCAAGCAGAGCCACCCACTAAACCTAACCTTCTTGCAGGAGCCCCAAGGGCAAACCTGCAATTATTGGTTGTGCGGAATGCTGACCGATGGCCTATCACAGCGCGATCAATTCTTGGAAGAAGCGAACGCTTTGAATTTCATGTGTAGACCAGCATGGGAATTGCTGCACACCTTACCCATGTTTAAGCGCAGCCCAAGGGCCGAACAATTGAACCACAGTCAATTCATTTATGAACGATTGGTGAGCCTACCCAGCAGCCCCTATCATTTGGCATGAGTCAGGCCATTTCCCATAGCGCCCCTAAAAAAATTGGCATTCTGAGCAGTTCCCGAGCTGATTTCAGTATCTACGAACCCCTGATTCAGACCCTTACTGAAGACCCCCAATTCGAAGTCCATATCATTGCATTTGGCACTCATTTGTCGAAAGAGCACGGGCATACCATAGACGCCATCGAGACCAATGGCTTCACTGTGGCTCACGCCATCGACCATTGCTACGCCAATGCCGATGATCCAGAGGCCATATCTCAAGCCATGGGCAGAACGCTTTTGGAGTTCTCCAAACTCTGGACCTCCGAGCGCTTTGACCTGGTTTTTTGCTTGGGCGATCGATACGAAATGTTGGCTGCCGTTTTGGCCGCCAAGCCCTTCAATATTCCCTTTGCCCATTTGTACGGGGGAGAGACCACCTTGGGTGCCATGGACGAGGCCTTTCGCCATAGCATTACCCATTTGAGCCAATGGCACTTTACCGGCGCAGAGCCTTATGCTGAGCGTGTCAAAGAATTGACCCAGCGTCCCGATCGCATCTTCAACTGCGGATACATCAATCTCGATACCCTTTCGCGACTGAACTTCATCAGCCCCGAAGGCATGCACGAGCGCTGCGGCCTAGACATGAGTCATCCTACCCTTTTGGTGACCATGCATCCCGAAACAGAGCGATACCCCCAAACGGCCACTTTTGCCGATGAACTCTGTGCCGCCTTGGAGGAATTGACCGAATTCCAAGTCTTGCTGACCATGCCCAACTCCGATACCCACGGCCATCAAATTCGCAACCGCGTACTGGACCTTCAAAAACGACGTCCAGGCATGGTCTGCGTAGAAAACTTGGGAACCCTGGGTTATGCTTCGGCCATGAAGCACTGCACTGCCATGCTCGGAAATACCAGCAGTGGTTTTGTAGAAGCTTCCTTCTTCCCTAAACCCGTCATCAATTTGGGTCAACGACAAGAGGGACGAATCCTCACACCCAACATCGCGGGTTGCGACTTTGTCAAAGCCGACATTGTGAACCTTGTGCGCGGCCACAGTCAGAAAACTTTCAACCCCAATAGCAGCGCGATCTATGGCCAAGGCCACAGTACCGCCTGCATCTTAGAGCAATTGAAAACCCACATTTTCCCTACCTTGCAGCCATGACCCTTCTCGAGCAGCACCAAGTGGAAGCCAGCCAACCGCTGAGCGCAGCCTTGACCTTGATGGGCATCGCTGGGCATCTTCGAACTTTGTTCGTCACCGATTCTGATGGCCGAGTCATGGGAACCTTGTCAGACGGAGACATACGCCGCGGCCTGCTCAAGGGCTTATCGGCTCAGGATCCCTGCCAGGCATTCATGTTCAAGAATTTTCGCTCCTTGCGAAAAGGGCAAATCGACGTGCGCGAACTTCAGGCTTATCGCGAAAAAGACATTTGCATTTTCCCTTTATTGGACGAAGAGGATCGCCTTGAGCGCATCATTGACCTCAACGACCTTCGCTCCTATTTGCCTCTGACTGCGGTCATCATGGCCGGCGGCTTGGGGCAACGCCTTCGCCCTTTGACGTTGGAAACACCCAAACCCTTATTGCCTGTCGGCGGGGTACCCATTCTGGAAATCAACATCAAGCGATTGGTGAGATACGGCATCCGGGAAATATTTCTCTGTGTCGGGTATAAAAAGGAGCAGATCATGGCCCATTTCCAAGATGGTTCTGCCTGGGATTGCCACATTCATTACATTGAAGAAAACCAACCGCTGGGCACCATGGGAGCATTGGCTTATTTGCCTGAACAACTCGAGCACAAACAGATCTTATTGTTCAATGCCGACTTGCTCAGCGACTTGGATTTGGAGGCCTTTTATTTGCGGCACCAGGATCAGAGCAATGCCCTAACCGTGGCGAGCATTCCTTATAAGGTTAAGGTTCCCTATGCCATATTGGAACAAGAACAAGATCGGGTTAAGGCCTTTGTCGAAAAACCCACTTACACCTATTTCGCCAACGCAGGATTTTACCTGCTTCAGCAATCCGATTTGGGCCGAATTCCCAAAGGAGAATTGTACAATGCCACCGACTTCATGGACAACCTAATTGCCGATGGGTCCAAAGTAGGCACGCACCCCATTTTGGGATATTGGAGCGACATTGGATCACTCTCTGATTACGAAAAAGCTCAAAGCGACGTTCCCAATTTGCATTTGTATTGATATGCTGTCACCCGAAACTTTGGTCATCATTCCCGCTCGAGCCGGTTCCAAAGGGATCCCCGGGAAAAACTGGCGGAATTTAGGAGGCAAACCTCTGATTCAATACTCCATGGAACAGGCTTTGGAGGTAGCCCAGCCCCACCAAATTTGCATCAGCACAGACTCACCTGAAATACAAAGCACAGCCCAAAACCTAGGTCTGCCCATTCCATTTACCCGCCCAGAAGCCCTTTCTAGCGACACGGCTGGCAGCCGAGAAGTTTTGCTCCATGCTTTGGACCACTATGAGCAAGAGGGCCAAATCTTTGAAAACATACTGTTGCTCCAAGCGACCTCTCCCTTTAGACGATCAACTGACTTGATTGGCATCGTCGAACAATTGAAAGCGAACCCCGAGGCCGATGCTGTTTTTTCGGTCGTCGAAAGCCGAAGCAATCCCTATTACACCCACTTTCGATTGGAACAAAATGGATTACAGCCCTTGTTTGAGGGCCAGTATACCCGTCGGCAAGATTTGCCTCAAGTCTGGGAACTCAACGGCTCCTTATATGCCATTCGGGTTTCCTCATTGCGCGCCCACACATTGGGTGATTTGCCTCAGCGCATGGCCTACAAAATGCCCTTGAATAGCTTGGTGGATTTGGACACCGAACTCGACTGGCTCTGGGCCGAATTTTTGCTCCAACAAGGCAAAGCCTACCTTTGAACCATGGCCCAATCGTTTGCATTGAATCTTTGGAACAGCCTATTATCTCTGGGCAAAATTGGCATACGAAGCCGGTTCTTGCCGACTTACAAAAGCCCCGACTCCCAAGTCATTGTTGTGGGAAATGGCCCTAGCGCCAAAGCCCAATTGGACCAATGGTCATCGGCTGGTCAAAGCCCTATGCCCTTGATGGCGGTGAACATGATGGCTCGAAGCCCCTATTTCCAGCAGTTGAAGCCCGCCTATTATTTGTTGGCCGATGGGGCTTTCTTCAACTTCAATGCCGAGACCTTTGAAAATGCGGCACTTCATCCCCACTGCCAACGACATGAAGGGTATCAGCAAACTCAGCAGTTGATCAACGAGACTTGGAAAGCCCTGTTGAACAGCCAACATTCGCTGACGGTATTCGTTCCCCAGATTTACCGAAAGAGCTGGATCCTGCAACAAGCGAAATCAAACCCGCTGCTGCATATTGTCGTCTACAATTACACCGTTACCCGTGGGTTTGAGTGGTTCGAAAACCGTCTGTACACCATGGGCTTAGGCTCTCCTCAAAGCCAAAACGTCATCAACAGCTGCATTTTTCAAGGCATCAATGCTGGCTTTGAAGAGTTGTACCTCATTGGCGTTGACAACAATTTTCACCGCAACATCAAGGTTCGCTCTGACAACCAAGTAGTGGTGGTCGACGATCATTTCTACGAAGTGGGTCAAAAAGAGACCCCATTGAAACACGACGATGCCCAGAATACACCTGTTCGCATGCACGAGTTCTTTGCCAACTTGCACAAAGCCTTTTGGGCCCACCATCGATTGGCCAAGTATGCGTCTTTCTGCAATGTGAAGGTGTTCAACAGCACTCCCGATTCCTTCATCGATGCCTACGAGCGCCGTTCGATAGGCTGATTGCTTATCTTTGCTTCATGTCCTTGAATGGGAAACGCGTATTGGTAACCGGTGCCGACGGATTCATCGGTAGCCACTTAGTAGAAGCCTTGATTCACGAAGGGGCCAGAGTCAAAGCCTTTGTCTATTACAATTCCTTCAATTCATGGGGATGGCTGGACCACCTCCCCACCAAGCTCAAGAGCCAATTGGATATTTTCTCAGGCGACGTTCGCGATCCCAATGGCGTTTATACGGCCATGGAAGGATGCGAAATCGTGTTTCACCTGGCGGCTCTAATTGCCATCCCTTACAGTTACCATTCGCCCGATTCGTACGTCGACACCAATGTCAAAGGAACCTTGAACATCGTTCAAGCAGCCAAGCGTTTGGGTGTGGAGCGCGTATTGGTCACCAGCACATCAGAGGTATATGGAACCGCACAATTTGTTCCCATCACGGAAGAACATCCCAAGCAACCCCAGTCCCCCTACTCAGCCTCCAAAATAGGCGCCGATGCCATGGCTGACAGCTTTTACCGAAGCTTTGAGTTGCCCGTCACTTTGGTGCGACCCTTCAATACTTATGGCCCCCGCCAAAGCGCGCGTGCGGTTATACCCACCATCATTTCTCAACTATTGAACGGCTACACTGAGATCAAACTTGGAGATACCCGACCCACTCGTGACTTGGTATACGTCAAAGACACGGCTCAAGGGTTTATTCGCATTGCCCAAACCCCTTCCTTGATTGGTCACGAAGTCAACATCGCCACCGAACAAGAAATTTCAGTGGGCGATTTGGCTCAGAATCTGATCGAACAGATCAACCCAGCAGCCCGAATTGTCAGCGAAGACGAGCGATTAAGACCTGCAGCGAGCGAAGTTTTTCGCCTCTTAGGTAGCCGGGCCAAATTGGAATCCCACACCCAGTGGAGACCCTCTACGACCTTGCAAGAGGGCTTGGCTCAAACCATTGAGTGGTTCAAGGATCCCAAAAACTTGGCGGCTTACAAAGCCGATATCTACAACATTTGACGCAGCTGGGCCCCCGCTTTTCTCAGTAGACTATTGACGTCTTCGGAGATGTTCAGTTTCCAGAGCAAAACCAAAATGGGCAGCAGCACCATCAAGGATTTGGCTAGGGAGTGGCCCAAGATTCCCCAAGCTTCCCACTCAGGAAGGGCCCATTCGATGACTGCCGTCCAAGAGACCAAAAGGACAACAAATCCCAAAGCCTTGCGCATCTCTGCGTGAAAGGCATGCATTCGGTATATGCGCCAAACCAATATTGCGGTGACAATGGAAATGGCCAACCAGGTACTCGCCGTAGCCAAGGCGGCTCCATTGAGCCCATAAATGGGGATTAACCAGCGGTTCATCATCAAAGCAACGACAACAGCTGTGGCATTGATGAGCAAGGCCCAGTAATACTTTTTGGAAAAGGCCAACATGGCCGACGAATTGCCCTGCATAAGAACAAACAACTTGCCCAATCCCAGCAGCAAGACCGCCATTTTACCCGCCCGATAGACATCCCCATTGGGCATAAATGCGTAAAAGGCATCCAAACCCAACCAAATGCACAGCAAAACCAAGGCTCCCAACAAGAACTGATTCAAACTCGTCTTGGTATACAAACGCTGCACCTCAGCTTGGTCATCTCTGTGAAGAGCTTCTGACAGCTTCGGATTGGCCACTTGCAAGATGGATCGAGTAGGCACTTCTATGAGCACAGCCATGTTGATGGCAATGGCATAAATGCCCGAATCGGCCCATCCTTTGACCGAAGACACCATGAGCATGTCCAAGCGTTGAACAAACAAATTGGCCAGAGTCGTCAAGAAGAAATACAGGGTATAGCGCGAGAACTCAGGGGCCAAATCAGGTTGAGAGCGAATGAAACCAAAATCCGGGCGAAAGGACAACTGAGTCAATTTGAGAATGTTCCCTAGGTTGAGAACAGCGACAAAGCCGTACACGAAGGGCACCCACTGTATGGACTGAGCAAAACCTATCCAATTCAAATAGTACAAAAAGCCCAAGCCACCCAAGGCAATTCGAACCAGATTCTCCCTGAGAAAAGAGGGGAAAATGATATGCCCCAAGGAGGCGGAGAAGGTTTCAAATACCGTATTGAATACAAAGAAAAAGACGAAAGGCAGCAACCAGAGGTAGTAGGGCTCAATTTGAGCGGCATTGTCACCAAAAAAACCGAGAAGCTCGGATTTGAACCCCAGCAAGGCTATACCCAACAGCAAACATCCGATGGCGGGAATGATCAGGAGCCAAAATCCAGCTCCGTGGTGACCGCTTTCGTTTTTAAATCGAGGAAAGAACTTCCAAATGGAATAACCCGTTCCCAGTTGAGCCACGGCAGCCAGCAAGGCTCCAATTTCAACGAAGACTCGAGTGACCCCAAATTCAGCCGGAGAAAAGACCAGAGGAAATACGTAAAAGGTCGTAAATAGACCAAGCAAACTTCCTGAATAATTGACCACCGAGGCCCAGAGACTCTGACGTGCTATTTGGCCTCCACTCATGCTCACAAATATAATTGGAGCGAGCAGACCGGCAATTCTTGGTCATTTTTCAGTTTTTTACCCCTCAGCACCTTGTTTTAATTGCGAATGCAAGCCTAAAAGCATTAATTCGTATTCCTAAAATACTACTAAACTCAAACTATGAAAAAACTTTTGATGTTTGCCGTCGTTGCTGCCGGATTGACAGTTGCGATGCAAAGCTGCAAAAAAGACAACCCTGATGGACCCAGTGGTACCGCTTCTTTGACAGTTGAGAACAAGCAGCGTTCTGCCCTCATTTACAACACTGCCACTTGGTGCGGACCTTGCGGCGCTTACGGCAGCCCTGAGTACAAAGGAGCCATCGAGCAAGGTGGTACTGATTTGATTTCGTTGGACTTGCACACTTCAGGTTCTTCTTACCTGGTTCCTTTGTGGATGAAGCCTGCTAATGACACTTTGTTCATTGCTCCTTTCGCTTCACAATTGTACGCTCAAACCAAGCCCAACGGATACATTCCTCACTTCTACTGCAGCAACTCTTTCTTGGGTAACAGCACAGTTAAGACTGCTGACATCATCAGCTTCAAGAACACATACAACGCTAATCCTTGCGAGGTAGGTGTAGCCGCTTCTGCTAAAGCCAACGGCAACAGCATCGACATCAGCTACAAGCTGCAAGCTTTCAGCCCTGACGCTGCTGACTACTACACTTCTGTATTGTTGATTGAAAAAGGTGTTGACGGTTACCAGGCTGGTGCCGCAGGTAGCTTCACCAACCACAAGCACATCATTCGCGCTTCTGCTTTGACCAACGGCAGCAACACTCCTGTTGCTTTCAGCTCTGCTCCTGAAATGAGCAATCCTGCTGCTAACGCTACGGTTGATAAGAAAGTGACTTACACGTACAGCGCCATTCCTGACGCTATCAAGTCTAAATACCCCTCCGTTATCTATTGGAACTACAATGCTGCTAACACTAGTGTTGCTGTATTGGTATGGAAGAAAGATACTGACGGAAGCATGTTCTTCATCAATGCCGTTATGGCTGACGTGAAGTAAGACGCCAACGACTTACATAAAAAAGGTCCCGATTGCTCGGGACCTTTTTTTATGCCTATAGATTTTTCAACGCAAGGCCTTCGTCAGGCCTTGCTGCATTTTAGCGACCCTTGAATTCAGGCTTTCGCTTTTCAACAAAAGCAGCCATACCCTCCTTCTGGTCTTCACTGGCAAACAGCAAATAGAAGTTCTTGCGCTCAAAAAACAACCCTTCTTGCAAGTGGGTATCGAAAGCTTTCAATACACTCTCCTTG
Organism: Bacteroidota bacterium; assembly: GCA_027621365.1. Lineage (GTDB taxonomy): Bacteria > Bacteroidota > Bacteroidia > NS11-12g > UBA955 > JALRLA01. The sequence goes on along the minus strand of JAQCBH010000008.1, from coordinate 44,940 downwards.
GCCAATTGAACCGCCAAAGGAGATTTAGAAGCAGCCAATTTTGCCATGGCAATGGCCTCATCCAAGTACACATCAACAGGAACGATTTTGTTGATCAGTCCCGCGGCCATAGCCTCTTCGGCCGACATGAATCGTCCGGTCAAGACCATCTCCATGGCCCTCACCTTTCCTACGGCACGAGTCAATCGCTGTGTGCCGCCTGCACCAGGCATGACACCGATGTTGATTTCGGGTTGACCGAACTGAGCCGTTTCACTGGCTACCACCATATCGCACTGCATGACCAGTTCGCATCCGCCGCCAAGGGCGAAGCCACTCACTGCGGCCACCAAGGGCTTTTTGGTTCGGCGAATGGCATCCCAGGTGCTGAACTGGTCGATATTCAACATATCGATGGCCGTTTTGCCTGCCATTTGTTTGATATCAGCTCCGGCCGCGAAGGCTCGCTCGTTCCCGCTGATTACGATCGCTCTCACACGATCGTCTTCGTCTAGAACGCCCAAAGCGTGCTTGATTTCCTGCATCAATTGCAGATTCAAGGCATTGAGCTCTTTGGGTCGATTGAGCTGAATGTGGGCCACATATTCGGTGACCTGATCATTGACCAATATGTATTCGTAATTCATGATTGTAATCGTTTTGCGGCCCATATCGATGGGCGAAGGCGAAATATAGCATAAGCGATACCCCAACCCAGGAGGGCACCGGCTAGGATATCAGAGGGATAATGCACCCCTAGGTAGACCCGGCTAATGGCGATCAAGGCCGCCAAGCCCAGCCAAGCATATCGTTCTCGACGGCTGAGACCCAACACCAGAGGCATAAGCCAATACAGAGCGGCTGCATTCGCGGCATGGCTGCTCACAAAACCGTATTGGCCGCCAGGGAGACCGGCAGGGGTTCGAACGGTTAGGCTCTCTTCAAAACAGGGGCGCAGGCGTTTGAAGCTCGGCTTGAACAACTTGGAACTGCTGGAATCGGCCAAAGCAACGGCCAAACCGCATAGCAGTACGGGCCATAGCATGGATTTCCCCCAACGTTGATAGGCCTTGAAAAGGAAATACAAGTAAGCGGGAATGGGCAGCCATTTGGAAGACAAGGCGACCATGATGGCATCGGCCCAAGTTGACCCTAGACCATTTAGCCACAACAGCCATTGTATGTCCCAATTCAGCAAGAAATTCACTGCGTTCAAATTAACTCATTTTTTGAGACAGGAAAATGATGCGGGGCGAGCTTTGTGCCGAATAAGCCTCGCCATGGTAATTCCCCCAAATGGCTTGGACCTGAAATCCGGCCGCCTCATGCAATCCTTGCAGCTCCTGAGCCGTGTAAACCTCGACGCGCTCCTGAAATTGGCCTTGCTCCTGTCCCTTCTCTATCACTTGTATGTCTTTGACAATAACCCCTTTCTCGAGAAACTTGTGGCAATGAAACTCCAATGAAGGCCGCTCAATCACTTCCTTCAGCGGCAAGCTCGGCAACACCGATGCGGCATTCAGGTAGTCTTGAACAAACCAGGCGCCCGGCTCCAGCTGCTCGTAAATGTGCTGCAAAACGAGGGCATCTGTTTTTCGGTTTTGAAAGTAGCCGAATGATGTAAACAGATTGAAAGCCGCCTTCCACTTGAGGCCCGAATAAGCATCGCGCATGTCATGGACGAAAAACTTCGCCTGCAAACCCAGTCGTTCAGACTCTCTTGAAGCAAAGGCAATGCTCTCGTGACTGAGATCAAAACCCAAGGCCTGCATTCCCAACTGGTCCAAGGTGCGGGTGTGGCGGCCCTTGCCGCAGGCAATATCGGCTACCAAGGCATTTGGCGTTAACTCCATGGCCTGTACCAATCGCGTTACAAATGCTTGTGCCTCTTCCTCATTTCGATGGGCATACAAGGCATGGTAATAGGGCGTATTGAACCAGTCTTTGAACCAATTGGAATCAGAATTTGGCATTTTTTCAAAGATACATGTAACCTTTCGCATGCTTTTTGCGTCAAGGGGTAGTTGATGCAAATTTCAGAGTACAACCGGGTCGTGGAGACCATTGGCCCTGCGCTGTACCGATTTGCATTGAAAAACCTCAATGACCCTGACCAAGCTCAAGAAATCGTGCAAGTGAGCATTGAGCACGTACGTGCATGGTGCTTTAGAGTAGCCAGCCATGCTATTGTCGATTGGCACCGTCAACGTTCCAGGTTTCAAGAATTGTCATCCTCTACCGAGCCTTTGGTCGAGCCTGCTCATTTTGATGCGGGATTGAAACACCTGCTTCACTTGGCCCTCAATCAACTGAGCGTTCCTCAGAAACTGGCCGTAACCTTAAGGGATCTCGAAGGATACAGCTATGCTGAGATTGCTGACATCACCGGCCAAAACAAAGCCCAGGTCAAGATCAATTTGTTTCGCGGAAGACAAAAATTGCGCGAACTGTTGTCCTCTTTCAACCCCAATCCCTCATGAATACGGAACAAAGAGACGAGCTTCTGTTTGACTACTTGGAAGGGAATTTGAGCCCAGACGAGGCCTTGCGCCTCGAAAATTTGTGCCAACAGGATCCCGACTGGGCAAAAGCCCTAGCCGAGTGGAAGATGGCCTATGTTCCCGAAGAAGCGTTGGAGCGCCCCGCCTTCCTGGACAAGCTCGTGAAGAAAGAGCCCCGCAAACTCACGTGGGTAGTTGGTTTTGCGGCAGCGGTGGCTGCCGGCTTGGCGCTGATATTGATTCCCCGCAGCGGCGAACCCAAACGAAGCATTCCTGCCAATTCCAACCCCATCATCACCCAGACTGATACAGCACATTCAACAGACACTGCCTTGGTTTTCGATTTGAGTGGCATCTATCCGCTGGCCTGGAACTCCACATTTTACAATCATTGGACACCCACTTGCGGAGGGGTAATTTACAGCCACAGTTACCCCTATTGGGGTACCTTCCCCTACCCTACTGCGACGGCTGACTCTCCTGCCGTAGAATTGGTATTCGAACAGCCTTCGGTGACCCCGAGTGCCGATACCACAGCTGCAGAATCGCAAAGTCGCGTGGGCCAACTGGTTTCGCGTAGCAAGCAAGCCATTCGACAAAAAACACAAGCCCTCTTGCAGCGACGCCGAGGCCTGAACATTGCCCAACACGATCTGCGCGCTTGGATCAAAGGCGAAGACAAGCCCCGCTTGAGATTGATTGCCCGCAAGGCCGAAGAATCACCCATACCCCAACTGGCACTTCAATTTCACAGTGCCTCCATCGATATAGAAAGAACCTTTACAAAAAGCCATGAATAATTGGAAACTCATCGCAGCCACCTTGCTGGCTCTGCTCGCCGGTCAAATGCCCTTGTTTGCTCAACCCAAAACCACGCGAATCATAGTGGTGCAAGACAGCACAAAGCGCAGCGAGACCGAACAAGTTTGGATCGACTATGCGCGCTCCGTGAAGGCCTGGGCCGACAGCGTCAACCGCAAACTGATCAGTGCCGACCTGCCACCCCTGCCCCAGTTCCCAGAAGAATCGCGCCCCGAGAACATCGATATCCAGAAGGAAATGCGAGGCGACTCGGTTCTCATTCGGGTAGAAATTGACCAGATCGAAGCCGATCATGTGGAAATACCGATGCAAATCGAGAAATGGGAAGCAGAGTCTATCCCAGCTGCCCCAAATAACTTCGATGCACAAATCGCCGAAGTTCTCAAGCAAGAGAATCTCCTAAACACCGCGATTGTCAAAAAGCAAATCACCAAAAGCTGGGACCCTGCCACGAATACTTGGACCACTATTTCCGAACTCCACACCGAAGATGGGGAGATTCTTACCATACGCATGGACAAGAAAGGAGATACCGAGAACCTGTACGTGACCCGTAGGAAAGAGTCAACAAATGGAGAAATCAACGCCGAGGTCGCTGAAATCGCCAAAGTACAAAGATCAAAAAACCGCTGGACAGAGTCCTTCCTCTCAACGGGCATCGGTACGGGTTATGTATTCAACGGAGCCTCATTATTGAAGCCATTGCCAGCACCTGGCCAAATGCCTGAACTGACCCCCATTAGTCTCAACGTAAATTTTGATATGATGCGCGGATGGAGCGCCCGAAAAGGCAAACTTTGGCTCTATTCGGGCTTGGCTTACAATTACCAAACCTTCCAATTCAACGACCGCACTTTGACCATTTCTGACCAAAGCGAGGAGTTCACGGCTGTTTCCATTGGAAGCGATGAGGTAAAACGCAGTTCTTTGGAAACCAATTGGGTGGGCATACCTCTGGCTATTGCATTCCAAAACGAGCCCGTAGACCCCGATTTTCAACTCTTGATCGGCGCCTACGGGTTTTACAACGTTCGAAACCAGACAGAAATCAAGTTCAAGAACCACAGCAAATCCAAAACGGTGGGTGATTTCAACATCAATGACTGGGCCTGGTCACCCTTTGTTCAAGCCAAGTTTGATGGATTTGGTGTGTATGCCCGTTACCACATGAGCAATTTGTTCAAGCCAAACGACATGGGCTACAATGCCAATCTTCTCCAATTTGGATTGGTGTTTAATTAAACCTACAAAGAGCTCCTACAGAGAGTGCCTGCCCTCTTCCTTACCTTTGCTCCATGAGCGCCATTGATTGGAAAACCGCCAAAGAGTATTCGGAGATCACCTTCCAAACCTGTCAAGGTGTGGCCCGAATTGCCTTCAACCGACCTGAGGTACGCAATGCGTTCACCCCAAAAACGGTCGATGAGTTGTGGGAAGCCCTGATTTTGTGCCACGAAAGCCAAGACATTGGCGTGGTCATCATCACCGGTGAAGGACCCTCGACCAAAGACGGAGGCTGGGCCTTCTGTTCAGGCGGCGATCAGCGCGTTCGCTCCAATACCGGCTACAAAGGCGAAAACGGAGTCAATCGATTCAACATCTTGGACGTGCAGCGACAAATTCGTTTCATGAACAAGGTAGTCATCGCTGCTGTCAACGGCTGGGCCGTGGGCGGTGGACACAGCTTGCACGTGGTCTGCGATTTGACCCTGGCTAGCGAGGAGCACGCCAAATTCAAGCAAACCGATGCCGATGTAGCGAGCTTTGACGGCGGATTCGGATCAGCCTATCTGGCCCGACAAGTGGGACAAAAACGAGCCCGAGAAATCTTTTTCCTAGGAGCCGAATATTCGGCCCAAGAAGCCTTTGAAATGGGCATGGTCAACAAAGTGGTTCCTCATGCCAACTTGGAACAAGAAGCCTTCAACTGGGCCCAAGAAATCATGACCAAGAGCCCCACGGCCATCAAGATGCTGAAGTTTGGATTCAACCTCATCGATGACGGTTTGGTGGGCCAACAGGTCTATGCCGGTGAAGCCACACGCTTGGCCTATGGCACAGACGAAGCCATTGAAGGACGCAATGCCTTCTTGGAAAAACGCCCGCGCGATTTTTCCAAGTTTCCCAAATTTCCCTAACAAAAAGCCCCGCTTCGAGCGGGGCTTTTTGTTAGAATAAGTCTTTCATTTTGTCAAAGAAACTCTTGTTTCCTTGGTCGGGCTTGAAATGGACGCTGTCCTGCAATTTCAACAGTGTTTCTTTCTCTTCTGAAGATAGCTTGGTGGGCACATATAACTTCACCTGAATGAGTTGATCACCCGTTCCATAGCCGTTCAAATCGGGGAAGCCTTTCCCTTTCAAGCGCAGCACCTTACCGGGCTGAGTTCCTGGATCGATTTTGATTTTGGCTTTGCCATCCAAGGTGGGCACCTCAATTTGGGCCCCTAAGGCTGCCTCTGGGAAACTCAACCACAAATGGTAAATCACGTTGTTTCCGTCGCGGGTCAAATCATCGTGGGCAACGGCTTCGATCAAGACAATCAAGTCGCCGGCGGCTCCGCCGCCGGGGCCCATGTTGCCTTTGCCCTGAACGCTGAGTTGCATGCCTTCATCTACCCCCGCTGGGATCTTGATGCTGGTTTCAAAATCTTGAGCGACCAGGCCTTGCTCATTGGCTTCGCGTGGTTTGCTCTCCACCACTTTACCCATGCCTTGACAAACGGGGCAGGCGGCTTGGGTCGCCATTTGACCCAAGAAGGTATTGGTTACTCGGCGAACAGAACCCGTTCCGTTGCACTGACGACAATCGCTGTACTTGACACCTTCGGCCACCACCATGCGGCGGTATTTGACTTTCTTCTCCACTCCATTGCGCATATCCTCCAAACTGAGTTTGATGCGAATGCGAATGTTGGAGCCCATGCTGCGACGAGTGCCACCGCGCCCTCCACCACCACCGAAGAAGGAGCCAAAGATGTCTCCATCTCCGAAAATGTCTCCGAACTGTGAGAAGATGTCATCCATGCTGAATCCAGCACCGCCACCGGCACCACCCATTCCAGCATGGCCGAATTGGTCGTAGCGCTGTTTTTTCTCTGCATTCGAGAGAACGTCATAGGCCTCAGCAGCCTCTTTGAATTTCTCCTCGGCTTCTTTGTTGTCAGGGTTTTTATCCGGGTGGAATTTAATGGCCAACTTGCGGTAGGCCTTCTTGATTTCTTCAGCACTAGCCCCTCGGCTTACGCCCAATATGTCATAGTAGTCGCGCTTGCTCATCTTATTGGCCCACCACTACTTTAGCAAAGCGAATCACTTTGTCGTTCAACGTATATCCCTTTTCCACCTCGTCGATGACTTTTCCTTTCAAGTCTTCACTGGGGGCTGGGAACTGGGTGACGGCTTCGTGCAAATCGGTATCAAAGGCCTCGCCTTTGCTATCGATGGGCTTCAAACCATTCTTTTCCAAGGTTTTGTACAGCTTTTGGTAAATGAGGTTGAACCCTTCCAAAGCCTTCTGTTCTTCTTTGCTTGAATTTTCTAGAGCCTTCAAAGCGCGCTCCATGTCATCCACTACGGGCAACAATGCCAGAATGACATCGCGGCTGGCATTTTGCATCCATTCCAAACGGTCTTTGGTGGTTCGGCGGCGAAAATTCTCAAACTCTGAATACAGGCGCAAATACTTGTCGCGCTCCACTTGAACTTGCTCTTCCAATGTCAATTCTGCCGCAGGTTCAGCATCAGCAGACGCTGCTTCGACTTCAGGGGCTACTTCGTCAACATTCATTTCTGGATCGTCGTGCAATTCAGGATTCTCGGTCTTCTTGCTCATAGTTGCCCCATCAAATGCAAACCACTTGCCAAACCTTACTGTATGCCATTGTGGCAGAGGGGCTCCACTTTGTCGCTCTGTATTTATTTATAGTCGTTATAAGTTCAACAGAATCACCGCCTGAGATTGGCGATTGCCGTCTGATTGCGTAAATTCGTGAACCAAAATTATTGATTCGTCAATCCCAATGAAACTCCTTTCATTCCTCTTCACTTCAAGCATCGGACGCAAACTCATTATGGCCCTGACAGGGCTTTTTCTTTGCCTGTTCCTCGTGGTGCATCTGATCGGAAATCTTCAGCTTTTCAAGGCTGACGGAGGCTACGCCTTCAACCATTACGCTTGGTTCATGACCAGCAATCCGCTGATCAAAACCGTGAGCTGGGGCTTGTATGCCATGATCATCTTACACGCGGTCAAGGGCATTTATTTGGCCATGAACAACCGCAAAGCCCGCCAAGCTCGCTACGAGGTGAGCGCGGGCAGCGCCAATAGCAGTTGGTCAAGCCGCAACATGGCCATCTTGGGTAGCATCATTTTCATTTTTATCGGCATTCACATGGGCGACTTCTGGCGCGAATACAAATTCGGCGACGAAATCACCTGGAGAAGCTATACCCAAGACTACAACACTCAAGCAGTCACATGGACCGAATACACTCCTGTTGAGGGACAAAAGATTTATGCCAAAGACATCGAAGGAGGCCACATGTTGGTCGCCAAAGATTTGTATTCGGAAGTGTACGACGCCTTTCGCCAACCCTGGATTGTTTGGATCTATGTCTTGAGCATGTTGGCCTTGGCCTTCCACCTCTTGCACGGATTCCAAAGCGCTTTCCAAACCCTGGGCATCAACCACCCTTCGTACAGCCCCATCATTCAGTTCATTGGCCGTGCCTTCGCCATCTTGGTTCCTTTAGGATTTGCGGCTATTCCCTTGTACGTCTTGTTTCAATAATTCAATACCATGAGCCAAAAACTCGATTCAAAGATACCCGCAGGCAACCTTTCTGATAAGTGGACCCAGTACCGCTCATCGGTTTCATTGGTCAACCCTGCCAACAAACGCAATTTGGAAGTCATTGTGGTAGGAACTGGCTTGGCTGGAGCCTCAGCCGCCGCTACTCTGGCTGAAATGGGATACAAAGTCAAAGCTTTTTGTTTCCAAGATTCTCCCCGCCGTGCGCACTCCATTGCGGCTCAAGGGGGTATCAATGCCGCTAAAAACTACCAAAACGACGGTGACAGCGTTTACCGTTTGTTTTACGATACCATCAAAGGTGGTGACTACCGCGCTCGCGAAGCAAACGTACACCGCCTGGCTGAAGTATCGACCAATATCATTGACCAGTGCGTCGCACAAGGGGTTCCCTTTGCCCGTGAATATGGCGGAACACTGTCCAACCGTTCTTTCGGTGGAACCCAGGTTCAGCGCACCTTCTATGCAGCCGGCCAAACCGGTCAGCAGTTGTTGCTCGGAGCCTACAGTGCTTTGGAGCGCCAGGTAGGTGTCGGCAACGTCAAGATGTACACCCGCCACGAGATGATCGAGGTGGTGACCATCGATGGCAAAGCTCGAGGCATCATTGCCCGCGATTTGGTTAGCGGCAAGCTGGAACGCCACTTCGGCCATGCCGTATTGTTGTGCACCGGCGGATACGGAAACGTATTCTACTTGAGCACCAATGCCATGGGAAGCAACGTAACTGCCGCTTGGAAGGCACACAAAGCGGGCGCCTATTTCGCCAACCCTTGCTTTACCCAAATTCACCCCACTTGCATTCCCGTCTCAGGCCATTATCAGTCCAAGCTGACTTTGATGAGTGAATCGCTGCGAAACGACGGTCGCATCTGGGTACCCAAAGCCCAAGGAGATAAACGCCACCCCAACGATATCCCCGAAGAGGAACGCGATTACTATTTGGAGCGTCGCTACCCTGCGTTCGGAAACCTGGTGCCTCGTGACGTGGCCTCACGCGCCGCCAAAGAGCGCTGCGATGCAGGTTACGGTGTGGGCAGCAGCGGAATGGCTGTTTACCTAGACTTCCGTTCCAACATGATGAACAAATACGGCCGTGCTGAAGCCACAAAGGCAGGCATAGAAAACCCCGACGAGGCCACTTTGGTGCGCTTAGGCAAAGAGGTCGTCAAAGAGAAATACGGAAACCTGTTTGACATGTACAAGCAGATCACCGATGAAGATCCTTACGAAGTTCCCATGCGCATTTACCCTGCGGTTCACTACACCATGGGTGGATTGTGGGTCGATTACGAATTGCAAACTACGGTTCCCGGCTTGTACGCCTTGGGTGAAGCCAACTTCTCTGATCACGGAGCCAACCGCTTGGGAGCTTCTGCTTTGATGCAAGGGTTGGCCGACGGATACTTCGTCATTCCCTACACCGTAGGTTCTTATTTGAGCAAAGAGATTCACACCAAAGCCATAGATACCCAACACGAAGCCTTCGAAGCCGCCGAAAAGCGCGCCAGCGAACGCATCGAAAAGCTGATGGGCATTCAAGGCAAGCGCAGCGTAGAAAGCTACCACCGCGAATTGGGTCTGATCATGTGGGACAAGTGCGGCATGGCCCGCAGCGAGGCTGGCTTGAAAGAAGCCATTGAGCAAATTCGTGCCCTGCGTGAAGATTTCTACAAGAACGTGCGCATTCCAGGCAAAGTGAACGAATTCAACCCCGAATTGGACAAGGCCGGTCGTGTGGCTGACTTCTTGGAGTTAGGCGAACTCATGTGCGTCGATGCCTTGAACCGCAACGAAAGTTGTGGAGGCCACTTCCGCGAAGAGTTCCAAACCGAAGAGGGTGAAGCCCTGCGCGACGACGACAAATTCGCCTATGTGGCCGCATGGGAAAACAACGGAGACAGCTGGACCTTGCACAAGGAAGAGCTGAATTATGAAAACATCAAAATCCAACAACGCAGTTACAAGTAATTGAAAGGAATCGTTATGAGCGAAAACATGAATATCAACCTCAAAGTTTGGCGCCAACCCAGCGACCAAAACACAGGTTCTTTTGAAACCTATAAGGTTCAGGCCAGCCCTGACATGAGCTTCCTGGAGATGATGGACGTACTCAACGAACAGATCATCGAAGAAGGTGGCGAACCCGTTGCCTTTGATCACGACTGCCGCGAGGGCATCTGTGGCATGTGCAGCATGGTCATCAATGGCCGTCCTCACGGGCCCAAGCAGGGTGTCACCACTTGCCAATTGCACATGCGCAGCTTCAGCGATGGCGATACCGTCGTGGTCGAACCCTGGAGAGCCAGCGCTTTCCCTGTCATCAAGGATTTGAGCGTCGATCGCGGTGCGTTTGACCGCATCATTGCCGCCGGTGGCTATGTATCGGTGAACACCGGTAATGCCGTTGACGCCAACAGCGTATTGATCCCCAAAGACACGGCTGACAAAGCCTTCGAGGCCGCCACTTGCATCGGATGCGGAGCTTGCGTAAGCGCTTGCAAAAACGCTTCTGCCATGTTGTTTGTCGGAGCCAAGGTCACCCAGTTGTCCTTGTTGCCCCAGGGCCAAGCGGAGCGCGAAAGCCGCGTGGTAGCCATGGTCAACCAAATGGATGCGGAAGGGTTTGGTGCTTGCACCAACACCGGCGCTTGTGCCGCAGAATGCCCCAAAGAAATTCCATTGAGCGTCATTGCGACCCTCAACCGCGAATACACCAGCGCCAAATTGAAAGGGCGCTAAACCTTCCTACTTTTAAGTATTCAAAAAGCCACCCGAAGGTGGCTTTTTTTATTAGTTCAAAGGCAAAATCACCCCGAACTCCATAGCCAATTGAACCGGCAAGTAGGTTTGGGTTCCATAAGCAGGTGACCAACACAAGGCCGAAAAGCTGGGCTGAAAATGCAATCGAACAGCGGGATCGAGTTCGTATTCCCAGCGCAATCCGCCGCGAAGGGCCAAGTTGATTTCAGATGTCTTCGCACGAATGTAGTAGGGCGTATCATCGGCACCCAATTGCATTTGCAGTTCATCGACCACAAATTCAGATCCCGTTATCATGGCAAAGCCCACCGTTTCAATGTGCTGGGCATGCTGCAAAAGCACCATGGGCGCTACACCGCCAAATGCCCACAAACTGGCCTTATCCAAATGAAAGGACGGCCCATCAATGCGACGGTGCCAATCAGCCTGAATCTCCAAATAAGTGCTTCGATGCTGGTAGATCACAGAAGTTTGCGGCCCTTGAACCAAGCTTTCGTAAATGCCCACATCGGGGTGTACTTCATAGCCAAAAATCTCCCCCTCATACAGGCGTTCAAAACCAAATCTAGAAAAGGACAATCCCAAACTGAAGGACTGGTAACTGCTTTTCTTCTTGGTGATTCGCAATCCCAAGTTGCTGCTACGCATGGTTTGGTCGCATTGAGCGAAAGAATCACGAAGGCTAGCCTCGGTATACAAGGATTGTCGAGGAGCCGGAGTGACACCCGTCAACAATCGGTGGTTCCGTGTGGGAGCAGCGAAAGCCGTTAGTTGATTGTCCCACTTGTATTGGGCCTTGGAATTGGATTGGGCAACAACAGCGGACCCGCTAACAAGCATGACCGCAGCTATGAAGATTCGTTTCATCTTAAACCTCAAAGGTCAGACGATTCAATTGCAAATAAAAACGGCGTACAGAAAGCAGGGCAGCCACGAACAATCCGACGGTGAATCCGAGCCAAATCCCGCTGACTCCCCAGTCCAAATAAATGCCCAAACCGTAAGACAAAGGCAGGCTTACCACCCAGTAACTCAGCACAGAAATAGCGCCCGACCAGCGCACATCTTTGATGCCGCGAAGCAAATTCATGCCGCCGGCTTGGATGCCATCGGCCAATTGAAAAATGGCCGCCAACATCAATAAGGGCAAGATATAGGGCATCACGGGTTCTTCGACCGAATACAGGCGTGCCAGGGGTCGAGCAAAGACCACGAACGCCAGCGCATTCACCACTTCAAAAAGGGCCAAAACCAGAAGTACAGCATGGCCGGTTTTGCGCAGTTTTTCCCGGTTCTGTTCGCCGTAGGCATTGCCCGCGACAATGGAACCGGCGATGGCAAAACCCGAGGCCACCATGAAGGTAAAGGAAGCCACATTCAGGGCCACAGTATGAGCAGCATGTGGGTGTTTTCCTAACCAGCCCACCATGATGCCGGAGATTCCAAAACAGGCCCATTCTGCAAAGGTTTGCAAGGCCAATGGCAGGCCTATGGTCCAAATTTGACGCGTTTCCGCCCAAACATCACGCCAAGCTGCAGCTTGATCGGGCCGGTAAGGCTGCAAGGCCGAGTGTTTGCGAATGAGCCACCAACTGGCTCCGAGCATCAACAAACGCGACAGGAAAGTGGCGTATCCGGCGCCATCCAAACCCATGGCAGGAATTCCCCAGTGCCCATAAATGAAAGCGTAATTCAGGAGCACATTGGCCCCTAACCCGCCGAAGGTGATGTACATCGACAGCCGAGTAAATCCCAAGCCATCGGTGAATTGCTTCATAGTGACATAGAGCAACATGGGGTAAATGCTCCAGGTCAGAATGCTCAAGTACGAGGGGGTGAGAGCGTTGACTTCCTGACTCTGACCGAACCAGTCGAATCGATGCACGGCCAACTGAAGAATCACCGTTTGAACCAGCGCCAAAATGGCTGAAACCCAAAGGCCCGCACGGTAAGTCATGAAAACTTCTTTCATCTTGCCGGCGCCAATCTTGATGCTAACCAAGGTCGAGACCGAAAACAAAACGCCAAAGGTCAAACCGCATACCATGAAGAACAGGTTGTTGGCCTGATTGGCGCTCGCTAAGGCGGCTGAACCCAGGCGACCCACCATCAAGGTGTCGGCCACACCCATGAGTATCATTCCCAATTGTCCCAAAATGATGGGCCATGCCAAAGCCAACATGGGCTTGATGTGCTCGGCGTACAAAGCAGACAATTTGGATTTCACAGCGGCGCAAAAATAGGGCATTGGCATTCCCGTAGTACCTTTGCCCCATGCAGGTACAGGTTTTATTTGAAGACAACCATTTATTGATCGTAAACAAACCTGCTGGACTGCCTGTTCAGGGCGACCAAACGGGCGATCCACACTTGTTGGAATGGGCCGAGCGCTACATAGCCGAAAAAGCAGGAAAACCAGGTGCCGCCTTTGTTGGACTCGTACACCGACTCGACCGCCCGGTTAGCGGAGCCGTCGTTTTAGCCAAAACCAGCAAGGCTTTGGCTCGCATGAATGAGGTCTTCCGCAACAAGCAAAACCAGAAAGTGTACCGCGCCATCACCCTCTATGAGTTACCCCAAGAGGAAGGCACCCTGATTCACTACGTGGGCAAAGACAGCCTGACCCACAAAGCCATCGCTTACAAGTCTCCAAAACCGGGAGCCAAGTCGGCCATCTTGCATTACAAATTGTTGGCCAACTATGCGGGCCGATTCTACTACGAGATTCGATTGGAAACCGGTCGCTTTCACCAAATACGGGTACAGTTGAGCAAAGCGGGCTGTCCCATTGTCGGCGACCTCAAATACGGAGCCAAAGAAGCCTTGCCCGATCGAAGCATTGCCTTGCATTCTTACCGATTGATGAGCCCTCATGCCTCGAAAGTGGCCGAGCCCATCGACGTGACAGCACCCCTGCCCCGCGCCCAGTGGTGGGAACTCTTTTCGGCCTACCACAAAACGGCCGACAAAAAGCGCTAAACCGACAGTTCAACGAAGGGATCCCACAAGAGGGATTCGAAGTTCTGGATCTGGTCATCTACGACTACAATCCCTTCCTTTTCCAACAGCTCCTGCATGAGAGTAGGCGTTTGAAAATGCGCTTTACCGCTGAGCATCCCCATGCGATTCACCACCCTATGAGCGGGCACAGGAGCAGGTTGGCCGTGGCAAGCATTCATGGCCCAGCCCACCAAGCGGCTGCTTCGGCCTGAACCCAAGTATCGTGCAATCAACCCATAGGTGCACACCCTTCCCTCAGGAATTTGCCTGACCAAATCATAGACATTTTGATAAAATTCAGATTCTGCCATCTTCAAGCCACATTTTGGAACAAATTTTGTCAATACCCACGAGATTTGTTGCTTATGACGCGTAGAATTCTACTATTGACCGGCCTGATTTCAGGTTTAACCAGCTTGAGCCTAGAGGCTCAAACCCCGAAAAAGAAGAAAAACGCCAGTCCAGAACCTGTGGTGGAAGCCGCCCCAGATGTCGAAGAGGAAGTGGTTGTGCAGGAATTCGTTTCCAACGAAGAATTCGCTGTACCTAGCGTCAACCCCGTTTTGGATCCCTATGCCCATTTGGTCAATCCTTACCAATCGCCCCGTCCCAAGCAGATGGTCAACGGCATCGGCGTTTACCCCAAACTGAAAGACAGTGCGCAATGGAACGGCCGAGCCGCAGGCATTTACACCCTGCAATTCAAGATCAACGGTTTGCAACAAGGCGACGAGGTTTATTTGGCTGATCACCACATAGGAGGCAAATACCTTCGCGACACTGCCTTTGTAGACAAAAAAGGCATCGCCACTTTTACCGGAACTCAACTCCTGCAGCGCGGTATGTATTTGTTTGTAATGCCCCAAAAGCAGGGCTATTTCGAATTCATGATTGACGACGATCAGGAGTTCCTCATCGAAACCGACACGGCTTTCTTTACCGGAGAATACTACCCCAACATGAAAGTCACAGGCTCAGAAGAGAACCTGCGTTTTGTCAATTATCAAAAAGGCAAAACAGCCGTGATTGAAAAACTCATCGCCGTCGATGATCAAATGAAAATCGACACCTTGCCCGAGCAGAAAAAAGCCTTGGAAGAAAAGCGTCGTACGTTGCTTTTGGAAAAAGAAGGATTTGATGTAGCCTTCATCAAAAACAACCCCAGTTCCTTGCTGGCGAGATTCCTATACAGCATGGTGGATGTTCCCTATCCCGACTACTATCCTGTCAATGAAGAAGGAGAAGCTGATAGCAGCTTCCCCTACCAATGGTACAAAACCCATTATTGGGACCACATCGACTTCAATGAAGAAGGATTGGTTCGCATGCCCGTGAACATCATGAAGCAGAAAATGGATTTCTACTTCGACAAACTCATTCTACCCGATCCCGATTCTTGCATACAGGTTTGCGAATTCTTATTGAACAAAACCGCTGGAACGGTTGAGATGGAAAAATACATCACTTGGTACTTGACCAATCGATTTGAGTCCAGCAACATCATGGGTCAGGACAAGGTATTTGTTTACCTGGCCTTGAACACCTACTGCCGCGGAAAAGCCTGGTGGGCCGATTCCAATACCATCAGCAAGATGTGCGAAAATGCCTACCGCCGCGCTCATACAGTGATCGGCGCAAAAGCACCTCCATTGGAGTTGCAAGACCAGAATGGCAACTGGGTCAACACTTACAGCATTCAAGCTCCCTATACCATCATGATTTTCTGGGACCCCGCTTGCGGCCACTGCAAAGAGGTGATGCCGAAGTTGGCCAAGATCTACGCCGAGAACAAAGACAAGGGTTGGAAAGTGATTGCCTTAAGCTCAGGCGATAAACGCCAGGAATGGATGGACTACTTGGCTGCCCACCCTGAAATGAGCGAATGGACTCACCTAATTCGCGACAAAGTTCAATCGGAATTCATGAAGCAAAACTTGTTTGCGTACTATGTCATTGCTTCTCCCACCATTTACATTTTGGATGGCAATCGCAACGTAGCCGCCAATCGAATCGATGTAGAGAAAATTGCCGAATTCATTGGCCATTTGGACGCCATTGAAAAGGCGAAGCAAAAAGCCGAATAATCGTACACTCAGGCCTGCGAAACCGGCAGGTCAGTGATCATCGCAATGCCCGGGGTATACACCCCGGGCATTCTTTTTTCAAATCAGACCAAAGCGTTCCCCCATAAATCTTCAATCCATAGGTGTAAATGGGCCCTGAGAAATAGGTACCGCCCGCTACGCGGGCGCCAATGGCTCCGGTAACTCCGAAGTAGCGCGCAATGCGAACGGACGCCAACACCGATACCTCAACAGGAAGTATAGCGCCACTTGAAAGTTCAAGGCCCTGCAAGTCCCGCTGGGAATAGGCCCCTAAGCCGAGCTGCGCAATGCCCCACAACTGCCAGCGCCAGGAATCGTGGAGTCGATAATCCAAACTCGCCGAGACATAGCGGTACCGAAATTCCGATTGGGATTCAACCCGGGAATAAGGGCAATGGTAATAACCCAAATACAATCCCGCTGCTCCCATGTCTACTCCCGCCCTGATGCCCTGTATGGTAACCGGCAAACCGGCCAAGTAGCTTCTTCGGGAGTCCAATCCGCCACTAGGGTAAGCGGGCTGGCAAAAAGACGATCGCAGGGTATCTCTCCAATGACTCAGCGCCCAAACGGAGTCAGACTGAGCCCACAAGGAGCCGTTCAGCCAACATACCATTGTCAAAATCAGTCTGCGCATCGAACCGCTCAAAGATAAATAGCCTAAAAATCCCCTTGTTGAGCGATATTCACAACATGGTTAGACGACTATTGTTGAGCACAGGCCTTTGCCTGTTGATGGCGACCGCTCAGGGCCAAAACTACAAGCCCGTGAACGGCGATTGGAGCTTAGAAGGCACCCTTTTGTGGCAAACGGGATCAGCACCTTTGCGTTTCAACATGGAAGAAATCAAACTGCGCTATTTCAGCCTCAATGACCAACACAACTGGGCCTACAGAGCCCGCCTAGCTCCCACTTTCGCCAATGAGAGAAGCTCCATCACCTTTGCTCCCTTGCAAGTGAGCGAACGAAACATCACCCAATACAGCCTTCAACTGGCGCTGGGTCTCGAAAAACACACTGGAAACAACCCTCGACTATCGGCCTACTACGGAGGAGAACTGGTCTTCGGCACGGAATATTCTGAATTTGATGCCACCAACACAGTCGATGGCTTGAATTTCACTGACGGCGCCCATCTGAATTCATCGGTTTCTGGAGGATTTTCAGCCGGTGCAGCAGGCATAGCTGGCATTGATTTCTATCCGGTAGAACGCTTGTTTGTTGGCGTAGAAACCTCTCTATTGATGGGCTTTCAACATTTGGGCTACCAACAAAGCTCTGTCGACTACAACGGAAAATTGACCACCAATGAACAAAATTTGGGCACTCAATTGGGCTTGCAATTGGGCAACCGCAGTGGCATTCGTCTAGGATTTCTGTTCTAAAACTAAGACTGAATTCAGCGCTTTGGTCGTACCTTTGGCCAAGCCATTGTTATGCAAACGGTACGTTTTGAAGGGCGTAATGCCCAATTTTTCTCCACTTTGCGTTCGCGCATAGACCAGTATTTCCAAGAGAACAATCTCCGCCCAACCGGCAATTGGAAATTGTACCACAAAACTTTGGTGTTAGTGGCCTTATTGAGCAGTACCTATACCATTTGGGTATTCTTCAACCCCGGCTTTTTGTGGGCCGACATCTTGTTGACGGCTTTGATGGGTGTAAGTTTTGCAGGCATTGGTTTCAATGTCATGCACGACGGAGCCCACGGTTCTTACAGCCAAAAAACCTGGGTCAACAATTTGATGGCCTACAGTTTGAATGTATTGGGAGGAAATGCCCATTACTGGCACGAAAAGCACAATGTGGCTCACCATTCTTTCACCAACATCAACGGGGTGGACGAAGACATCGATGCCGCACCCCTGATGCGCATGAACACCGGTCAACCCCGCAAGTGGTTTCACAAGTTTCAGCACATCTACGTTTGGCCTTTGTACTCGGTTGCCTACTTGGCTTGGATTTTCTACCAAGATTTCGTCAAGTACTTCAGCGGTAAAATCGCCGTTCGCGACATGAAAGAAAAGACCAGTGGCTGGGGGCATGTGGCCTTCTGGGGCAGCAAAATCGCTTACATCGGCTTGTTCTTGGTTCTACCCACCTACCACTTGGGTTGGCCCGTCGCCATCGGCGGATACCTGTGCCTGGCACTCACTACGGGAATCTTCATCACCGTGGTCTTTCAAATGGCCCACGTCGTGGAGAACATGGATTTCATTACCGGCAGCGAAGAGCTCACCACGGTTCCTTCTGATTGGGCTTCGCATCAAGTTCAAACCACGTCAAACTTTGCTACTAAAAACCGTTTTTGGGCTTGGATGTTGGGCGGATTGAACTTCCAGGTAGAACACCACCTGTTCCCCAAAATCAGTCACGTTCACTACCCCAAGTTGAACGAAATCGTGAAGAAAACCTGCGAGGAATTCCAAGTTCGCTACCAGGAATTCCCGACCTTCTTTTCGGCCATTCGTTCGCACATTTCGCATTTGAAGGCTGTAGGCCAAGCGGCCTAATGAACGGAAAGGCGGTCTTTTTGCCCGCTGCATTCTATTTTTTGAACCATTGCCTCGCTGGGCTGTTACTAGGCTGAGTTCATGCAGAACCTCATTCAAGCCATATGGAATCGCCCTTACCTGGGATTGCTAGTCGCTCTGCTTTTGCTTGCCAGTGGCCTACCCACGGCCCACCGCATCGAAATCAGTGGTTCT
This sequence comes from Bacteroidota bacterium, assembly GCA_027621365.1. Taxonomy (GTDB): domain Bacteria; phylum Bacteroidota; class Bacteroidia; order NS11-12g; family UBA955; genus JALRLA01. Next base: position 26,250 of record JAQCBH010000008.1, on the reverse strand, counting down.
CTATCGGGTTTTGAAGCCAAACAGGCCCCCATTTTTGAGGAAGCTCAGCGTTTTGATTCTTTATTTGGCCGGGCCGACCAATTGGTATTCATAGGTCTTAAGCCTAGCGGTGAGGGTGATTTTTGGAAAGCCTGTGCGCAGTTGGAACGCCGCTGCCGAGCATCCATTCCCGGTGAGCGCGTCTGGTCCCCAAGGGCCTTCGCGCTTCGATACTTCAACTTGGCTGACCCAGAACACGAACTTGGCCTTGACAGTCAACTGAGCCTGCTCAAAAGCCATCCCCAAGTTGGGCGGTTGATTGCAGCCGACAAGCAATCGGTATTAGTGGTGGTTCAACACAATCTTGAAACGCTACCCGAGACCTTCATGGAGTCTCTTTTGGCTGATTCCTATGATGGAGCCGAGACGCCCATTGTCTATTCCATTCCCCAACTGGAAACGGCCATTCGAAACTCCTTGATCCGGGATATCGTACTTATATGCTCCTTGATCTTTGTCTTGGTCATGGGCTATTTGGTTTGGGCCTACAAGAGCTGGAAAGTACCTCTATTTTCTTTGTTGGCCATGACCCCGAGCCTGCTATTTGCCTTCCTGCTCTACGGTCTGTTCAACATTCCGATCAATGTCATTACGGCCCTTGCTTTGCCAGTGGTATTGGTACTCAGCCTGTGCGACTCGGTGCACTTTCTCGGCGCCCTGCAACACGAAGGTAGCCAACCGGCTTCTTTGACGCGCTTAGCCGTCCCTTCCCTGTTCAGCAGCTTGACTTCTGCCGCCGCTTTCTTCAGCTTTTTCTGGAGCGAGACAGCGAACATCCAACACCTGGGATTGATTACGGGAACTGCCCTGATGGCTGAATTCGCTTTGAGCCTCCTCCTCGCCCCCCTGTGGATGAAACACAGCCACATCAACAGTCCGGCACCCAAAGTTCTCCAGGCTACACTTCAACACTTTCAAACCCAAAAACGCAGTTGGACATGGGGATTTGCTCTGTTAGGAGTCGGTGCTCTCTTGCTCATGCCCTCTTTGCGCTTTCATTCCGACCCCGAAGCCTTTTACCCCAGAGGGGAAGCCATCACAAAAGCCCACGACCATTTCAATCGCCAATTCCAATCCCAGAAATCCTTGAGCATCTGGATGGAAAACCCCCAAGAGAAGCCAAAATTCCTGGAGATTTGCCAATCGTTCTGCGAGCAATGGAAAGGAAAAGACGGCCTGGTCAGCGCCGAATTGCCCATGCAACAAAGCGAATGGCAAGAAGGACTGCCCATACCCCTGCCCGAGCTGAACCTCAGCAGCCCCGCCTCTCCCTACTACAGCCAAGAGCAACAGGTGTACAAAGCCGATTTCAAGTTTGAGTCAACCGAACAACTCTTGGCCTTTGTTCGCGATTCAGCCTTTCAATCGCAGCTCAAGAGCCTAGACTTCCCTGCCTACACTCACAGCGGAGTGTTGCTCTACGAATACATCAATCAAGATTTGGCCCGTTCCCTTTTCAAGAGCTTAAGCACATCGGGCTTGGCCATCATTTTCATTCTGTGGCTTCTAACTCGAAGCTGGAAACAAGCCCTTATCGGCCTCATACCGAACCTCTTGCCCTTGAGTGCGGCTGTTTGGGCCTTCACCCTTTTGGGCGTAGACCTCAATCTGATTACTGCCATCACGGCCGTTGTCTGCCTGGGCTTATTGGACGACGATACCGTTCACGTATTGTACCGCCGCATGATCCTCAAGGAACCTCTGGGTGGGCTGGAGCACTCCATGCTGGATTCGGCCATTTTGCTTAGCCTCGGTTTCGGCTTGTTCGCCTTTTCAAGATTCTACCCCACGCAGGTATTCGGCGCTGTCAGCGCTTTGGTATTTATAGTGGGAATATTAGGAGAGCTTACCTTTTTCCAGCAGGTACTGGATCGGTTTGGACGAAAGGATTAGGCCATTTGGGGCTGACCCATGGACTTCATCCAACGAATGTGGCTAGCAACGGCTTGGCCAAACTTGGGATATTCTTTGTACTCTACCCCATATTTTTCAGCCACCCTACGAAGAATTTCGTTGATTTTGGGATAGTGCACGTGAGAAATCTGAGGGAACAAATGGTGCTCGACCTGGAAATTCAACCCTCCAGTGAACCACTTGGCGAAAGCCGATTGGGTACTAAAGTTTGAAGTGGTCATCATCTGGTGCACAGCCCATTCATTCGGCATCTTGGTTTGATCAGGCTCGATGGCCTCCAAATCATCAAAATGGCAATGCTCTACGGCATGGGCCAATTGGAACACAACTGACAACAAAATACCCAAGGCCACGTGCAAAATGACAAAACTCATGATGCCCCAGAACCATCCCAACACATAAACCGGAACGGCGATGTAAACCAAGGCATAGGTAATTTTCGTTACCCAGAACAAGAGGTGTTCATAGGTGCCCATTTTGGGCATGACTCGCTCGTTAACCTCACCTTTGAAATATTTGATCATGTCGTTGCCAAACATCCACCAAATGGTGGAGATGCCATACAAACCAAACATATACCAGTGCTGAAACTTGTGAGCGGACTTGAAGGGTTGAGATTCGCAATGGCGTAACACAGGACTTTTGGCGATGTCATCGTCAATGCCATCAATATTGGTCCAAGTATGGTGCAACACGTTGTGCTTAAACTTCCAAATGTGGGCATCGCTTCCCAGCAAATGCAGGCTGTGGCTCATCAATTTGTTCACCCAGGGTTTGCTCGAATATGAACCATGACAGGCATCGTGCATCACGTTGAAGCCCATGAAGGCATGCAACACCCCTATGGCAAGAAATAACAACATGGTAGCCCACATAGGGACTCCCGCAAAAAGGGCAACGCCATAGCACAGAGGAACCGCAATCAACACAAATGCGGTTTTACTCCAGAGTGTCAAATTGCCAAATTTGCTGATGTTTTTAGCCTGAAAATAGGCCTCTACTTCCTTTCTCAATTCGGCAAAGAATTCGTTGCCATTGTTGGCGAAACCTATGGTGCGCGTCTTCGTCATAGAAGCGTAAAGATAGTACCGAAATGGAATGGAAAACAAGCCTCAGAATCCTGTCTAAGCTTTGCTTCCAAAACTTATACGCGGCAGAAAACGGCCCGTCTTCTTCTGGTATTCGGCATAGGCCGGGTATTTCTCCGCACTGATGCCCTCGCTAAAATCAGAACTACCCTTGAACAATCCGATCAACAAAACACAGCCCGCAATGCTCCAGTTCAACCAAGCCCCCCCGGCATACGCCGAAAACAGGTATACCACGATCCAAATCGCTTGCTCAGCTGCGTAATTCGGGTGCCGCATCAAACGCCACAATCCCTGATGAACAAAACCCTTTTCAAAACCATCGGTCAACGCTTCTCCTGCAGCTTTACGCCTGTATTTTTCCGTTTGGTAATCGTATTGCTGTTGGTCGGCCACAAATTCAAGCAATAACAATCCCAGGAACAGCAATGCCAAAGCTCCATCGATCCAGGTCAAAGCCCCCAATTCAGCCTGCCAAATGGCCAAAACAGGCAAGGTAAAAAGCAAAATCAAGGCATTTTGGTAGAAACAAATGAACAGCATATTGAACAGCGTCCAAACCCAAGTTCGGTTCAAGGGGGCTTTGGCTCTCAAAACGGCCCAGCGATAATCCTCCTCCCCTTTCCATGGCAACAAGGAATATCCCCCACGGCGGTAAAAATTATAGGTCAAGCGCAGAGCCCACAAGGACACCAAACTGGCCACCAAAGCCATTCTATCCCAACCCTGACACAGCGGGTCTGGAGCCGCTTTGTACACCAAAAACCAGGCATAAACGGCCGGCACTATGCTCCACAACTTGTCTACTTGCGAATTGTTCCCCGTCAATTCCCCCACGATGAAGCACCACCAAATCACCCCTTGGCAGATCCAAAGAACCTGGGCAAAGGCATCTTGTTGAGACATTGTCAACGGCAACCATTGCGTTTTTAATGTAAGCAATCCAAAGGCGGTCAAAGCCGTCATAAAGAGAGGAGAAATGACTTTTTGCCAAGTCGTTATCGAAGATGTTTGTTGTTCTGATTTCATCGTTGTGTCATTGGCTATCAGCGCATAGCGATGAAAAGCACAAGTCAATTTCCCGATTTATTTTCAAATTCGGAAACAAACTTTGCGCAATGCTTGCTTCTACCTAATTTTGCAACCCCGAAAAGAACCAAAAGCAAAGCTCCAGGTTCAAATCAGGAACGGTGTCGTAGCTCAGTTGGTAGAGCAAAGGACTGAAAATCCTTGTGTCGACGGTTCGATTCCGCCCGACACCACGAAAAGGCCTCCAAATGGAGGCCTTTTTATTTCGTCTCCTCTGTACAAGAGAGACATCTAATTCTCGGATAAATTGCAATTGAGCATTTATCAATCGTACGAGCTAATCGTGGGTGATTTTTCCATGATTCTGGAACATGCATTTTATAATCTCAGGAAATCAATCCCCAATCCAACCCCTTTATTTTATCAAAAATTGGATTGAAATACCATTTATCTGAACACTATTTCGCGGGCATTACACTTAGAGATTATGCCTTCCATATATCTGATTTCGCGCAATGGAATGCTGGGTATCGTGCTTCCTGGTAATCCCTAAATTCCTTTCTGAACTTTCCGCACTGAATCCCGACCTTTGCTTCATGGACCAACCCCTTTGCCCCAATTGCGGTTACGAATACCCTTACGAACTGGAAGAAAACCTGTGGCACTGCCCTGACTGCGAGCATCAATGGAACCCAGCTGAGGCCCAAGCAGAAGAGGAATTGACCGCCCAAGACGCGAACGGCAATAAACTCATAACCGGAGATTCTGTCATCGTCGCCAAAGACTTACCGGTCAAAGGAGCACCCAAACCCATCAAAGCAGGAACTAAGGTAGCCAACATTCGCATCGTGGAAGGGGACCACAACATCGATTGCAAGATTCCAGGATTTGGCTCCATGGCCTTAAAAAGCGAGTTTGTCAAAAAAACCAACTGAACAACATGGAATTCCCACAAACGGTAAGTGAGTCAATAGGCTACTACGTATATGCTCTGATCGACCCGAGAAACGATGAAATTTTTTATATAGGTAAAGGAAATGGTAATCGTATATTCAATCATGTAGAATCAGCAATTTCCAGCTACGATAGCTCGCGAAAACTCAATCGAATTAGAGAAATTTTGAAATCTAACCTTGAAGTCAAACACATTATTTTACGACACGGTTTAACAGAAGATGAATCATTCGAAATTGAAAGTTGTTGCATTGATCTCATTGGTTTAGATAAACTAACCAACGAGGTTAGTGGTCACGATTCTGAATCAAGAGGAATCATGACAGTCGACGAAATCATGATGCAATATGACTTACAACCTGCTAAAATCGAAGAGCCCGCTATTATCATTAATATCAACAAAAAATTTGCGAAAGGCATGACCGAGGAGGAATTGTATCAAGCCACCAAACAAGCCTGGAAATTGGGAGCTAAAAAAGAAAAAGCTAAAATTATCCTAGCCTCATACAAAGGCATAGTGCGAGAAGTCTTCGAAATATCCAAATGGTACGCAGTTAATGACCGTAGCGGATTTGATGGAACTGTAGCTCGCCAAGAGATTCGCTATAAGTATTGGAATAGAAGCGTCAAAAACTATATCAAAGCTGGGAATCAAAACCCCATCAAGTATACGTTTTAATCAACAACCTCCGATTTCCTGGATTTATAATCAATTCCGTTGGTAAATACAGCGTGGATAGATAGTCTTTGCCCATCGACAAATCTAGAAGTAGAATACCGTTTTTGATATCCAATCGATTCATTGCTAATGGTTGAAACAAACTTCATTTGCTGACCCGAAAAATAACTGTGTTCAAAATTGGGAAGGTAATCACTGCCTTGAAAGATTGGGGTTTCCAGTTTTCGCTTCAAGTCGCTTTTTCGCATATCTTGATCGTCCTGCACGATAAAGTACTTGCCATTCTCTTCATTTAAAAATAAGCTATAACCATTATTTACAATGGAGTCGGGCAGACATCCTGTAATTCCGATTCGATCGCTGACTTTGTAAACCATGGGAGTAAATGAAAGTGTATCAATACTCACATTGACATCGATGGAATAATCAACAAAATGAGAGAACGGCTCAGGAACCCACTTAAACTCAGAAAAAACCAGTTCTGATATTTCAACGGAGATACTTGACCCCATGATATCGCAGGCGACACGCTCATCAAACGGATTTACCTTTAGTGAGAATGATTCTAGTATTGAGCAATTTTGATTTTGAACATCCTGCAAAACAGAAATCCAATTTTTGTCAGGAAATTGAAGAATACCCGTTCCAAATGTTCTAGTTAATTCTGAAAGAAATTTTTCTTTAAACTCCTCCAAATAGAAAGAATCTCTCCAGGTTTGAATAGCCACCTTTAGAGCTTCTAGAGTCCATGGATGCATTTTCCCCAACCCAGTAGTAAGCACTAGTCGATCATGACTCAATGTATCCGATCTTCTCTTTAAAAACTCATCCCTTTCTGTCTTGTACTCATGGTTGGAAATCACCATAGAAGAAAGGGAACAGTTTTTCACATCAACGAAATCCTTCAACATAGAATATGCTTGGACTGTATCCAGTAGATAGACCCCACTAAGTTGTTGACAAAGAATCGAATCCTGTATTTTGACCTTTGCCAACTCAATGGAATCTTGCACTCGTTGTTTTTCTTCCTCTAAATATTGAATTCGACTAATTTCATTATTCTTATCTTCATATAATCTCAAAAAGTAGGTCTGATCTGGTCGATCTGATTGAACGTCTTCATTGATATCATCGTAATAATTTCGGTTCAATAGAAACTCAAAATTCGACGGCAAGTAATTCCCAAACATGGCCAGTGGATCGATGGTAATGAACAATAATGGGAGCCCATTACGAACCATACTATTGATGAATTCTATTTGATAAGGAACCTCTTTATATACACTGTTGTTGTAGTCATTCCGCAAGGATCGACAATGACTTTCTATCTGTGCATTGCTCAAAATAACCCTATTATATTTATCAATATTGACTACAAAATCAGAGAGCTCTTTATAATATTTCGATTCCTTTTGCAATTGTCCCAATTCGTTGTTGCCTGAGTCAACTTCAACTTGAAGTTTTTCATCCAATTGTTTTAGGTAATCCTGTACTGCATCTCCAAAAGCATAAACAATACCATTGTTCCGATTCAATTGAACAAACTCCAACAATAACCCATGCAAGAATGTCCGTTTGTCCATGTAAACCACTCCATCAACATTGTGCGTAAACTCGGTGACACCATCGAACTTTCCCGCATCGTCATAGTTGGCTGTATAGGTATGCGAATAGCCCCTGTCAGATCCATTTTTGTAATACACAGTATCGTAATAAAACAAGCGTTTTACAGGCCCACTTTTGGAGAACTCCGCTCTCAAGACAAAATGTTTATATTCTGAAAGTCGCTTCTCATAATCGTATCGCTTCACAGTGTAAGAAATAGATTGTTCACCCATCAAAAATCCATTTTCGAAATTCCTTATGATTTTCATGGACTCTTTATCATAATCATCTTCTCGAGTTGGATAATAATTTGATACCCATTTGCCATGTTTTTCATCCTGCAAAAAATTGCCACTAATATCAAATTTCATTGACCCGAAATTATCCCGGAACACGAGCAAATCGTTTGTATTATTCCCTCCCAAAAAACCATCATCATATCCAGCTTGCAGGCCATCTTCAACATACATCTCTCCATGAAAGTCGAACCTACCATTGTAAATCTTGGAGTAATTATCTCCGTCATTGTAGTAGTAAGTGGCCGTTCCCTTGATCTCTCTTCCATTAGTATTGAACAAATCACTAGAAGAATTAATGGAATACGGACCGCTGAATTTCTTTAATTGCCCAAAACTCAAATCAATCTGGAAAAGCAGTAGAACGAGGGCTATTATTTTAGGACTTTTATTTACGTTTATTAACATCATCTCAGTAAGTGATGCCCATTGCATGGGCTGAGCCGCCACGCATCATCTTTAATAGGCAAAAAACCAACCCCTTCGCTTGGCTTCCGCAATCAACGCTTCATCATAAGAATATATATCGCAACTGTATTCAAATTTTTTAAATTCGTCGTTAAACCAGGCGCAACGATAGTCAAATAAAACAGGCACAGGTTTTTTCAACATGATTCTTATTGATTGATGTCCAGAAAAAGTATCAGTAGCGGTACGTTTTCGTGCTCCATAAACGATTTCAGGTATGCGAATATCTCTTTCTCTATTCTCACTCAAAAGGAATTTTGCCATTTCTAAAGGCTGCTCCAATCTAACGCATCCGTGGCTTACCCACCGATAAGAATTTTTAAAGGCTCCTTTACTGGGTGTATCATGCATATAAATACTCATGTCATTGATGATGTTAAATTTCATCAACCCAAGAGCATTATGCAGACCAGGTTTTTGCCTAAAATAGAAGGGCAAATTTTTTGAGTTCAGCGACTTCCAATCAACCGTTGAATCTGAAATAACTATCCCATCCTTAACCAATTCATATTTATGTTTTGCCAAATATCCTTGATCTTTTCGAACAGCGGGAAACAACTCTTTGGAGCCGATGCTCGTAGGTGCCACCCAATATGGGTAAGCCAAAACGTAATTCACTATGGATAACAATTGAGGTGTCCTCATATCAGACTTATCATCGGGTCGACGACCAGAGCAAGTGCTAAAACTAATTTGGGGATTCGTTGAAACCAGACTCACTCGAGCGCTTGCAAGATTGACCCATACATAGCGAGACCCAACTTTAAATTGACGTAGCCATCTATGGCGATCCAACGCTAATGCCAACTTTTGCAGCTTTTTGGTACGACCTAAAAACAACAATTCATCACTTGCATAACCCAATTTTCCATCATCAGACATCCCGTTGTCGCTTTGCCATTTTTGAAGTTGCTCTTTTAATTGGTTTGTATATGTAGCATTCAACTTAGCAAAGGGGCCATAACCCAATTGTTGCAATCGAATTTTCACTAGTTGCAAACGTTCCGAGCTATCTCCCAACACAAGCGTACGTTTCAAATTTTCATTAGGACACTCAAAGGTGTCTCTAGCTTGGTTGTAAACTCGTTTAAATTCTTCTATCAATCTTCTGTACTCAGCATCAACCTTTTCCCTTTTGACAAAACTCGAAATGTCTAAACTTGAAATACTATCTAAATAATTTGGCCCTCTAACTTTCAACAGCGCTTTTGATTTGTATATTTTCACATGATCTGTAGGATTGAAGAAACTCCAGTCCTGCCAAGTCTTACAGGCCAAAAGTGCATGTGACAAAGCCACATCAATTAAAATGGCTGAATTTTCATCTATATAATCGATTTCAACATTTGCCTTAGGTTGACGATTTAAGAAGTCCATCAGCACCGCATCTACGGGCAACCCTTCATACCGCAAACTATCAAAATGAGCATGGATCAGGTTTTGAAATTTTGGTTCATTCAAATAGCGGTAGCCCCAGGATTGGGTGAATTTATTGTCAACCATAAAAGCTACGATTTGTGAATCAAGCATCACATAATCAGCCAATTGGCCTAAAGCATTTTCAACTTTTTCAGGCCAGGAATCCGTATTGATATCTTCTTTTTGAACAGTCCCCTCAGGCCCTCCCTGACAACCTATTATCAAAGATAAAATGACTATTAGAAATGGCGAAACTCCAATTATTTTATTGTTTTTCATCGAAATACTTCAAAGATACATCTTGAATTTATGGCAATGTATAATTTATGTTAGACCTTTGAAGAATGTGGCTGAGAAAAAGTTTCTGTATCCTCTTTTTATTTACTCTATTGAGTCGATCAAACGCCCAAGATAGTATCTACAACGAGGGTTGGAGCAATACGAATTTATTTCCATTTATGGGCCAAACCATTTCAAGTACTGATTCATTTGAAATCTGTCTGAAATTTGATACTGCCCGAGCATTTTGCAAACCCCATAACGGGCCCATAATGTCAAAATTTGGGCCTCGAAGAGGACGACTTCACAAAGGACTTGATATCACATTGAATATCGGAGACTCAATCTTTAGCATTTATGAAGGAAGAGTTCGATATGCACAATACAATACAGGGGGATACGGCAATCTCATAGTGATTCGGCACTCCAACGGCATGGAGTCTTATTATGCTCATTTGGATAAAATTTTGGTCCAACCGAATCAAGACGTTCAAGCAGGCGAATTCATTGGGCGTGGAGGCCGAACCGCTATTAGAAACAGCCCAGCTCATTTGCATTTTGAAGTTCGTTTCCAAGACCACCCCATCAATCCTGAAGAACTATATGATTGGGAAACGGGCAGAGTATTGAACGATACCGTTTGCCTCACAGCATATAGTTTGCGCTATCCTGCAGTCGGATCCGGAATTTACGGCCAGTCACCTAATTCTGGCTCACGATCAAATTCTTCTAAAGTATATACGGTAAGAAATGGGGACACCCTTTCGGCCATAGCTCGCAGATATGGAACTTCTGTCAATACCCTGTGTCGGTTGAACGGAATACGCCCGGAATCAATACTCAGAATAGGACAGAAAATCAGACTCCCCTAGCGGCAATGTTCATAGCGGCAAACCATGCAGTCGTCCAGGCCGCCTGAAAATTGTAACCGCCAGTAATACCATCAATATCCAATATCTCACCAACAGGCCAAACATGAGGATGAGCGGTCAACGACCCATCTTTTTGCAAATTGGATAGCGCTATTCCCCCAGCAGTCACGAATTCCTCTTTAAAGGTTGTCTTACCTTTACACTCGATTTGAAAATCAATCAACAGCACTGTCAGTTTTCGTTGCTGCCCAGAACCCAAATCAGCCCAACGATGGCTACTATCTTTTCCAATTTTTTCGACTAGAAGTCCAAAAAGCCGAAAGGGCAAACCGAAAGGTATGGCATTTTTTATCAACTTATCGCGATTTTCACGACTGTGTAATCGCAGGGCTTCCAAGCAGTTTTGCTCGTTCCACCCCTCTCCTAGTAGATTAAGGTGAACCCGAAATTCGTAGTTACGGTCGGCCAACTCTCGAGCTAAAAACGCACTAGCCTTTAAAATGGCCGGGCCGGACAGCCCCCAGTGCGTAAACAACATGGGTCCATCAAAACGCCTTTTATCTCCTTGTAACCAAACCAGAACACGCGGCAGAGAAATACCACTAAGCGCTTTGATACTGTCGTCTAGAATTTGAAATGTAAACAAGGAAGGCACTGAAGGCACTCGTGAGATATTCAATCCTTGCAATGGCTCCCAAACCGCCTCTCTATGAATACCTCCAATCGCCAAAATTACAAATCGACTACGAACAGGATGGACACCGTTATTACTCTGGATTATCAATTCACATTCATCCTTATTTCCTGTCAACTTCAATAGCGCATGCGATTGAAATACAGAAATATTGGCATTATGCGCTTTATGTTCAAACAATTTCACTACGGCTGACGAAGAGTTCTCACTTGGGAACATTCTCCCATCGGGTTCAGAAATCAATTTCAAACCAGCTCGTTCAAACCAATCTTTTGTTTGTTTTGGGCCATACTCATTAAACAAGGGCTTTAAATAAGCAGAACCACGAGGATAGCCCGCTAAAAACAACTTATTGCTACATTCTGCGTTTGTGATGTTGCATCGCCCCCCACCACTAATTTTTACTTTACTTAAGGTTTTATTTCCCTTCTCGATGATGGTAATTTTCCAATTTGGTCTTTGTTCAGCAAGTAAAATAGCAGAGAAGTAACCCGCTGCTCCAGCACCTACTACAACAACATCCCAATCATTATTCATCTATATCATCATCTATAGGAGGCACCCAGCGATAAGGCTCAGGCAATCGAATGCTTTTGATTTTTGAAACATAATAGGCCTCAGAGGGATGCAAAGAATGACCAGATTTATAACCCCACCATTGCAAAAAATAATACTCATCTCCTCCTAAGCCGAGCTCAACAAACTGATCATACCTACGGTTCCATAAATCATCCATATAGTCCAAACAATCGAGCCAGCTATTGAAATGTCTATATTCCCGGCTGTTCAGTCTAATGCCAAACAAATTATTGTGATTGACACACAAATTGCTCTTCAAATGACCCGTTTCCCATATGGCTATGCGCCAAACAACGTCTGGTGCACAAAAGCCACGAGCAACTAAACTGTCATACAATTCTAACTCAGTGGGGGTTCTTCGTTGTGCGTTGGACTGAGCAATCAAAGACCCCATCAAAATCAATATACCAACAATCTTTTTTTTCATCTTACTCGTAAGCGTTGACCCGGTCGAATCAAGGTTCCTCTCAAACCATTTAACTTTTGGATTTTCTCAACAGTAGTATTGTATTTACGGGATATTGACCACAGAGATTCTCCAGATTTAACTGTGTGATACCTGCGCGAGGATGAATTTGATCGCGTAACTGGAGCTGGGGCTGGCATATCATAGATTTTTGAAGCAATTACCAGGGAGTCTGCACCTGGATTTTCGTTCAAAAAGCGCAACGAATTCATGATACTATGATGGACAAAGCCACCCTTCAACCTGTATCCCTTCCAGGTCAAATGTATATTATCACTTGTAGCATATCCGTCTGAACCCCATTGACGAATCGTGCCCAACCCCCCTGATATGTCATACCAATTCCAAAATGCGCAGTCATATTCTCTAGCCAAATTTTTCATCAGATCGCGAAATTCCACACCGGCCGTAATGATATGGCCTTTGTAAAATAGATCTTGAGTAGTAGTAAGAACTATAACGATATTCGGATTTAAACGCCGAAAAGAATCAACGGCTCGTGCCACCGTATATCGAATTTTGGGGTCTACACGGTTGGTATAAAGAATATTATTGGTTCCGAAATCCAAGAAAACCAAATCTGGCTTCAAGGCCATGGCTTGAGCTGTCATGGCATTCAACCGTAAAACAGACTCCATTGGCGCCGCACCAACACCCAATGAATGATAAACCAAACCTGTAGCATTTACAGTTTCAAAGTTCATGCCGTAAAATGTAAATCGAATTCCACTATCTCCAGGGTTTATCAATTGTATGCTCACTTGATCAATTTCACCTTCGTATTCCAATTCATAGTAGGGAAGACCTGCGAATCGACTTCGATTTTCCTTGTCAAATGTGTAGGAAGTTTCATTGATTAAAACCTTGAAATCGGGGGTCCAATCATCGTTATCAGCCAAAATCCAAATGAGGTGTTTGCGGTCTTGTAGCGGGGTTTTGAAGTCCCAATTCAAGGAAGCTAGAAGTTCTTCGCTTTGAACCGTCATTCCCATCACTCCCAATGGCAACTTTGGACGCAGCTGAAAACTCTTGGCATAAGACCATGAGCCTTGTGAAGTGGACTTATAGTTAATAGATGAATAAGTATTGGCCGCTCCATAATTGAAAACCAGACCTCTACCAGCATCACCAAATTCTCCTTGTAAGGCATTTCTTGCCTCTGTAACTAATACTTCGGCCTGAACATGACTTGCACCATAATGAAAGATTACAGCCTTGTCCGTGTTTGCTTTCTGAAATACCTCGGTCAATTGTTGACCTGTTTTGGCCGAAAAAAACTGAAAATAACTGTATGAAGTATCTAAACGCAGAGATGCTGGTGCTCCAGAATAAAATTGAGCAAAAAGAACGAACGGGAAGAACAGAGAAACAAAACTGATAAAACGAACCATTAATTTCATATGAGGACAAAAACAATACCAAATATGACTATTCACCATTGCTGTCGTTTTCAATTTTGTCAATTACGTCAGGAACAAGAGGAATCACACTATCGTTTGGAGCAGCCGGGATTTGACTGGGAGCCGGAATCAAACTATCGGATTGAATGGAATCACTTTCCGTGCGCCTAGGTCGCATACCCACTCCGCCTTCGCCCAATTTGCGCATCATATGAATGGTCCCATTTGACATAGCACCATACATACCCAAGGCAAAAATTAAATCATCAATTTCTCGATCGTAGATGATATCCAACATAACATGTTTGGAGTATCGATAATCAAAAACCCATATTTCCTCGTAATGAGAGATGAGATATACGGAAAACGCGTTGCCCATAGAATTTTTCACAACCGCTGCTTTTCTTCCATTTTTCACACCTGTTGTGATTTTTATTAAGGGGGCATCCCCGCAAATAAAGGTCATGTAACAAGCTGATCCTCTGAAACTTTCGCAGAACACCGACGATTTCATTGGTCTTTCCAAATTGGATTCACCAAACCGCACAGCAGAAGCCTCTATTCGAGGCTTGAAATACTCAAATGTATCGGCATGTTCTCTTACAGTAGCATCACGTGTCAAGGAGTACAAGGAACCCAAGAATCCTGTTTTCACTTTACGGGTCATTTGTTCCAACTTTACCGGAGCAAATCCAGCAGCCTTGCAAAACGATACATATCCGCAATAAGCGCCACGCGCTGTCCAATGATGATCGGTTCCAAAAAACAATTTTTGGTTTTGTTTCTGCAACATCTCACCCATTACATCACAGAACAAAGGCCCCTGAAGATTGTCTCGAATGGCCTCTAATGTAGATTTATTTCGTTGACGAAGATGCGCGTATTTCTCTACCGGAATAAAGGCAGAAGACAATGGTGCTACGCATGAAAACACGCGTGTATGACCTTTCAACTTCTCAGCATATTCGTTCAGCATTTTGGCAAAAGAGGGGCTCATCGCCGGATTGCCGCTGTTCTGCGTGTAGACCGCGCCATCAATGATCAGCATCTCCCCTGAATAGGACTCATCAAAGTCATTCAAATAATTCATGCGCGCGCTATCGCTGCCAGCCTTGCTGGTATCGAGGGGCTCTCGTTTGGCTGGCTTGACTACTACCTTTCGCTCTGCAACTACAGGATGAACTCCCCAAGCATATTTAACACCGTCTGCCCAATGCATCACGACTTCTCGCACAGGCAAGTGGTCATCAAAGTAGTCGTCGATTGCGGCGCCATAGGCGCCGCTGGTCCAGTCCTCCCAAGAAAAGGAAGGCCACTCCGCCAACTTGCGCTTTTCATCCATGCTGATGGACTGTTTTTCACCGATGAGCATGGCAATGGGCACGGCCAAAAGGGCCAAAAACACCAAGGGGGTATAGAGTTTTGAAGCCTTCATATTAGAAACGGAAATAAATAAAGGGGTTGTACGTATCGCCCACCAATAGGACGGTTGAAACCAGCATCATGGCAATGACCGCCGGCAAACTCAACCACTTGTAGGCGGGTTGAAGGCGCTGTTCGGCCGAAGGGAAGATTTCATCCCAAGGAATACAGAGCAAAACAGCCAGGGCCAGAAGGAAACAATGGTTGTATAGGTCCAGCACCATTCCCTCGCTCAAAGCAGCGCGGCCGTAAAACAGGTGCCTCCAAAATTCTTGCAACTGGCCAAAATCCACATAGTAAAAGATGGAGCGACTGAACACGATGAGGATCAAGGTGTAGATGTGCTTGATGAAGCGCGGCGTTTTGTTCAGTACAGGCATGGAATACTTCTCGATGAGCATGAACACCCCGAAGTACAATCCCCACATCACAAAGTTCCAGGAGGCCCCGTGCCACAAACCCGTTAGGGCCCAAACCACAAAGATGTTGCGGTCTTGCATGCGGCGGTTTCCGCCCAGAGGGATGTAGACATAGTCTCGAAAGAAACGACCCAGCGATATGTGCCATCGGCGGTAAAAATCAGCCACTGAAATAGCCGCATAAGGATGCCTAAAGTTCTCTTCCAGCTCAAAGCCAAACATGCGGGCCAAGCCTATGGCCATGTCAGAATATCCCGAGAAGTCAAAGTACAGCTGAATGGAAAACAGGGCAATACCGATCCAAGCATCGGGCGAGGTCAAATCCATCAATTGGGTATCCAAGTACTTACCCACCAAGGCACCGGTTGCATTGGCGATGAAGACCTTTTTGAACAATCCGAAGGCAAATCGATTGACCCCAGACCAGATTCTATCCCAGTTGAAATCACGTTTCAGCAGCTGATCTTCGACGGCATTGTAGCGAACAATGGGACCCGCCACCAACTGCGGAAACATCGATACGAACATCATAAAGGCCACAAAATTCTTCTGGGCCTTTACCTCGTTTCGGTACACATCCAGGGTGTAGGAAACGGTTTGGAAGGTGTAGAACGAGATGCCAATGGGCAGATCGACTTCGGGCCGAGCAAAGGGCAGCTTGATGAAGTAAGCGATGTTGTCGTACAAAAAGCCCCCGTATTTGAAGGCAGCCAACATACCGAAGTTGACCACGATGGATCCAATCAGAACACCCTTGGCCTTCCATGTACCTCTGAATTTGGCAATCAACAAGCCATTGGCGTAGTCAAAGACCGAACTAAAGGCCAAAAGCAGCACCCAGAAAGGCTCCCCCCATGCGTAAAACAAGTAGCTAAACAGCAGCAGGGTAAGGTTGCGAATGGCCATGACCTTTGTTGCATAATACAGGAGTACGCAAAGGGGCAGAAAGCCATAAATAAAAGCGAGAGAGGAAAATACCATATCGATTATTGGCCTCGTTTGGCCAACCAGCTATGCAAGTGATAAAACAACCAGAAGTGAACCAAAACGACGGCTTCTAAGGCCAATATGTACCAGGGCCATTCCCCGATGATCATGGGGTTGTCGGCGTTGGGCTTTTGGGCCAAGTACATATAGTTGGAATCGAGCAGATAATTGATCAAACCGATTACAGGTATGGCCAACTGGGTAAACAAGAAGGCCCGCCACCAACTCTTGGGTCGCGGTGCCATGCCCAAACGCATGGTCGCATAAAAACCGGCTAAAATGATACCTCCATGGGAAATGGAATACTCCCACAATTCGTATACCCCACCACCGGTGGTTGACTCGGGTGTAATGAAGGAGTGTACGGCTCCAGCGCCCCAAAACAAGGCCAATTCATAGGTCCAGGCATGACCCGTCCAGAGCATGTAAGCCGATAAAAGAACCGACATGGAACAAAGGTGAAAGGGCAAGCAGGTGTGGTAATCCCAAGTACAGTTGACACCCATCACCGCTTGGTTAATGGCAAAGTTCGCAAACAACAGAGAAGCGATAGATTTGGCGACGATTTGGCGCTGCTCGAGGCTCGCCTTGCGAGTCAAGCCAAGTACCAACACCAAACCCGCAAGCAAACCCAAATTCATGGCCCACCACAAAGGGGTACCGATGGGCACGACAAAATGGGTTGCGTTGCGATCCATGATAAATTTGCTAATCCGAAGTACGGCAAAAAAAAAGCCTCCGAAATGGAGGCTTTATACACATTTGTGAATGAATTTCTTAGTTCTGGACTTTAACTGAAACAACAACGCGACGATCCAGGCTCAATACGGCCATTTGGGCAGGCTGAGTGGTGCTCATGATGATGGTTACGCCGCTCATGCCCAAGGTGTTTACCAAGAACTTGCGAACGGCTTCTGCGCGCTTGTCGCGAAGCTTGGCGTTGCCAGCAGAAGAACCTGTCTTGTCGGTTGAAGCATAAATCTCTACGCTGTAGTTGTAAGAACCACCGCGATCCAAAGAAGACTTCCAGTTGTACAAAGCTTGCATTCCATCAGCAGTCAACACAGACGACCCTGAAGCAAAGAAAACAGTAGTCACGTTGGAACGCTCGAATTCAGCTTGAGCTTCGGCTTCCAAAGCGTCGATGGCTTCCAAAGCTGACTGCAATTCAGTCATTTGACTTTTTACTTGAGCCATGTCGGTGTCCAACACTTTCACGCGAGAGCTAGACTCTACGACCATGCGATCGAGTTCGGCTTCGCTCATGCTGTGTTTGGCACCCGCTTTTTCTTCTACAATTTGAGTGGTTTGCGCAGCGACAAAATCTGACAATTTGGCTTTGTCATAAGCTTCTTGGCTGTTGATGCAGCTCGACAATCCCAACAGGGCTACTGCCGAGGCTATGATGAAATTTTGTTTCATAATATAGAGCAAAGATATAGAGACTTTTTGGCTGTGAAAGCGATGTTTTCAAAGCGTCAAGAATTTTAAACGCTTTGAGCTTATTTTTTGTCGATTATGAACTTGAATGAATCGTAAAAGCCACTCAATCAATGCAATTCGATTGATTTTCACTCATCGACGGCCTTCGGGCTAATGCGAATCTCATCTGAGAAAATGTAGGTTCGACCTTGGTCATGGTAGCCCAAGTGCCAGGGAGGCAAAGCTCCATAATTCTCCACCTTGAATCGCAGGTAACGGGTTCCGACAGGAATGTCCATGCTGACTTCTTCGATGCGAGGAGTCTCATCTGGACCTTCAGCTAGGGCACGAACCCAACCCGTTCCGGTATTCCAGGATTTTCCGTTTTTGGAAAATTCCACATCCCCCGAACGAGGGGCAAAAATCCAGGCCTTCTCGTCTGAAAGGAATCGGAATGTCACTTGCTGGGGCTCTTTGCTTCGCTGCAAGAGATCGAGGATTCCTTCCAAGTCTTGGTCATAGAACCCTTGCCAATCACCGGCGCGCCACTCCACTACTCCTTCAATGCCATCTACCAAGGCTTGTTCACCACTGGCTCTGTACATGGGCTTGGGTTCTGATTTCAACTCCAAGGTGTAGGTCTGGGTAGGCTCTTGGTGCCGAACCACTACCCAATCGCTGTAGGCGAACTGTTGTTGCTGGGTCGAGCCGGGTAAACCTCCTGATTTCTGCGCGAGTTCGAGGCGAAGGGCGACCGTTAGGGAGCCCTTCAAAGCGAGAGCAAATGAACCATCGCTGTTCAATGAGTTGGTTTGATCGGGGTAAAAACTGCGCTTCCCTTCTGCACCGCTAATCTCCACCCGGCATCGACCTTGAACCCCTTCGGGCATTTGCACCTTCAAGGAATCTCTTTTGACAAAAACCAAGGGTTCGGGCACAAACTGGGTATTGAATTGCTGCTTGGGTGACATCAAGAGCGCCTTTTCTGAGGTCTCTTGTCTGAACACCAAGGTGGGGGTATACAGCAAATTGTCATGGCTCACCATCAGCCAAGCATCGCTACGCGCAAAGGCTCCATTGGCCCTATGACCCGGCTGCCCATCGCGGGAGGCTTCTACCCCAGGATGCGCCAACCAAACGGGCCCCTTGGGTTGATCTTCTTGGGCCACGCGAATGGTCAAAGGCGGCAAGGACCCACGATTGACCAAGGCATAATTCACTTGAGGCGATCCGACGATCCACAGGTTCGAGCCGGGACAAACGGGGTACAAACCCAGAGAACTCAGTACGTACCAAGCACTCATTTGGCCGCAGTCTTCGTTGCCAATTAACCCATCGGGGCTGTTGCGATAAAACTCCTGGCAAATTTGATTGACCAAGGCCTGCCCCTTTTCGGGGTGCTGGGTATAGGCATACAAGTAAGCCATGTGGTGACTGGGCTCGTTGCCGTGGGCATACTGCCCGATCAATCCCGTAATGTCGCTCTGCTCGCGACCATCGGTTTGGCTACGGGTGTTAAAGAGAGAATCCAACTGGGCCTCAAAGGCTTGGTTCCCCCCTACGGCACTCATCATACCCATGACATCGTGGGGCACATAAAAGTGGTACTGCCAGCCATTGGCCTCGGTATAATGGTTGTTGACTTCGTAAGGATTGAAGGGCTCGAACAACCCGTTTCGACGAGGCTGCATGAAGCCCCCGAAAACCTCACTCGATTGCGGATTGTACAGATTCTGCCAACGCTCGCTGCGGCGGTACATGACCTTGGCCACTGAATCCTGATTCAGGCGTTCGGCCATGCGAGCAATGCACCAATCGTCATAGGCATACTCTAAGGTTTTGGAAACCGACTCGGCCACCTTTTTCACATCCAAGTGCCCCAGCGCATAGCCCAAATATTCGTAATCGCTCTCTTTGGCATTCGAAGAAACCTGCATGGCCTCCAAGGCCAAGTAGGGATCGTATCCATAGATGCCCTTGAGATAGGCGTCGGCAATGACCGAAACCGAATGATAGCCGATCATGCAATTGGTCTCGCAAGAGGCCAGTTCCCAAACGGGCAATTTCCCCGATTCTTGGTACTGCAAGAGCATGCTGCGAATGAAGTCAACTGTTCGTGTCGAGTCGATCAATCCCAACAGCGGATGCAAGCCTCTGTACGTATCCCAGAGCGAGAAAACCGTGTACACCGAATGGGAGCTTTGGTGAATTTGTTGATCGCGCCCCCGGTATTTGCCATCGACATCAGAAGCCAGGCTGGGGTGAATCATGGTATGGTACAAAGCCGAGTAGAACAAAGTGTCAGCGCCGGGTTTTTGGTTCCAACGGGCCTGAATGCGACCCAATTCTTGGTCCCAGCTGCGGGCAGCGGCTATTCGAGCCTGGTCAAAACCCATAGACTCGGCCTTCAAATTGGCCACTGCCCCCTCTATACTCGTCGAAGACAAACCCACTTGCAGGGTCAATTCCAAGGGTTTACCATCCCAGTTTTTGTAACGTATCAAGACTTGTTTGGAACCGTTGCTGCTGATTCCATTGTCGGCATCGTAAGCCCACTTAGCCAAAGGCAAAGGGCGGTTCAAGCGCATGGCAAAATAGACATGCTGCTCATCGGCCCAGGCTTTGGAAACGCGGTGGCCCACTAGCGTTACCGAATCGTAGATGCGCCACTCGCACTCCAAAGTGGGATCTCGGTGTTCCAAATCGAGCAAAAGCGAACCCTTAGGGCCTGGGAATTGGTAACGGTGAAATCCGACGTGAGCGCTGGCCGTCAATTCGACCTTGACACCGTTTTCCAGTTCAACCTGATAATAACCCGCCTGGGCCGATTCTTTTTGGTGCGAAAATGCCAGCGGATGCTGGGCTGCAGGCATAGCTTCGCTGCTGCCAATTTGGGGTTGAATCAATATATCGCCGTAATCGCTACAGCCGGTTCCGCTCAAGTGGGTATGAGAAAAACCGTACAACAGGGAATCGCTGTAGTGGTAGCCGCCACATCCGTCCCAACTGCCGTCAATGCGGGTGTCGGGGCTCAATTGAACCATGCCGAACGGAGCACAGGCGCCAGGGAAAGTATGGCCGTGACCACCCGTACCGATGAAGGGATTCACCAAAGAATGGTAAGCGGGTGAGTGAGACTGAGACCAAAGGGGAGCGAACAGCAATGCCAAGAGTGCTGCACAAAGGGATTTCATGGACCCAATTTACGGCTTTTTCAAAAGGTCTAGCGCCACGTCGACAATCATGTCTTCTTGGCCTCCTACCATGTTGCGGCGCCCCAATTCGACCAGAATGTCGCGGGTATCCAAACCGTATTTCGCAGCCGCTCTCTCGGCGTGCAGCAAGAAGCTAGAATAAACGCCGGCATAGCCCAAAGACAGGGTTTCGCGGTCAACCCGAACCGGGCGGCTCTGCAAGGGGCGAATTTCGTCGTCGGCCAAATCCATCAATCGGTACAAGTCGGTTCCATGATCGACTCCCATGCGGTCCAAAACGGCGATGAGCACTTCCAAAGGCGCATTTCCAGCCCCTGCTCCCATGCCCGCCAAACTGGCATCCAAACGAACGGCTCCGTGTTGCAGCGCAACGATGGTATTGGCAACTCCCAAACTCAAATTGTGGTGGCAGTGAATGCCAATTTGGGTCTCGGGCTTCAACACCTCTTTGAAGGCCAACATGCGGTCCCGCACTTGGTCGGGCAACAAGGCCCCAGCCGAGTCGGTGACGTAAACACAATCGGCTCCATAGCTTTCCATCAGTTGGGCTTGCTCGGCCAGTTTTTTGGGCTCGTTCATGTGAGCCATCATCAAAAACCCGGCGACATCCATACCCAAATCTTTGGCGGCCGCAATGTGCTGGGCCGAAATATCGGCTTCGGTGCAATGGGTAGCAATGCGTACCGATTCCACCCCCAGTTCCCGGGCCCGCTTCAAGTCGTGAATGGTGCCGATTCCGGGAAGCAACAAGGTGGTGAGTTTGGCGTGCTTGAGTTCAGAGGCCAAGCCCTCCAACCAGTCCCAGTCGCTGAGCGCACCGAAACCGTAATTGAAACTACCGCCCGTCAATCCATCGCCATGGGCTACCTCAATGGCATCTACCTTGGCTTCGTCTAAGGCTAGGGCTAGGCGTTTGAGCTGCTCTTTGCTGTATTGGTGCGCGATGGCATGCATGCCATCGCGAAGAGTTACGTCTTGTATGTACACGCTCATGCCTGTGCTCCTTTCTCTTGTTGCTGGATCATTCGCTCAGCTGTAGCCAAGGCCGCCGAGGTCATGATGTCCAAATTACCTGCGTATTCGGGCAAATAGTGCCCGGCTCCTTTGACCTTGAGCATGATGGTGGTTTTCAGACCGTGGCGATAACCTAGACCGTCGATGAATACGGGTTTATCTGCTGAAATGATATCGAATTGAACTTCTTGGTGCAATTCATAACCTGGAACGTACTGCTGCACTTCTTTCACCATCTGAGAAACCGATTCCCGAATGGCATCTTGGTCAGCCATATCGCTCAAAGTAAATACGGTGTCGCGCATCACCAAGGGAGGCTCTGCGGGATTCAGAATGATGATGGCTTTGCCTTTGTCTGCACCGCCGACCTTTTCAATGGCCTGGGCTGTGGTTTCGGTAAATTCATCAATATTGGCACGGGTTCCGGGACCGGCAGATTTACTGGAAATCGAGGCCACAATTTCCCCGTAATGCACCTTGGCCACTCGGTTCACAGCGGCCACCATGGGAATGGTCGCTTGACCGCCACAGGTAACCATGTTCACATTGGGAACATCTTTTAGTTCGTGAAAATTCACGGGAGGAACCAAATACGGCCCTATCGCGGCCGGAGTCAAATCAACGGTAATTTTTCCCGGATATGCTTTGATTTTATCGTAGTTGTAGACGTGAGCTTTGGCGCTTGTCGCATCAAAAATGACCTCAATTTCTGGCCACAAGGGGTGATTCAACAATCCGTCGATGCCTTCATGGGTGGTGGCTACCCCCATTCTTTTGGCTCGAGCCAAACCATCTGACTCGGGATCAATACCCACGAACACACCCATTTCCAACACAGATGAGGTGCGCATCACTTTGATCATCAAGTCGGTTCCAATGTTGCCGGAGCCGATGATGGCTACTTTGCGTTTCATTCGTGGGAGAAGTTAAGACCGACCGAACCCAAACCTTCTATTTCGGCCGTAAATCGATCGCCAGGCGCCACGGGCACCATTGGGCCCAAAGCACCCGAAAGAACCCAGTCACCGGCCTTTAGGGGTTGACCCAGATCAGCAAAGGTTTGAGCCAACCAAACCAGGGCTTTCAATGGCGAGCCCAAACAAGCAGCGGCTTTCCCTTGGGAAACCAACTCCCCATTTCGCCACATCTTCATTCCGGCATTCACCATATCTACTTGACCAACTGCCCTCTGCTCATCTGACAAAACAAAATGGCTAGCCGAGGCATTGTCAGCTACGGTATCAGCAATGCGAATGTCCCAGTTTTGAACGCGCGAACCCACCAATTCCAATGAGGCACATACGCAATCAATGGCTTGAATCACATCGCTTTCCTGTACCTGAGGCATGGTCAAATCAGCCTTCAAACGAAAGGCCATTTCGGCTTCAATTTTAGGCTGATGTAGCCCATGTATAGAACGAGTGGAACCGTTTTCGATTTGGGTTTGAGAGTAGATAACCCCAAAGTCGGGCTGATCAACACCGAGTTGTGTTTGAACCGCCTTGGAGGTCAATCCAATCTTGACACCCATAGACTGGTACCCATTTTCCAAGCGACGTTGATGATTGATCGTTTGGACCAAATAAGCATCTTCTATGTTTTGATCTCCCAACCACTCGCGAACGGGGGCACAGAGAGTTCCTGATTGCTCAGCCTCCCACAAAAGGTCAGCGGCTTTTTGAACAAGCGATTCAGCACTAGCCATGTCAGGCAAAGGTACTTAAGCCACTTGAAAGCCACAGACACCGAGTTGATCGACAACCCCTTTTATTTGCATACCGGGCTTGAGGAAGTGGGCAGCGGTAGCGGCACCCGCCAAGACCACCATACCGGGCTGCAAGGTCTCTTTGTATTTGAAGGCCAATCGAGTAGCGGCCGCCAGAGACTTCCAGGGATTGCCCAAAATATCGTCTGAAGAGCCCTTCTCCAACAATTCCCCATCGGCATACAAAGCCATGTTTAGCCCGTTCAAATTTTCGCTCACGGGCATCCAATCGCCGAGCACGTAGGCCGCTGAAGAGCAATTGTCTGCTACGACATCTTCCAAGGAAAACTTGAAATTCTCGTACCGAGAGTCAATGATTTCCAAGGCGGCACAAACGCCATCGACGCATTCCATGCACTCTTCGGGCTGCAATTCACGATCAATGGTTTTGGCGATGCGAAAGGCCACTTCGATCTCCACCCGCGGATGAATGAATGTCTCCAAGGCCAATGTTTCACCAGAACCTAGAACCATATCATCAGTCAAACGGCCCCAAATCAAATCATTGACGCCCATTTGCTTCATTTTGGCCTCTGAGGTAAAACCCATTTTCAGGCCCACCAAAGGGAACCCCCGTCTCTTTCGCTCTTCGATGTTCAAACGTTGAATTTCATAGGCCTGATCCAAATCAAATGCAGACTCCAATGAAAGCTGGGCAGTGGCCTGAGCTTGATCAGCGGCTTGATCTAGGCGCAAGGCCCATAGTTGTTCCAGGTTCATGCTTCAAAGTTAGGCCATGCAAAGGGATCGCCCGAACGCCGATTCCTTCGACAAAGTGTCACTCCGACACCAACCCTTTTGAAGTATCTTTGTTCTATTCTCATGAAGATCGGCATAGACGCAATTTCCCTGTTCATCCCTGCGCACCATTTTCCCGTTCGATCGCTGGCTACGCTTCGCGATTTGGACCCTGCCAAATTGGAGAAAGGCCTGGGCTTGCGCTCCATGTCCATGCTTGAACCCCAGTCAGATGCCCGCGACATGGCCGCTCAAGCCCTGTTGCAGCTGTTTGAGGAAAACTCCATTGATACCCAATCATTGGGCCGAGTCTATTTGGGTAGCGAAAGCCACCATGATGGAGCCAAACCCACCGCTTCCTATGCCTTGAGTCAGGTAGAAAATGCTTTGGGGAAACCCGGGTGCTTCAACCCCTGTGACGTGGTCGATCTCACCTTCGCCTGCATTGCCGGTGTCGACGCCTTGCTGACTTGCATCGATTATGTACGTCTAAATCCTGGTAAAACGGCCATTGCGCTTGCCACTGACATTGCCCTATACGAGGAGGGTTCAGCCGGCGAATACACCCAAGGTGCCGCGGCTGTCGCCCTGTTGATTTCTGAAAACCCGCGCTTGTTGAGTGTGGAAGCCCCAGTTGGTGTTGGCTATGCTGGTGTGGAAGATTTTCACAAGCCCCTGCAAGTATTTGACAAGCGAGAAATCGCTCAAGATTTGTTGAATTCGCTCGGCTTGGATATGAAGGCAGATTGGAGCAAAGCCCAATCATCCTTTTGGAACAATCCCAAATCGACGGTGGCCACTCACCGCATCGAACCCACATTTGATGGCCCCTATTCCAACGAGTGTTACACCCAGCGATTGGGGGAAGCGCTAGCACGATTTGAAGTCGCAGCAGAATGCCAGTGGGTGCAGCATTTTGACAAACTTGCCTTTCACCTGCCTTATGCCTACCAAGGGCGAAGAATGGGCAGTCAACTTTGGGTAAACAGCCTGTTGCATTCGGGCTCCTTGACTGAGTTAGAAGCAGAAATTGGACCCTACATCGAGGATGCAGACTGGATGAAGAAAGCCAGCAAATCTGAATTGTACAAAGCCTTTGTCTCCTCCCGAATGAAGGGCGCCGAACGAGCTTCTGGCGAGATGGGCAACGGGTACACGACCAGCATTTTCATAGCCCTTTTGGG
This sequence comes from Bacteroidota bacterium, assembly GCA_027621365.1. Classification (GTDB taxonomy): domain Bacteria; phylum Bacteroidota; class Bacteroidia; order NS11-12g; family UBA955; genus JALRLA01. The sequence goes on along the minus strand of JAQCBH010000008.1, from coordinate 303 downwards.
CATCATGGCCCAAGCCATTGAAGAGGGAGAATCACTCGACAGCAAAACCCAAGGCTTCTTCGCTTACGGCAGTGGCTCCAAGGGCAAAGTATTCCAAGGCACCTACCAATCGCAGTGGGCTGAGTGCCCCAGCGCCAAAAATCTGTGGGAAAAACTGAGCTCTAGAACACAGCTCGATCCCGACACCTACTTGGATTGGCACCGTCAGCGCTATTGATTGGGAAAAACTGAGCTCTAGAACACAGCTCGATCCCGACACCTACTTGGATTGGCACCGTCAGCGCTATTGATCAAGCAAACCAG
>JAQCBH010000028.1 GCA_027621365.1 Bacteroidota bacterium | reverse complement strand
GCGAGCAACCGTGGTTTTGAAGAAATCCCACTCGCTGTTGAAGGCCATGCCATGGGTACCACGGGCGAAGCTGACCACGGTATCTCCGTCTTGGTGAGGCAAAGCATAGCCTTGGTAGCCGCGCAGGTTGAGCCCGCCACCGAGTTGCAAATACTTGTAATCAAACACACGCTTGGGGGGTAGTGATTTGTTCCATAGATCAGGCGTGTACGAAAGCATACCGATGTTGCGGTAAAATTCATTTTCATAGCGCTGTTCGGGGTTGGCACCAGCGGCGTAAATCATCGATTCAGCGGGAACGCTAGAACCGGCCATCATGGAGCCAAAGTAGCGCAGTCGGGCTTGGGTTTTGCCCAATTTCTGTTGGTGTTTCCACTCAAACGCGACAGACCCATACGAGGCATCGGCAAAGGGTGAAGACAAACGAGAAGCGACGTTCCATGAACCTTGGCCACTGAACGTTTGGTAGGCCTTGTTCCAAAACAGGTTCATGGACAGGTTCTGTCCTTCTGACCAGGCATCACCCGCCTCGGCAAAGCGGTAGCGGCGCATGGACAAGGCGTCGATGCCAAAGCTGTGTTCGCCAACGGCCATGTCCCAACCAAAGCGGTTGTAGAACAACCCGGCTTGGGAAGCTGATTTGAGGAAATAGCGGCCGTTTTTGGGCACTTCGTGTGACCAAGAGAAGCGGTAACTCAAGAGAGGACTTTCGGCCGAGGCGCCGCTAGGCGATGAGGCCCAAGCTTGGGGGAAAGAGGGTACAACAGGGGTTTTGGCTGAATAGCTGTTGTACCAGAGACGGGCGTCGACGACGTGTCGGCGGCCGGCGTACTGGGATTTCCAGGCGAGACCGGGTTTGAATCCTTCTACACCTCCATAAGAAAGCGCCGGCCGCCACAGAGCCTTGTATTCGCCTAAGTAGCTCTTGTCTTCGGCTTGGCCGTAGTGAAAGGCCAGATCCAATCTACCTTTATCGAGTCCGGGTTCCCAGACATTGTTGACGCGGTTGACATCAGCCAAGTGCCAGCTGGGGTCAATCTCAATCTTGGCAATGGGGAATTCGGTGGCCAAATCGATGCTGTAGGTGGGGCGAAGTCTACCCCAAGCTTCCCACATACCGGTATTGACGCGCTCGGGTTTTTCAAAATGCGAAACGGGAATGGTCAAGGGCAATACAGATCCATTTTCGTAGGTAATCTGCAAATCGATGGGCATGATCTGGTCGCCCAATCGCTGCAAAGTGACCGTATAGCGGGAGTTCTTCTTTGTTACAGCCGCTATGCCGTAATCGATGTGGCGGGTGTCGTCCATCCACCCGTCGAAGAACCAAGTCAAATCGGTTTGCACGGCATCGGTGATGCTTTTTCGAAAGTCTTCGGGATAGGGGTGGCACATTTTCCAATCAGCCACATAGTGCTGCATGGCTACGCGGAACAGGGAATCTCCCAAAACGTAGCGCAGGTTGTAGAGCATGGTGGCTGTTTTGTAATAGACGTGACGGTATCCGCCGCCATGGCCAACGGCATCGTTGAAATTGTGGCTGTGGGTCGACAGCGAGGGGTCTTCCAAATCGAGGGCGTCGTCCATGTAGCCGGCGAAGGCGCGCCTGTATTCGGCCATGGGCTCTTTCACCAGGGCGTTCATGGACCAAGCGGTCAAAAATTGGGTGAATCCCTCGTCCAAGCTGGCGCGGTAGGTCTCGTTTGAACCGAGCATACCGAAGAACCAGTTGTGACCCACTTCGTGGGCAATGAGACCTTGGTGGCTGGGCCAGTGACCGCCGTCTAGGGTTAACATGGGGTATTCCATTCCATCAGCCGCATCAGCCGCGACCATTTTGGGGTATTCGTAGAGGCCGAAATCTTCGCTGTACAAACGAACGACATCGGCCACGAACTGCGCTGTAGGCTGCCAGCCGCCAGCGTTGTTCTCTTGAGCCAAAGCAATGCACTGTATGCCGTTCCAGGTGACTTCGCCAATGCGGTATGAGGGGTCGGCTGTCCAAGCAAAATCATGCACATTGTCGGCATGGTAGCGCCAAGACTTGCGCGCCCCTGTGCGTGGCGTGATGATCGAGGGAGCTTCGTTGATGGGCTTGTTTTCGAAGTTTTTAATGTCCAATCGCTGGCGCAAATCGCCGGGGTAAGCCTCTTCGGGGTTCAAAAGCGATCCGGTTGCCTCGACGACATACTCTTGAGGAAGGTTGATTTCGACGTCGTATGACCCGAAGTCGCCGTAGAATTCCTTTTCCAAGTGCTGGGTGGTCTCCCACGAAAAGACAGGGTCGTAGACGCAAATGCGCGGGTACCAATGCACGGTGTTGAAGTGCTTGATGCCGTGGTGGTCATAGACCTTCATGCGCCGGCGCAAACTGCCGCGGTCAAAGTAGGTTTTGAACCAAATTTGAAAGGTGGTCGAATCGCCGCTTTCCAGAGCCTGAGGCAGTGGAACGCGCATCACGGTGTAATCGATGCTATAGTTGTCGATGGCCTCCCCGCCTACCCCGAGGTAAACAATTTCGGTGCCTTTGCCCTGCTCTTCGTACGGGCCAAATTCAGGCTTTTCGTGGTTCTTCAAATAGAGCTCATGGTTGAGCGAACCGGGCGTAAAGGAGTTTTGGTATAGGTGAAAGTAGGCCTCGGTTAAGGTGTGTGGCGAGTTGTTGTAGTAGGTCAACTCCAAGGTACCGGTGATGACCTCGGCAGAATCGTCCAAGCTCGCGTTGATTTTGTAGTAAACATCTTGTTGCCAATAGCCCGCGTTCGGGGCTTTGTTTTTCCAGTACAAGGGGTTCTCAGCCGAACGGGTTTGGTTTCCCTTTTCCCAAGGTATGTAGAGTTCGGGTACTTGAGCGCTGGCGGCGGCCGCGGCGCTCAGGGTGAGGAACAGCAAAAATCGCATGGCTGCGAATTTAGGCCAAGGCACTTGTAGGTGCAGAATCGAATTGTCGATCGGTCAATTCCGAATCGCTAATACACGACTTCTAGTTGGTCAGAAAACAGGGTCTTTTTCTCTACCCATTGGCCACCATACCATTCAAAGAACTCAAGCAAATAATAGGTGCCCGTATTGTCTTTTAGGCAGGTGATTTTTTTAAGTTCGGTAATTCCATAGGAAAGGGATTTGATGGAGGTTGATCCGGGTTTTCTGATCTGCAATTGGGATTGTTTCCAATCGATTGCAATCGAGTTGTTGATGGAGTAGGAGTAAAAGGTTGACGGTTTTTTCGGGCTGTTTGGTGTTTGCAATTTGGCAATGAGCGTTTTCAACGCGGCTTCCATTTCGAAAACTGGAACCATATCGTTGAAGTGTCGGCGCACCATGAAACCCACCCAAAAATTGTAGCTATGGCAATCAAAGTCGTCTACATCTACCGATTGAATTTTGGGGCAAATTCCGAGCAAATAATCGGCTTCTGAAATGACCCTGTCGGTAAAATCTTGGGGTAACAAGGAGCAGATTCGCACCACCGCCGAAATGGCGTTCTCAATAATTAATTTGCGGGTAGCCGAATGCTGAACCAACTGATGGCAAGCTTCCCAAGTTTCTTCATTCTTTGTGTAATTCGACGACCAAATGGGTCTATATACGCTGGGGGTTGGATACCAATAGCTCGATTCTGAGCAATGAAAAAACCCATTGACGGTAAACAATATGTCGTTGGCGCTGATATTGCCACCAATGATGCTCCGAACAGCAACGCCCGACAGGCATGGAAAGTCGCTTTCGGTCAATTGAATTTGGCTTTCAAAAGTGTCACAACCCTCGTAACAAAAATGACTGGTGTTGGGGAACACGGTCGAGTTGTCTTTCGACAAATAAATAGTTTTGTTGAACACCGAAGTGGAAGACTGGGCTTGTGCATCAAGACCAATGAAAAACATGGCCAACAAGGCCAATAGGCTTGCACCGGTACGGGGTATAATAGAAAAACGCATGGCTGTGATTGTATGTGGTTAAACAAATATCAACACTTTGGTTCAAATGCAGAAAACAACAGGTGCCCCAAATGGGTGTGCCAAAAACCAAAAAACTCAAAAGCCAAGCACCCAATTGCACAATTTTTGCTGTATAGTTGGCCGATAAATGAACTTTTTTTTTAGAACAATCGGTAATGGGTTTTGGTATGTTGGCCCGTTTAAAGTCAATCGGGTACCCTTACCTTTGCCCTCATGGGACGCATTACCTTTCGGTTTGAGCAGAAGGACCTGGAGCCGGTGACGGTTGAGGTGTTTGAGGGCGATACGATTTTGGACGTTTGCGAAGACAACGACATTCATTTGAACCACAATTGTGGCGGCGTCTGCGGGTGCAGCACCTGCCATGTGTATGTGGAGAAGGGCGAGGATGTGCTGCCTGAAATGAGCGACCGCGAAGAGGAATATGTCGACCGAGCCCGCAACCCCCGATACAACAGCCGACTGGCCTGCCAGTGCCGTTTGGAAGAAGATGGAGATTTGGAAGTGATCATTCCCGATCAGAGCGGCATTATTGGACACGAACATTGATATGAGCACATTTGAACCCCCTATACATTGGAGCGACCACGAGGATGTGGCTATGAAGTTGTACGAGAAATTTGGCGATGAATTTGGCGAGGCCAAGATCTACCGCATTCGTTTCACCGACCTAATGGAATGGGTCATGCAGCTGCCCGGTTTTGAGGGCAAAAAGGAAGATTGCAACGAAGGCCACCTGGAAATGATCCAAGCGCAGTGGGTGTATGAGTGGCGAGACAATCAATAAGTGTCTGTTTGACACTTAACCTATCCGCCGCAAGCCGAGGAAAATCAAGCCTTTGAACCTAATTTTGCGGCCCTTAAGATTATGCATTTCGAACTATCTGAAGAACATTTGGCGGTGCAGCAAGCAGCCCGCGATTTTGCCCGCACGGAATTGCTTCCGGGTGTGATTGAGCGCGATGAACACCAAAAGTTTCCAGCCGAACAAGTCCGCATGATGGGCGAGTTGGGCTTCATGGGCATGATGGTTGACCCCAAATACGGCGGGGGTGGAATGGACACGATTTCTTACGTCTTGGCCATGGAAGAGATTTCCAAAATCGACGCTTCGGCCTCGGTTTGCATGAGCGTGAACAACTCTTTAGTCTGCTGGGGTCTGGAGACTTTCGGCAGCGAGGAGCAAAAGCAGAAATACTTGACCCAATTGGCGACTGGCCAAAAAATTGGGGCTTTTTGTTTGAGCGAGCCCGAAGCGGGGTCGGATGCCACTTCACAGCGCACCACGGCCATCGACATGGGTGACCATTACCTGTTGAACGGTACCAAAAACTGGATCACCAACGGTAACAGCGCTTCTTACTACCTGGTGATTGCCCAAACCAATGTGGAATTGGGCCACCGCGGCATCAACGCCTTCATTGTCGAAAAGGCATGGGATGGCGTAACCGTGGGTAAGAAAGAAGACAAATTGGGTATTCGCGGCAGCGACACGCATTCGATCATGTTCCAGGACGTGAAGGTGCCCAAAGAGAACCGTATCGGCGAAGAGGGCTTCGGCTTCAAGTTCGCGATGAAGACTTTGAGCGGCGGCCGTATTGGCATCGCGGCTCAGGCTTTGGGTATCGCTTCAGGCGCTTACGAATTGTCCTTGCAGTACTCCAAAGAACGCAAGGCGTTTGGAACGGAGATTAAAAACCACCAGGCCATTGCATTCAAATTGGCTGACATGGCCACTGAAATTGAGGCGGCCCGCTTGTTATGCTTGAAAGCTGCTTGGATGAAAGATCAACACTTGAACTACGACCGTGCTTCGGCCATGGCGAAGTTGTTCGCTTCAGAAGTGGCCATGAAGACGACCGTTGAGGCGGTTCAGGTTCACGGCGGATACGGATTCGTGAAAGAATATCACGTCGAGCGTTTGATGCGCGATGCGAAGATCACCCAGATTTACGAGGGTACCTCTGAGGTGCAGCGTGTGGTGATTTCGCGCGATGTGCTGAGGTAAGCAAGTTGAGGCATTCATGCCATAATGGCGGTAAACCTCTTTGTTGGGTCGCGCCAGATTGGGGTTCTAGGGCCTTTGTTAGTTGTCTACTAAACAAATTGATTTTTAGCAAAAATCACGGAGCGTTAAGAATCATCAACGCTTACTGCGGTTTATGATTGTGGTTATGAAAAAGACTATCGTACGTTTCACTCTAGCTTTGGGTTTGTTGTTGCTTAGCCAGGGGGCTCGAGCGCAAACATTTACGTATTGGACCGAAGAAAACGGCCTTGACTTCAGCCATTCTATTACTGTTGCCGAGATTGATTATTCGGAAATTAATTTGGAAGCATCGTTGGTTTCATCGAATCGATGCATGTGCGACGAAAACGCTGAAATTGACGTTCTCCGAGATGGCGCTGGCGAGTACATTTATTATTTCGAGCATCATTCTACAGAAGAAGGTAGTGAAGCCTATGTGAGAATCGTTATGACAGTTATTGGAGATGAGGGGTTACCCGTAATCGATTACATTGAGGTGGTTAACCCCTGGGAGTATGAGTGTTGCCAAATTCTTGGGGGAAAATATATCGACGAGAGAACGGTGTATCCCGCAGATTATCAAAGTTTATATCCAAACAATAGAGGGGTTAGCAACGAGCTAGAGCCCAATACGGATTATTTACATGCAGCCCTAGTAAAATTCTGAGGGGTCGGACTCAAACAAACAAGGGCCCTTGTCAATGGCAACAATATCCCATTGGTACTCGTATCTTCCAGTTGGGTAGCCGCGGCAATCCATTTCGTATTCAGTCCCCTGAATAGACTCATAAACTTGGCTCTTTCTGTACATCATCGTAAACTGGAAACAATGACCCCAGCTTGCTACACGACCAAGACCGTCTAAAAAACTTCCAACCAAAGCAGAGGCATCATGTTCTACTGGACCGAACCACATGAAGTCTCCATTTTTTAATTTAAATTTCCTTTGTTTACAACGATCTTCTCCTACTTCCCCGAGGTAGATCACATCAACTATTATTTTTTTCCAATATAATTTTGGCTGCTGGTATCAAAAAAAGGAAATGCGCTTTGGGTGCTCAATTCATTTCGGACTGAATCAAGAGAAATTAAAAGTTCTGATTTTTGTTGATTGCAACGCTCTTCATTTTTGAAGATCATTTTTTTATAATTCTCTACATACTTTGACAATTCAGTAGAATCAGCTTTCAGATTGTAAACAGAAACTTGCAAGCCATTGGCATATTCTTGCAATTGTGACAAAGATCGTTTTTGATCAGAAATGGTTTCTGTGAGTTTTAAGATTTGCGTTTTCCAGAGTTTATTCTGAACCAACGAATCGTTTCTTAATCGAGCAATTTCTTGACGCAGTTCATCTTTGGATTGAGCATTTATGAGCGACAGTGAACATAAGAACCAACAGAAAATAAGAAGTGGTATTCTTCTGTGAGAATTAGGGTTTTTTTTGGCTCCAGTGGTACCAATAGCTGATCTATTTTCTGTTGTGTTGATAGCAATGGAACAACACGTTATATTCTTAAAGATCATTATACAAGTTCTTGTATTTTTCCAATGTTAGACCCTCAAATGATATTTTTCTTGAGCCTATATCGATGAAATATTTTGGGGCTCCTCCTGGTTTTAATTCATATAAACCGTCTGCACAAACCCCATAGCCAAAACCACAATTTTCACAGTCGTTCATGGTTATAATCTCAACTTCGTTTCTCGTAAAAATAAATTTTAAATTACATTTTTGGAATTCATCTTGAGTGAACGAATAACCAATGGTATCCTTGATGTTGATTTCCCCAAAAAGTTCGCCCAAGTTATACCCGTTGTATGATTGGAAATAAAAAAGCGCAGTGCTATCATTCAAGGAATATAAATAAATTTCTCCGAATGCATTTGTTGTATCGCCCCACCTGTAATGGCCATCAATGTTTACTGATTTTTCGTATGGTTTCGTACAACTACTAATTAGTGCTGTAGGCAATATTGTGAAATAAAATAGCAAGGCATTTTGAGATGAAAAAAAGGTGCTCAAATTCACAATCAAATATAAGGGTTTTTAAGTTTAATCTTAAACTATGGCCAAAGGGCACCTTCTAGAATTCTCTCGTTTAGTATGAAATTGAGAGTTTGAAAACAACAATGAATAGTAGGCCCAAAAGAAAAAAAGCAGAGGTATTCTTCTGCGAGAGATAGGGTTTTTCATGACAATGGATTCCGTTTACGAAAAGCTGCTTTTTATAAGTTTTCAAGCTTCAAAATTTCAGATTTGGTTTCTGAATTAATTTCTTTCCATTGGTGTTGGGTTTTTCCTGTAACGCTTTCTGTACATATTCCATGAGAGCAACCTTTATAGAGAATGTTTAATGCCAAATTTGTTCGACCCTGTAAGCCTCGATAAAGCTCGTTGTAGAATTCAGAATCGGTCAAGTCAGATTCTGTAAGCAACGAATATGTCGCTGAACCATGTGAATAACAATTGGAGTGGCAAAGGGAACACTCCCAACTCTTGACCATATAATTTATACTTACTTCGTGGCTAAATTTGTTTTCCAAAAGCCACTGTGCTCGTATTTTTGCCTTGTCGTTGACTTTTCTTTGTTCTTTTATTTCTTCTACGTGTCTGTTGAAGGCCGCGATGTCTTTTTCTATATTTTTTCTGGTCGTAAGGAAATTTTGAAACAGCTCCATGTCTCTGAGGCTGAAGGTAGATATATAATAATTAGGGTTCCCAACGAGGTTGTAATAGTCTAAAACTTGATCTAAGTCAGAGCGTAATCTTTCAAAGTTAATTTTATAGCGGGCATACCCTCCTGGGCCATAGCCATTGCCAACCAATATGTCTTGTTCTTCTTTGCTTAGCGATTGGTAATACGGCTCGAATTTGTTTTGAAAGAAATTTCTATTTCCCAAATAAGCCGCAGTGTCTCTGTTTCTTTGGTCTTTTATGTATTCAGTCAGTTCAATGCCATTTGTGTAGTTTGATTTTATAGAATTGTACAACCCGGTACTTTTCATAGTTATCAATGAAGCTAGGAGGAACAAATCGAAATCATGCTCTGTTTTTCCAACTTGTACATAGTCGCCATTGTAGTCGCTTTCAAAAATGGCCTTTTCTGAGTATGAATATGGAACGCCGACGATATTCATCTTGTTGTTCGTTATAAAAACAAACGTATCAACCCCATCGGGGCTCAAACCGCACATGGATTGTTGATCAAAATTCATCAACCTGTAGCCGTCGCTAGTCATCTCTAAATATCCTTGGCGTTTCTTTCCCGCTGGTACATATCGATATCGGTTATAGTTTACATAGAATTCATAACAAGAAACTGTTTTGTTATTAATTACAACGGTATTGCTTGTTACACTAACCGACGATTGGTCGGCATTGAAATAGGCTTTTGATGAATAAAATAGCGACACCGATTGTGTGTTGGCTAGCACTGCTGTAGACAACCATAGTGTAAATGAAAGAAGTATAGATTTATGCATAGATATAAGGTTGATTCAATTATAATGCTCAGGTTAGGGAATACTGGAATTTGTTGACAAAGGCTATTTGAATCTTATTCAAGGGTAGATTTCATGTTGTACAACTGGATTGAAAGGGTTCTGTTATTAGCTAAAACCTGTTTTATTACCTTCGTTTCATGATCCTCACCCTCGATATTGGCAATACGCGCAGCAAGTTTGTGGTGTTTGATGAGAAGGGTATAATCACCACGCACGGCATTATCGAAGAGATCTCCGACCAAGCAACGGTTGAGGCAATGGCTGCATGCCGAATAGGCGTTTTTACTTGTGTGAGGGCAGAGACGCCAGACTTGAGCGGTTTTGGTTGCGAGATGATTGAGCTATCAGCTTTGGATTGGATGGAAAAGGGATACTCGAATTCGAGCCAGAAAGACGCGTTGTGGTTGGATTTTGAAACCCCAGAACAACTGGGGGCTGATCGATTGGCTGCTGCTTTGGGGGCGGTGAATAAATATGACCAAGTAGATGAGTGGTTGGTGATTGATGCCGGCACTTGTGTGACGTATGAGTGGTTGCGCCGCTTGAAAAGCGGCGCAACCCAATACTATGGCGGTAGCATCTCGCCGGGGCTGCAAATGCGGTACAAGGCGATGCACCAGTTTACGGGTCTTCTGCCCTTGTTGAGCCACGAAGGCTTGCCGCTGCCGTTTTTTCAAAGCCAAGAACAGTACCTACAAACAGGACGGAACACGCACGAGGCGATGGGACAGGGAGCGCAGGCGGGTCTTTTGTTTGAAGTCGAGGGGTACATCGAGCGCTTTCGGGCCCAATCGCCGAATGGAGCAGTAATCCTGACGGGCGGAGATGCTGCGTTCTTGGCGGAGCGCCTGAAAACCAAGATATTTGTAGAACCGTTGCTGACTCATTATGGGTTATGGGCAGCGGCCATTCGAAATGCGACTCATCAATAAGGTATTGCTCTTCTCGGCAGCTATGGCTGTTTCATCCTCCCTAAAAGCACAAGGGGGAAGCGGTCAGAACTTCACGCAAAGTCCGTATTCGAATTTTGGAGTGGGCGAATGGACGGGCATGAATTTTACCCAGGCCGGCGCCAATATGCACACGTTTTCGGGTGCCTATTCGCACAGTTTGACCAACCCGGCTACCCTGGGCAACCTGCGCTATGCGGCCTTCAACATGGGTGTGGCTTACCGCGGTGGGGATGTGCAGACCGAAGCGGGCGAGCGTCAAACCTTCAACGGCGGCGGCATGCAATACTTGAGTTTGGGCTATCCGACCTGGACCTATGACAAGCGCACGAAGTTGGAAGACAGCGCGGGTAAGAAGACCTACAAGTCTACTCCCTACGGCATTTTATCGGCCATCAGCTTGAGCCCTCTGACCACGGTGGGCTATCGCTACGCCTTTGAAAACAACGAACCTTTTTTGAACCGCACGACCCATACGGGCAGTGGCGGCTTGAACAATCTTCAATGGAGCCACGCAGGCCATTTGGGTAAGCACGTGAATCTGGGTTACAGTGTGGGTCGAATATTTGGCCAGCTGCGCGACAATTCCTTGTTCACGGTTCCTGACAGCTTTGATCTGGGAGCGATTCAAGATACCCGCAGCGTCATTGTCAAGGGCATGCAGCAGCAAGTGGGTTTCTTGGTTCAGGGCACCTTGGACTCGAACACGCACTCATTGGGCGCCTCCTATACCTGGTATTCGAACGTGAATGCCGAGCGCAGCCGTTTGACCCGCAGTTATGACCTTTCCAGCTCCGGCGGGTTGATCTTGCGTGATACGATTCTTCAAAGCGTCGATCAAACGGGAACGGTCAAGATTCCGGCCAGTTTTGGCGTCGGGTACCAATTCCAATACCGCCGCAAATGGTCGTTGGCCTTGGATTACCGTTACAGCGACTGGGGAGGTTTTCAAGCCTTCTTTGACCCAGCTACCAAGTATGCGGTTCGCCAAGACTATGGTTTGACTTTTACCCTGAACCCATCTGATGAAAAAGCCCGCAACGAGCGCAAGATGCCAGTTCCGGTTCGCTTGGGTGGGGTCTGGTCCGAAACCCAGCAGGTGTTTACCTCGGCAGGTCAGGAAGTGCAAATTGGTGAATTCAAGGCCTTTGCAGGTTTTGGTATACCGATGATTCGCCGCTACTACGACAACTCGGTGATCACCTCGGTCTTGCATGTGCAAGCCCAGTATTTGCAACGCGGTTCTTTGCAAACCGGCTTGGCCCAGGAGCGCTACTTCCAATTGAACCTTGGGTTCCAGTTGGGTGACAAGTGGTTCCAACGCCGCAAATTTGATTAAACATGGTTAGGCTCTGGACGTTGGCCATAGCGACACTGATGACCTTGGGTGCTTGCACCAAAGGAGATGGATCTTACGGTCGAAAGCGTCAAAAAAAGGATTCTTCCTTGAGCCGGGAATATGCCGAGCAAATCACTATTGATTTTACCGACAGTGGGTTTCTTAGGGCTAGAGTTTACAGTCCCCAAATGATGGCTGTCAAAGACCCCAAAGAACCATACATGCTACTTCCAAAGGGCTTGAAAGTTGACTTCATTGACACCCGAGGCCAAATTGAGTCGTACATGACCGCTGAATGGGGCGTTTCTTACAAAAACAAGAAGCGCATCGTGGTGCGTCGAAATGTAGAAATATTGAATATCAAAGGTGAAACTTTAAATACAGAAGAATTGATTTGGAATCAAGAAACCGGAAAAATTCGATCAGATAAATTTGTGACCATAACAACCCCAGACCAGATCATAACAGGAGATGGAATGGTTAGTAATGAATCTTTCACAGATTGGGAAATTCTCAATGTAAAAGGAACCATTAATAGACCCTATGATTCAACATCACGTTCTCGCACTCTTGTGCCTGGTCGCGGCCGCTATTAGCGGTGTCGAGGCTTTGGTTCAGTATCAAATAGGGGGTTTGAGTACCCAATTTGGTTTGATGATTCTCCTGTTTGGGGGCTCCATTTGGCTCTATTTGCGCACCAGCCGCATTCGCCGCGAGAAGATGCGTCAGGGCAAGCGTTGAGGTTGATACTTGGCCTGAACGACTACTCATATTGTCTATATGACAGGAACTTACATATCTATTTTATTATGCGCCAGGGAAATTCAACTTCTTGAATATTACGAAAACATTACTTATAATCGCAATGATTTAACCAAAAATTAAACTATGTATAACAAACATTTACTCAAACCCCTCGCGGCTGCGTTGGTTTTGGGCGCGACCGCTTCGGCTGTCAAAGCTCAGACGACCGACACAGGCCAAGTGGAAGAGGTAGTGGTTACTGCCTTGGGTATCAAAAAGCAACAGCGCGCGCTGGGCTACGCTGTTCAAGGCGTCAGTGGCCGCGAGTTGCAAGGATCGGGTGAACAGAACGTGGTACAAAGTATCAGCTCAAAAGTAGCCGGTGCTTTGGTAACGGGTTCTGGTGGAACGCCAGGTTCTTCCTCGAAAATTTTGTTACGTGGTGCGGCTACCTTCACCGGTAGCAACCAGCCTCTCTTCGTAGTGGACGGTGTGCCCATCGACAACTCAACGTCTCAATCTTCACCTGGAGATTACCCCTTCAACGCCAACTTGCAAGGTGTAAACAACTCCAACCGTGCGATTGACATCAACCCCGACGACATCGAGAGCATCTCTGTGTTGAAAGGTCCTTCTGGTGCGGCTTTGTACGGTGTACGCGGTGCAAACGGTGTTATCATCATTACCACCAAGCGCGGCGGAGCAGACGGAAAGCGTTTCAGCGCTGAGTTCGGTTCTACCTTCGATTGGTCTTCGGTGAACAAGTTGCCCGAAAAGCAAATGACCTATGGCCAAGGAATTGGTGGGGGTCGTTTCGATGCTGACGGCAATGTTCAGGCAGAGGGTGCGGTGAACAAAAACATTCCTTATGCTTGGGGTCCAATGATCACAGGTGAGGCGTATGACAACCCTGGAACCTTTTTCCAGACCGCTTTGTCAAACACCAACAACTTGGGTATCACCGTGAACGGCGACAATACGTCTGCTCGATTCTCTGTAGGAAACACCCAGCAGAGCGGTATTGTTCCCAATACCAATTTCCACCGTACCACGGTTCGCGTGAATACTGATTCCCGCGTTACCGATAAGTTGACGGTAGGTAGTTCCATCAACTTGATCAACTCAGGCGGTACCCGTGCACAAAACGGTTCTAACTTGTCTGGTACCATGTTGTCATTGATGCGTATGCCCGCTGACTTCAACATCTTGGGTGGAACTGGTGAAGGCAAGGACGGTTTGGCGTACAAAAATGCCGACGGTACTGGCCACACCTATTACACGTATTACGACAACCCATACTGGACTGTATACGAGAACCCCTTCACCGATGATGTGAACCGCATTTTGGGTAACATCAACACCAACTATCAGGTAAACGATTGGTTGACCGCCAACTGGCGCGTCGGTACTGACCAATACACCGATTCCCGCAAGCAGATTTTCGCGGTGGGATCTTGGCAGCCTGATAACGCACCTGGTGGTGAGGTAAACGAAAACGTCATTCGCTACCGCGAGTGGTATAGCGATCTTGTGTTGACCGCTAAAAAGCAAATCAACGCTGATTTGGATGCAACCATCACCGCTGGTAACAACTTGAACCATCGCTACCGCAGCAGCCAGTTCTTGCGTGGCCGCGACTTGGCTATCCCCAATTTCTACAACTTGAGCAACGCTTCCAACTTGTATTCTGACGGTGGATATTTAGAGGTGCGCACAGCGGCTATGTTCGGTGGCGTGGAATTGAACTACAGCAACTTCTTGTATGTCAACTTCACTGGCCGTAACGAATGGGCCTCAACCTTCGGTTCTGCTAAGAACAACTTCTTCTATCCTTCTGTTAACACCTCATTGGTGTTCACCGAGTTGATGGGCCGTAGCGATGTGTTGAGCTTCGGTAAGTTGCGTTTGGCTTACGCTGAGGCAGGTATCAACCCAGGTGCTTACGGAACACAGACCTACTACGGTCAGCCTTCTTTCACCGACGGTTTCACCAGCGGTATCGGTTTCCCTTACTTGGGCATGAACGGTTTCGGTATGAGCAATGGCTTGGGTAACAACGCCTTGGCTCCTGAGCGTGTAACCGGTAAAGAAATCGGCGTAGACTTGCGCTTCTTCAGCGGCAAGTTGAATGTAGACTTGACCATGTACAACCAGAAGTCTTCTGACATCTTGATCAGCATGCCTATCGCTTCTTCAAGCGGATTTGGCGGCGTTGTAAAGAACAGCGGCGAAATGGTGAACAAGGGTATCGAATTGTTGGTCAATGGTACCATCATCAAGAACGACAACTTCTCTTGGGATATGGGCATCAACTGGAGCCGCAACCGCAGCGAAGTGTTGGCCTTGGCTCCTGGTGTTGACGAAATCAACATCGAAGCCGCCTTCTCTTCTGCCGGTTCTTATGCCATCGTGGGTGAGTCTTACGGTGCCTTGTACGGTGCTCGTTGGGCCCGTGACGAGGCTGGTAACTTGTTGATCGACGACGACGGAACTCCTTTTGCGGATTCCAAGCGTGGTAACATTGGTAACCCCTTCCCCGATTGGTTCGGTGGTTTGCGCAATACCTTCAACATCAAAGGTGTAAGCTTGACCATGTTGTGGGATTTCCGTCAGGGTGGCGACATCTGGTGCGGTACCTACGCTCGTATGAACAACTATGGTATGACCGAAGCTTCTGCTGATCGCGGCCGCACTTACTTGATTGAAGGTGTACGCGTGAGCGATGGAGCTCCCAACACGACTGAGGTTGACGCTGAGACTTATTGGCGCTACTTCAAGGGTGATGCGGGTGGACCTGCTGAGAACGCTGTTTATGACGGTTCTTGGAAGCGTTTGCGCGAGTTGGGATTGAACTACAAGTTGCCCGTTACTATCAACGGTATCAACAGCATCACTTTGGGTGCTGTAGGTCGCAACTTGTTGCTCTTCACTGACTACCCTGGTGTTGATCCTGAGACTAGCTTGACCGGTGCCGGTTCTAACATTGGTGGTTTTGATTACTTCAACAACCCTGGTGCTAAGTCATTCATGTTCTCTGTTAAGTTGGGCTTTTAATTCAGAAAGGATAATAAGATGAAAAAGATATTTGCAATCGTTTTGGGAGCTTCTATGCTCTTCGCGTCTTGCCAGAAATTTGTAGAAGGCTATGACGTGTCTCCCAATTCTCCTTCTGATGCTTCACCTGATTTGTTGTTGGCGGCTTCTGAGCTTTCAGTATTCGCTACCTACGGGGGCAACATGTCTCGCATCGCGAGCATGTGGTCTCAGCAAAGTGAAGGAACGTCGAACCAGTCTGAAGCTGTTGGAAAATACATCTTGGACGAAGGTGACGTTGAGAACGAATGGGACGTTATTTATACCCGCGGATTGAAGAACCTGCGCTTGATTCAAAGCAAAGCTGGCAACGAGAGCCCACACTATACCGGTGTAGCTCAGGTGCTGGAAGCTTTGATGATCGGTGTAGCGACTGACTTCTGGGGTGATGTACCTTACAGTCAGGCTATGGGCGGTTTGAATACCGACCAGACCTTCGAGGCTGCTTGTGACAACCAGGAAGATATCTTGGCGGCCATGCAGACTTTGTTGGATGACGCCATCGCCAATTGCGGTGCGGCTGACAGCAAATTGTCTCCTGGTTATGACGACTACATCTACGAAGGCGATATGGCCAAGTGGGTTGGTTTTGCCAACTTGTTGAAGGCTCGTTACCACATGCGTGCTAGCGGTCGTGATGCCGGATGGGCCACCAAGGCCCTGGCTGATGTGGCTGCTGCCAAAGCTGCTGGTTTCGCTGACGCTTCTGGAGATGCCAATTGCATCTTTGGTACCAACGCCAACGAATTCAACCAGTGGTATGCATTTGCCAAAGTAGCTCGTCAGAACTACATGAAGGCAGGTGCCAACTTGGTAGACATGATGAACGCTCAAAGCGATCCTCGTTTGCCCTACTACTTCACCGAAGGTGATACAGGTGGGTACTACGGTGCTGGTTTGGGCTCATTGGATGTTACTGCTTCTGATTTCGGTAGCTACTTTGCTTCTGCATCAAGCGTGACTCCTTTGGGAACCTTCGTGGAATTGTCTTTCATTGAGGCTGAAGCCAAATTGGCTTCTGGCGATAAGTCTGGCGCTGCCGATGCCCACAATGCGGCCATCGCAGCTCACGTAGAGCAAATCACCGGCATGGCTGCTGATCCAGCTTGGATCACTGCCAACGCCAGTGAAGATGCCAATAGCATCACTTTGGAGAAAATCATGACCCAGAAATACATTTCTGGTTTCACTATGATGGAGCCCTACAACGATTGGCGTCGTACCGGTATCCCCGCATTGTCTGCACATCCTTCAGGCAACTTGGGTAGCGATATGGCTTTGCGCTTCCCCACTTCGTTGGTTGAGCGCTTGTACAACACCAAATACGGTACTACTTACGGTATTCAGGAGTTGAACATGCCTGTTTGGTGGGATAACTAATCTCCAAACAAAACTCTTCAAAAAGGGCGGCCCAGCGGGCCGCCCTTTTTTGTTATATTTTGTTATGAAACTTGATTAGGTTGTACAACAGAGTAGGGCTATTTTTGCACCTCTTTTATGATGATTACTAAAAAAACAGGCCCTTTATTTTGTTTTTCAGTGTTATTCAGTTTTGTCTCTTGCAAAACCAGTCACCCCAAAATGTTGATCAGCCCAAATAAATATGGAATATCTGGGCTTGAAATTCGAATGTCAAACCCGGTGCATTCTCCAGAGTTAATCTTTGATGGTTACAGTCAGTGGTACAAGAAAGGAAAGAGGTCTAATTTTATTTTTGAAGAGTTCCCTGCGGGAAAACACTTTTTGAGAATTCGCTCGACTTCATGGGACACAACAATAAATTTTAATGCTTTGCCCAAGGAATGTCTCATTTTGAATATTGATTCACCTCAGTGATGCGATTTCAAAAAGCGCATGTTCCCGCCGCCGGGGTGAAGGGTGGCTTCGCCCAAGAAGAACTTGCCCTCAAGCAAGTAGCCGTCGATGCGCAGAAACAAGACTTCTGCCTGGGCGTGGGCCAGTTTTTCAGCCGCTTGTACCAGCTTTTCTAGACCTTTTGGTATGGTCAATGTCTCGGGCCAAGCCTTAAAATTTACTGCCATATCAAGGCGCTTCCAATCAGGGCTGTAATAAGCCGTACGATGGCCAGTTTGGCGTAGTAAATTGATTTGAATAAGCTTGGCTTGGCCTCGGTGAACAAACACCTTAAAATCGCAAAGTCCTTCGGGCCAATCGGGGTGGGTTTGGCCCTTGAGTTTTTGTTCGGCGAGGGCCCGCGGCCGAAGGCCGCGGTACGTCCACTCTCGTGAAACCCAGTAGAAGTCGCTAGAAAGCCACCGCTTCATCCAAGAGCGCTGAAGTTCAAATTGGTTCCAACCACAGCCGTGTGAGGCTTTGTAGACGACCTCCTCTTGAGGCTGAAGCCCTTCAGCGGTATCGCTTTCTTGCAAGAGCGGTACCAAGAATTCAGGTCCAAGTATGCGCTCGACTTCGGCCCGAAACGATCGTTTGTCGGCGAGCTGAGGCCCGGCCGCAGGCCGGGCCGCCAACATCAACTGCATAATGGCCAAATCGAAGCTTGGGGGCAGGACTTGGGTTTGGTCAAATTCCTCAAAGACCTGGTCGATGAGGGGGCGTAGGGCGGTGGTACGGGCAGCTATGTCAGATTTAGTGGCTTCCCAAGCCAAAAACTCGCGCCGCAGGCGCGCCAATCCCCAAGGCGTAACCGATAGGCGATGCCAACCGGAGCCAAGGTGGTAAAAGAAGTAATTGAGCGACAGGAACCAGGTATCGGGCAGCCAAAACAGAAGGTAGCGGCAGGCTTGGTATCGCAGTCGCTCGCTTCTGAATTTGTTCATGGCCTTAAAAAATCGACAGGTCTCCTAGCCCCATCTTATATGAATTACTTGCCCTTGAACTCGGGCTTGCGCTTTTCGTTGAAGGCGGTCACACCTTCCTTATAATCTTCGCTGCGGCCGGCGATTTCCTGGCACCAAGCTTCGTATTGGAGCATGGTATCCAAATCACTGTGGGCAGCTTTGTTCAACATCTTCTTGATCATGCCAATGCTCTTGGTGGGAGCCTGGGCGTAATAAGCGGCTACTTCGTCAACCATGGAGTCCAGGCCTTCTTCGCTAACCACGCGGTTGACCAAACCCCATTCCAAGGCTTGTTGGGCCGAGATTTTGGGAGCCATGGTGGCCATTTCAAAGGCGCGAGCCGGGCTGATGGCCTTGGGCAAGAAATAGGAAGAACCGGAATCGGGCACCAAACCGACATTGACAAAGACCTCGATCAGGGAAGCTTTTTCGCTGGCGATCAAAAAGTCGCAGGCCAAGGCCAAAGAGGCACCGGCACCGGCCGCCACACCGTTGATGCGGGCAATGATGGGCTTGGGCAGGTTGCGCATAGCCTTGATAATGGGGTTGTAGCGCTTGTACAAGCTGTCAGATAGGCTGCGGTTTTTGGAACCGGCAATGGCTTTCAAATCCTGGCCGCTGCAAAAGGCACGACCAGCTCCTGTGAGCACAACCACGCGTACCTCTGCATCTTTAGCTGCCTCCTTCAAGGCCGCTTGAAGTTCGTAGCTCTGAGCATCGTCAAAGGCGTTGAAAACGTCGGGGCGGTTCAAGGAGATTCGGGCGACCGAACCGGTTTTTTCATACAAAATGCAGGTCAAAGATTCCATATCAGTTGAAAAGCAAAGGTAACGAAAAGGCCAATGGCGGTGCCGCCGAGCAATTCGCGGTGGCTATGGGCGCCAAGCCGGTACCGAGAGAGGTAAACCAGGCCAAATAATAAGGTCAAACTGCCCAAATAGAGTTGCATGGGGAGGCTGGCTGTTAGGGCTATGACTCCGAAATGCTTGAGTACCCAAGTGAATGAGAAGGCTAGGAGGCCGCCGCAGGCGGCCGTATGCATGCTGGCTTTGTAGCCGAACTGATTTACCAAGGTGAGCAGCAAAATCACACCAAAAATGACCCAGGGCCATTGGGCCGCTTCGCTTTGCCAGCGCCACTGAAAGTACAGCGCCAAGGCTAAATCCAAAACCAAGGAAACGCGGTAAGCGAGATTTCGCTCGGGTGCGGTCTTCATTTCCAGTGATTCTACCCGGCCGGAGCGTATCATCCATCCCGCAAAGAGCAAGGGAAGAAGGGCGTAACCCAGCAGTGAAAGGGTCAGTGATAAATACCCGGGGGCAAAGTGCAAAATGCCCAGCACGGCGATGAAGCCGGGGTAGCTGAGGTAACTCACGAAACGGTAAAAAGTGCGCATCTCAGGCCGAAGCTACACGACACAGGGCTTATCTTGCAAAAGTTTGATGGGAAGGAAGAAAATTTTTGCCACCCTTGCAGCGCTCACAAGCCTCGCATACAGCCAAGCTCAAACCTTGCCCGATAGCATCGTTGAGCCCTGTGCCCAAAGCTGGATTTTGGACAAGTTGGAAAAGGAATATCCCGGCTTTTCCTTGGCCTTTAACCAAGCCTATGAAGCTTCGGTTGATGCCTCTAAGTTCGAGCCTCAGGTGCAATCGCGCGCTCGCCGCATCACCGATACCATGTATTACTTCGATACGGTGTTCATCATGCCCGTGGTGGTGCACATTGTCTACAACACGAACAACGAAAATCTTCCCGACTCCTTGGCTGTCAACCAAATCGAGGTATTGAACCAGGATTTTCGACGCTTGAATGCCGATACGAGCAAGACACGCCCCATTTTCAAGGCTAGAGCGGGCGATGCCCGCATTGAGTTTGTCTTGGCCAGTGTGGACCCACAGGGAAATCCGACCACGGGCATTACCCGCACCTATTCGACCCGCACCAGCTTCGGGGGCAATCAGTTGAACGACCAGATGAAGTTCACGGCCCAGGGTGGAGAAGACGCTTGGGATCCGAAAAAATACCTAAACATTTGGGTTTGTGACTTGAGTCAGAACGGCCAGGATGCCTTGTTGGGCTACGCTTATCCGCCGTATGGGCACCCCTTTTGGACCTCGAACGTTTGGGTGGCCGACAACCGCCAAGGGGTGGTGATGCACTACAAGGTGTTTGGGCGCAACAATCGTCTCGCGTTGAACGGAAGCGCTACACTGCGCCAATCGGCTATGGGCCGCGTCGCGGTTCACGAGGTGGGCCACTACTTCGGCCTTCGCCACATTTGGGCCGACGACCAATATTCAGTGAACAAATGTGCGGCTGATGACTACATCGATGACACCCCTTTGATGGGCGCCCAATCGAGTTTCAATTGCCTTTGGAGTGCCAACGGATGCACTACCGCCAACGACGAGCCGGATATGGTCGAAAATTACATGGACTACAGCACCCATGCCTGCCAAAACATGTTCACCAAGGGCCAGGTAGCCGCCATGCGCAACGTGGCTTCGACCTACCGCAAGGACTTGGCCATCG
The DNA here is from genome assembly GCA_027621365.1 of Bacteroidota bacterium. Lineage (GTDB taxonomy): Bacteria > Bacteroidota > Bacteroidia > NS11-12g > UBA955 > JALRLA01. The sequence goes on along the minus strand of JAQCBH010000028.1, from coordinate 3,183 downwards.
CCTACCGCATCGACACCACCATTCGCATTTTTGATACAGTGGTTTACGATGAGGTACTGATTTACCGCCAGAGCGAGAACCAGAACATCACGGTAGAATTGACCGACGAACTCAAAGAGGGCGTGGTGACCCTTCAGGTGTATGATTTGTTGGGACAGGCGATGAATGAAGAAACCCTATTGACCGAGAACGTGACTCGTTTTTCTACCGTCGGGTGGCGGCCAGCAGCTTACATCGGCATTTTAAGACGGGCCGATAACGACAAAGTCTTGCGACGCGACAAGATTTTCGTAGACTAAGGTTTACTTTTGTTTCATGGATTCCTTGGAACAGCGCTTGCAATCGGTTCGTGGCAAAGTCATGAGGCTGGTTGAAACCAATCGTTTGATGGCCAAAGAACTGGAAGCATTGAAGGCCGAAAATGAGCAACTCAAGCAAACCGCTGAGCTGCAAAAAAACGCCTTGGCTGAACTCAAGGATCAGAATAAAATGATTAAACTTGCAAAAGAAATGTCAGGTGGCTCTGATGACCATAAGGCGTTGAAAATGAAGATCAACGACTTGGTAAGGGACATCGACAAGTGCATTGATTTGCTAAATGAATAAACCCTCGTGACGACCGAAAATAGCCTTCTCATCAGTGTGAACATCGACGACCGCATCTTGCGGTTGCGTGTGGCGCCTAAAGATGAACAGGCTGTTCGAATGTCGGCACAACTGCTCAATCGCCGAATAGATGCTTTTCGCAGCTTTCAAGCGACCGAGCCTATAGATCGATTGTCCTGGGCCGCCTTAGACATGGCGGGCGATGTGCTGAAACAGCAACGGGACAACGAGAAAACCGCCCCCGCTGTCGAAGAGGAGCTCAAAGCCCTCGAGCAGTTGTTGGCCGGAGTCTAAAGGGAATTCAGTAGCCGATTGTTGTCCTTGCTGCCTGCAAAAGGAACACCTATATGGGAGAAATCGTACTATTTGTCTTGGCAGGCCTAATCGGTGGATTGGGGTCAGGATACGTGATTTTTGTTGCTGCACGAAAGAAGCAACTGGAGGCTGAGCAAGCCCGAGTCTTGGAAGAAGCTCGTTTGCAAGGCGAAAACATCAAAAAGGACCGGGTTTTAGAAGCAAAAGAGAAGTACATGCAGTTGCGCTCTGACTACGATCGCGAGATCAACAAGCGCAACCAGGAAATGAACAACGCCGAAAACCGTCTGAAGCAAAAAGAACAATCTTTGGATGACAAGCTCAAGGGCTTGAAAAACAATGAAGACGAAAACGATCGTCAGCGCCAGCGCTTGGATGCACAGATTGAGGCTTACAAGAAAAAGGAAAACGAGGTCAACGCTCTTCGCGAGCAACAGTTGCAGCAATTGGAAAAGGTAGCCGGTTTCACCGCCGCCGAAGCCAAGGAGCAAATGTTGGAGACCATCAAAGCCAAGGCCCATTCTGAGGGAATGTCTCTGGCCAAAAACATCGTAGAAGAAGCCAAGTTGGGAGCGGGCCGCGAGGCCAAGCGCATCGTGTTGCAAACCATTCAGCGTACTGCTGCTGAATTGGCCATTGACAACACGGTCACTTCCTTCCCCTTGGAGAGCGATGACCAAAAAGGCCGCATCATCGGTCGTGAGGGTCGCAACATCAAAGCCTTTGAAGCCGCTACCGGTGTAGAGATTTTAATCGATGATACTCCTGAGACCATCGTCTTGTCTTGCTACGACCCGATTCGCCGTGAGATCGCTCGTGTGGCTTTGGAGCGTTTGATTCGCGATGGCCGTATTCACCCTGCTCGCATTGAGGAAGTGGTGGAAAAGGTGCGCAAGCAAATCGAAGAAGAAGTCATCGAATGGGGCGAACGCACCGTGGTTGACTTGGGCATTACCGGTTTGCATCCTGAATTGATTCGCTACGTTGGACGCATGCGTTTCCGCTCGTCTTACGGTCAAAACTTGTTGAAGCACTCACGTGAAGTAGCTCGTTTGTGTGCCACCATGGCGGCTGAAATGGGCTTGAACGTGAAGTTGGCCAAGCGCGCGGGTTTGTTGCACGACATTGGAAAGTGTCCCGACAACGACGAAGAGACTCCACACGCTTTGTTGGGTCTGAAGTTGTGCGAAAAGTACGGAGAGCATCCTGAAGTGTGCAACGCCGTAGGTGCCCACCACGACGAGATCGAAATGACTTCCTTGTTGAGCCCCATCATCCAGGCTTGTGACGCCATCAGCGGCTCGCGCCCAGGCGCTCGTCGCGGCGACGAAGGCTACTTGGAGCGTATTCGCGAAATGGAAAATATGGCCCTCAGCTACCCCGGTGTAGAAAAGGCCTTCGCCATTCAGGCGGGTCGCGAACTTCGCATCATCATGGCGGCCGAGAAGACCCAAGACGAGCAAGCCGATACCTTGGCTTTCGAATTGTCGAACCGCATCATGACCGAAATGCGCTACCCTGGACAGGTGAAGATCACCGTGATCAGAGAAAAGCGCAGCGTAGGGGTGGCGAAGTAATTCGCTGGGCGGGGGCTAGTGCGGCAGATTGGGAGCTTGGCCCTTGAGGCCGGCTTGCGATTTCTGCCGACGATGCAGGTAAGCTGCGCAGCCACTGCTTGCGATTTTCGCGAAAACTTTTGAAGAAAATAACCGCAAAAACTGCAACAAAACGGCCCCGCATCGGGGCCGTTTTGCGTTAATTGCAAGACATGGGGCGCAAATCAGCATTATTGGTATTGACCGACAAGGGCTATTACTGCCCCCAGGCTGATTTGTACATTGATCCTTGGCGCAAAGTCGACAAAGCCCTGCTTACCCACGCCCACGCCGACCATGCTCGACCGGGCATGAAGCAGTACTTGGCTCACAAAGATTCAGAGAATGTGCTGCGCCTTCGCCTAGGTGCTTCCATCTCCTTGCAGACCCTGGAGTACGGACAAGCCCTTTTCATCAACGGGGTGGAAATCACTTTGTTTCCCGCCGGCCATGTGCCGGGTTCTGCCCAGGCTCGGCTCTCTTACCAGGGGGAAACGTGGGTGGTGAGCGGCGATTACAAATTGGAAGACGATGGGCTGAGCCCGGCTTTCGAACCGGTGCGCTGCCAGCACTTCATCACGGAATCTACCTTTGGGCTTCCAGTCTACCGTTGGCGGCCCCAAGCGCAGATTGCCGAAGAGCTGAACGCTTGGTGGAGGGGCTTGGC
>JAQCBH010000007.1 GCA_027621365.1 Bacteroidota bacterium | reverse complement strand
GAGCAACCGAAAGCAGGCCCTTTTACCGGTGATTGCTGCAGCAGGTGGAATGGTCGTGCCCGCTTTGATCTACTTCTTAAGCAATTTGGGATCACCCGAAACCTTGCGAGGCATAGGCATTCCCACTGCCACTGACATAGCCTTTGCCATTGCCCTCATGAGCTTATTGGGCAATCGCGTACCACCTTCATTGAAGGTATTCTTAACTGCTTTGGCCATCATCGATGACCTCGGTGCCATTTTTGTCATTGCCATATTCTACGGCCACGGCTTTCACTGGATTTGGTTGGGATCAGCCGCATTGATTACTGCGATATTGTTCGTGCTCCAAAAACGAGGAGTGACCTCGCTGTGGGTATACCTGCCTCTAGGTCTATTGCTGTGGCTCACCATGATGCACTCGGGCATTCACGCCACCTTGGCTGGAGTTATTTTGGCTTTCGCCATACCCTTCGAAGACGGAAAACCCCATACGGTATCGTACAAATTGGAACACAGCTTGGCGGCTCCCGTAACCTTCTTCATTCTGCCTTTGTTTGCCTTGGCCAACACGGCTATTCCCATCAGCAGCGAAACCTTTTCGCACTTTTTTGGCCCCGAATCGATTGGTATTTTCTTAGGATTGGTAGTAGGAAAACCTCTGGGTATTGTGGGATTCAGCTTGCTCAGCATCAAACTGGGTTACACCCATCTTTCTCCCAACATTAGCCTGCGCATGTTGTGGGGTGCCGGTCTATTGGGCGGTATCGGATTCACCATGGCCATGTTCGTGACCAACCTCGCCTTTACCGATCATTTCTTGATCGATTTGGGCAAATTGAGCGTATTGATTGCCAGCGCTACAGCCGCCGTTTTGGGCTACAGCTTGCTTCGCTGGGGTCACAAATAATTTCACTAACTTGCTTTATGCGATTGTTATTGTTCATCCTCATTCTAGGCTTGGCTTTGTATAGCAACCCCCAATTTAGCCAACACCAAGAAGCAGTTCGCACGGAAATACGCAACCAAACCACGGAGAAGACTCAAGACAATCTGGCTTCCAAACTGGGGCAATTGATTAACCGCGGAGCCAGTCAGCTAGCCATCGAAACCCTGATGACATATGACAATTATTACTTGGCTTCCATGACACGTATTCAGACCGAAAACCATGACCAAGTATTGAGCGTTGGGATTTTCGGGCAAGTTTGGGTTTTGTCCAATGAATTGACTTTCTGATGAAAAACTGGCTGAACTTTTTAGCTATGATTCTGCTCGGGTCAGCGTTGTCTGCCCAAGTGCGTTATGTAGATGCGGGTATCTTTCAAGTGGAATACAACGAGGCATTCGAGCAACCTCAGCGCCTGTGGTACACCGTTCAATGCACAGAAGGAACATTCTCTCGCTCGGGCTTGAATTTTTTCCAGGTTGACTCCGTTCACACCTCCAACAATGCTGACTATGCCCATAACGAATGGGACAAAGGGCACTTGGCGCCTGCTGCAGATTTCGCTTGTGACTCCCTCGCCTTGCGACAAACCTTTAGTTATTTGAACTGTGCCCTTCAGCACGAGTCTTTGAATCGGGGACCCTGGAAAGGATTAGAAGATTTGGAACGGGAGATGTCAGAACGAGGCCCGGTACAAGTACTTGTTGTAGTTGAATTTGAACCCTTGCCATCGCGCCAAGCACTAAGAACCTTAGCCACTGGTGCTCAGGTCCCCACTCATTTCAGTAAAACACTTCAGCACCAAGGCCATACCTGGACTTACCGTTTCCCAAACGATGGCTCCGTAAAGGGTAAACCCTACTCGTGGTTCTTGGTATCTGCCGATTGAGTATCGTCTTTCAAGGCTTTTACATAGGCCGCTGAAATCAAACCAGTCGGGATGGCTATCAATCCTATACCTATAAGGGCAACCACAGAAGCCAATAGCTTACCTATAGCAGTAATAGGATAGATATCTCCATACCCTATAGTCGTCAATGTCGCAATGGCCCACCAAATGGCTTGGCTCATATTCGTAAATACTTCAGGTTGCGTTTCATGTTCAGCGTAATACATCATCATGCCGGCCATGAGGACCAAAACCAGGCTGGCAAACAAGGTCAGCCCCAGCTCCGTTTTGATGGATTGAATCACCTTAACCAAGGTCCTAACCGCCATGCTATGGCGTACCATTTTAATTAAATTGACCATTCGAAGTAGACGCAATGTTCTTAAGGCTCTAGCATCAAATGCAATAAAAAAGGGTAAAAAGAAGGGTAAAATGGCCAACAAATCGATGATGCCGAAAAAGGAAAAGGCATAAGACCTGATCCTGCCTTGGCGAATGGCAAAACCCAAACGAAGGGCATACTCAACGGTGAATACGATATAGGTAAAAAGCTCGAATTTTTTCAAGCCCGCATGCCATTCAGCACTTAACCCCTTATGTGTCTCTAAAACAATGCTAGAAACACTTAAAATAATAAGGGCATAGACCAAACCTTCGATGCGCTGCAAATTCTTCTCCCAAAAGCTCATGCAGCCAAATATAAAAAACCCCGCCGAAAGGCGGGGTTTTTGTCTGGCGGTCCGGACGGGGCTCGAACCCGCGACCCCATGCGTGACAGGCATGTATTCTAACCAGCTGAACTACCGAACCGTTTCCCTCGAAAGGGATGGCAAAAATACACAGACGAGGAACATCTAAGCAATAGCACATTGGAAAAATTTTAAAAAATTTGTTAAGCCCTATTCTGCCTAAGTATCTTCGTCAGATGCCCTTTCACTGTAAGGGCCATTTCAACCATGAGTAGAATAATTTCTGTGTTCGGCCGAGCTACTGCCTTTGCCCTTGTTTGTGTTGCCCAATTGGGATTCGCCCAATTTCCTGAAACCACTTGTTACCATGTCGATGCCGGTGCTCACGAGCGCAACCGCAATATCGATGTCGAGTACATGGGCTTAGACGTTCGATTCAAACCTGAATTGGGTGAAGTCAATGGCGTTGTTCTGCACCGCTTCAAAGCCTTGCAAAACCAATTGGATACGGTGTTTTTTGATGCCCCTGGCATCAGCATTAACAAAGTCTATCTCGACGGCAAAGCCATTTCCTTTCACAGTATTCCCACTGGCTTGGTATGCGAAACTCACTTAGAGGGAGTGTATGGCCAAACCCATGAGATCAGCATTGATTATCAGGCACATCCCAAACGCGGCATTTATTTCATCGGTTGGAACCACGACAATAGCGATGACCCGAGGCGAATGACGCGTAAACAGATTTGGACCCAGGGACAAGGCATAGACAACCGCCACTGGATACCCATGATCGATGATCGCGGCGATAAATTCATCACCGCTGTTTCCGTGTACGGCATCGACGACCGATACAAGGTGTTGTCAAATGGCCAGTTGATCGGCAACAAATTGGACAAGAAAACCAACACCCGCACATGGGAATACCGCATGCCCAAACCCCATGCTGGCTATTTGTTGATGCTGGGAATTGGCGAATACGACATCAAAGATTCCAAAACATCCCGGGGAACCCCCATTCAATTCTGGTATTACCCCGAACACCCCGAGCGCGTCGAGCCCACCAGCAAGAACACCGAAGACATCATCGAGTTTTTGGAAGACGAAATTGGCGTTCCTTACGCTTGGGGCAACTATGCCAACATCATGATTCAAGACTTCTTGTACGGGGCCATGGAAAATACCAGTGCGACCACCTTCGGAGATTTCTTTTGGGTCGATTCCCGTTCCTTCTTGGACCACAACTACATAGGAGTCAATTGCCACGAAGCCACCCACCAGTGGTTCGGTGATTTGATTACTGGTCGCCACGACGCGGAGCAGTGGTTGCAAGAGTCGTTTGCCACCTTCTACCCCGGTTTGTACCAAGGGCATGCCTTCGGCGAAGATGCCCAAGCTTGGTATTTCAGGGGTCAAATGAACGGCGCTTTGGCTGCCGGCAGGGAGAATTCTCTGCCCGTTCGACACAGCGCCTCAGGCAGTTCTCGACACTATCCCAAAGGAGCCTCCGTCTTGTACATGCTGCAACACGTTATGGGCCGCGACAACTACCGCCACGCCATTCAATTGTATTTGAATCGCCACGGATACGGTACGGTCGAAACTTGGGACCTGCAAAAAGCCATCATCGACGCTACCGGCATGAACATGGATTGGTTTTTCGATCAGTGGATTCACCGCGGCGGAGAACCCAAATACCGCGTTCGCTTCTCTCAAATCGGCAACCAAGGCGTATTTGACATTGAGCAAATTCACGTCAGAGATGCGGTAGTACGCGAGTTTCGCATGCCCATTGATTTTGCCATTCATTTGAGCGATGGTCGTATTCTTCGTCAAACCGTAACCATTGACCAGTTGTATCAGCAAGTGAGAATCAATCTCCCAGAAGGCATTCAAGCTGTACTCGGATTGTTTGATGAAGGATCATTAGTGCTCAAGCACGTGGAGTTTGAAAAATCGGCTCAAGCTTGGTTGGCTCAACTGGCCAATGCCAAGTTCACGCTTGATCGCTACGACGCATTGGTCGCCATGCGCTCATGGCCCATTTCCGTGAAGAAAGAGGCTCTAATGGCAGCGTTCCAGAAGGAGACCCAGAGCGACTTTTTGGCTGAAGTCACCCGCCAATTGATGGCCGAAGAAGCCGAAGCTTTGGCTTTTGCTAGCCGTGCTTTTGGATCATCTGACCACTCGGTTAGAAGAGTGGCAATCAACCAGTGCCTCATCAACGACGAAACTCGTTCGTACTTCCTGAATAGTTTGAGCGATTCTAGCTATGAAAATATAGAAGCGGCCTTGCGCCGCATGTGGAACCATGCACTATTCTCCAGCGACAAAAACACCATGTTGGATCAGATCAAATCGCTCGATGGCTACATCAACAACTTGCGCATCGCCTATTTTGAATTGGGGTCTGAGATTTACCCTGACGTCAATTGTGCAGGCCAATTGGTGGCCATGGCTGGACCTCAGTACGAATTCCGGACACGGGTACAGGCTGTGAATGCGCTGCGCCGAATGAACCACTTGGACGAATATTATGCCCGCATTTTATTCGATGCCATCCTGAATTTCAATTCGCGCTTGTCCAATCCGGTGCTATCGGTTTGCCGTTCCTACATGCAGGAAACGACGCATCGTCAAACCTTTGAGAAGGCTTTGGCGTTAGCGGCCACCGAAAACCCCTTGTTGCCAAAAGGAATGAACCCCTTGAGCTCAGCCGAAATCGCCCAATTGAAAGGCAAGTTGGGCCTTTGAACTCTTTGATTTATGGGCGTAAATTCATTAATTAGCAGTTTATTTAGGATATCTGTGAAAAAGACTCTCGCTTCTACCTACGTGTGGTTCCGTTCGATTCGAACAATTCGCACGCTAATCTTGGCTGCACTTGTAGCAGCTTTGGGGCTACAAGCCTGCAAAGGCCCCTCATTTGAAGAAGGGAAAAAACTGTTTGACCAAGGTTATTACGGTCAGGCAGCATTTTTATTGGAAGAGTACAGCAAGGACGCTGAAGACAAGCGATTGAAGCAAGAAGCCATTTATCTGGCGGCCGAAGCTTATCGCTTGAACAGCGACTACGAAAAAGCCAAGCGCTTGTACGACAAGGTCTTGAAGACAGACCCAAAAAACACCAAAACCTTGATTGCGCGTGCTGACATGTTGAAAGACCTGGAACAGTACCGCGAAGCTATTGATGCCTACAACACCTATTTGGAAGAAATTCCCGGCGACAGCATGGCATTCAACCGCATGGTGGGTTGCGAATGGGCCCTTCAATGGACCGAAGATTCCAGTCGCTTTGAAGTTTCGTATTTCAAAGAAGCCAACACCCGCATCTCCAACGATTGGGCGCCCATGATGGCCTCCAATCGCGATGATGTGTTGTTTTTCACAACTGACCGCGAGGGTGGTGCTACCAAGCGCATCTATTCCGGAACCATGAATTTTTGGACCGACGTATGGTACATGCAGTTTGAAAAAGGAAAGCGCGGCCGCGACGGAAAATGGACTGGCCCCTTTTACCTAGATGACGCCAAAGACGCCAAAATCAAATTCCCCAACACCGACTTCAACGAAGGCGCTATGACCTTCGACAACCGCTACCAAACCATGTACATGACGCAGTGCGGCGGCCGCGACGGCAAGCAGCAGATGTGTGGCATCTATGAGTACAAAAAGCGCGGCAATGAATGGATCATGGGCAGCATTTTGGATTTCTGTGCCGAAGATTCCGCTCACAGCTATGGACACCCCGCATTGAGTCCTGATGGAAACACCTTGTACTTCTCCTCCAATCGCGACGGAGGATACGGTGGATTTGATATTTATGCAGTCACTTACAGTCGCCGTTCAAAAAAATGGAGCGATCCTGTAAACTTGGGCCCCAATATCAATACCAGTGGTGATGAATATTTCCCATACATCAACCCCCACAACAAAAAACTGTATTTCTCGACTGATGGCTGGCCTACTTTAGGCGGTTTGGACATGTACGAAGCCGAACCCACTGACAATATTCAGGTATGGCGCGAAGTAGAAAACTTGCGCGAGCCTTTGAACTCAGGTGGTGACGACTTCGGTATCACTTTTTACAATAATCCATTAAATGCCAATAAAGGTTTCTTTACTTCCAATCGTGGAGACCGCAAAAACAACGATGATATTTATTCGTTCGAAATCTTACCTATTTTCATCAATATTCAAGGTTTTGTGACTGATTGCAACACCAAAAAGCCTTTGATTGGGGCTACTGTAACCATCACCAACGATAGAGATAGTGTCATTGCTACATTGAAAACTGATAGCATGGGGGCCTATACATACGACCTCAAGGAAAAAACAAACTACAAAATCATAGCTAGGCAACCTGAGTTGTATTATTTCGACGGCCCATTGACCGAACGAACCACTTGGGGTATTCGTTTTTCGACCACCTTGTACCAAGATTTCTGTTTGACCAGCCCAATCGACGAAATTCTTACACTTCCCATTTTCTATGATTTGGACAAGGCCAACATTCGGCCTGATGCAGCTGCCGTGCTTGATACGTTTGCCCAGAATGTTTTGTTGAAATACCCAAAATTGATCGCAGAATTAGGTTCACACACAGACTGCCGAGCTAGCGTCAGTTACAACGTCAATCTGGCTCAACGCCGTGCCGATAGTGCTCGAAATTATCTGATGAGAAAATACGGGGTCGATTCTTCTCGTATTGTCGCCGTGGGATACGGAGAATTGGAATTGGTCAATGATTGCAAATGCGAAGGCCAAGATGTCGTTGGAATGACACCTTACATCAAGGGCCAGACCAAGAAAATGATTGTCGTGAAAGACCGTAATGGCAATGTTACCATGAGTTATTACGAAGAGTACCAACCTAGTGAAATTAAAATTATTGGAGATAAGTCTTACGTAGCCTGTGACGAGTATCAGCACCAACAAAACCGCCGTACAACCGTTCGTTTTGCTTGGGACGGAGCCGAATCTCGTGCTAAAGTCAACGTCAACATAGACCTGGATCGCAACAATACGAATGAAGGCAAAGCAACTAAAGACAGCGCTGACGCTCAAGAGGCTGCTGCTCCTGAAATGGATTTGAGTACCGCCATTCCTTTGACCGTAAGTTCATTGGGAGGCAAAGACGCCATCTCTGTCATGGTGAACAATGTGCGTGCTGAAGCCTTTGCTTACGACTTTATCGGTCGCTACACTGCGGTTCCTGCCTTGGTTGCCGCCGAGTGGTTGAAGTCTGGATTGATCAACAAAGGCAGTTTCTTGGATGGTGACAAGGTAATTGCCATCGACCCCAACACGGGTAAGAAAATCAAGTTGCCCAGCAACAAATTCATCATTGACCAAATGATTGTTGGAGACTACATCGTAAAGAACGTCTCCTTCCAGATCACGGATAAGGTTGACGTTCCCACCTTAGGTAAAAACTTCTTCAAGGTATTCAAACCTGAATCACCCGTAAAAGATGGCAAGCTGTATTTGTTGCCCAAGCGTCCACCCCGCAAACCACGTACTACTCCAACTTCGAGCCGCTCAACTCCTGATGAGTAGCCTTAGCCTGACTCTTCTGGAAAGACGAATAGAAACTAATAAAAAAGCCCCGAGAAATCGGGGCTTTTTTTATGTCCAGTGGTGAAGGATTACAAAATGGCTTCGCGCACCCGCTTGAGTATTAGCAGCAAGGCCTCGACTTGATCCAAAGGAAGCATGTTGGCTCCATCGCTTTTGGCCTCAGAAGGTTTGGGATGGGTTTCCATGAACAATGCGTCGGCACCCACAGCAATGGCCGCTTTGGCTATGGTCTCGATCAATTCAGGTTTGCCACCCGTAACGCCCGATGATTGGTTGGGTTGTTGCAAACTATGGGTCACATCCATGATCACAGGAGCACCCATGGCTCGCATTTCGGGAATATTGCGCATATCCACAATCAGATCGCTATATCCAAAGCTATTGCCTCGGTCAGTGAGCATGACATTGGAATTGCCGCTGTCAATGCATTTTTGAAGGGCGTGTTGCATGGCATTGGCGGCCGCAAATTGACCTTTCTTGATGTTGATCCACTTACCGGTTTTTGAAGCCGCCACCAACAACTCAGTTTGGCGAAACAAGAAGGCAGGAATTTGGAGAACATCTACATATTCAGCTACCATAGCCGCCTCATGAGATTCGTGAATGTCAGTCACGGTAGGAACAGAGAATTGCTTTCCTACCTCAGCCAAAATACCCAAGGCTTTTTCATCACCGATGCCCGTGAAGGAGTCGATGCGACTGCGGTTGGCCTTGCGGTACGATCCTTTGAATACCCAGGGTATTTCCAAACGCTGAGTCAGTTCAGCCAAATGCTCAGCAATGCGCATGGCCATGTCGCGATCTTCGATGGCACAAGGTCCTGCAAGCAGAAAAAATGAATCGGGGTTGCTGACCCGAAGGTTGGGAATAGCCGGAACACTCATGCTTCAAAGGTAGGCCGCAGATTCATTATTGAGAGCGATTCGGACTTCCCGAGTACGCGCTCCTGGGCAATCAACCTCAATAGGAGAAGAAACTGTAGGTGCGCGTGGTACCATTGGGATCTTTGCCCTGAATTTGAATGCGACCAGAGGCACGCTCCATGGCCGCGATCAAAGCTTCGGGCTCCGCGTAGGCCTGACCATTGAATTTCATCACCACGAACCCATTGGGCAATCCCATTTGTGCAATGGCGCCTCCTCGGCGAATGTTGATGATGCGAATGCCCTGATTCAATCCCAATTGGGTCAAATCGCTGGCATTCAAGGGTTGAAAATCGGCGCCCAATCGATCGGAACTTACCGCCCCTTTCATCAGCAAAGCCTGATTGTCTTGTTTGGAAATGAGTTTGATGGCAGCGGTCTTTTTGCTGCCTGAACGAATCCAATCGACTTCCAACTCATCTCCAGGACGCAAATAGGCCAAATGCTCATCGTAATCACTCTTGCCCGTTAAGGCATGACCCGCCACGGCCGTCAATACATCGCCTTTGCGTATACCCGCTTTGAAAGCCGGTCCTTCCTCCAATACAGCGACCACGCGCAAGGCGACTCCGGTCAGCCCCAACTCTTCCAATTCATCGGCGTTCAATTCCCGAACATCCATACCCACAAATCCGCGCTGCACCTCTCCTTTTTCAATGAAGTCCGTGACAATCTTTCGTACGATGTTCGAGGGAATGGCGAATCCGTAGCCCGTATAAGAACCCGTATTGCTTTGAATGGCTGTGTTGATGCCCACCAACTCGCCGGCGGCATTGACCAAGGCTCCACCTGAGTTACCCGGATTGATAGCGGCATCGGTTTGAATGAAGCTCTCAATAGGGAATTGGTTTTTCATCAAATTGATGTTGCGACCCTTGGCAGAAACGATACCTGCGGTTACGGTGCTGGTCAAATTGAAGGGGTTGCCCACCGCCAATACCCAATCACCTACAGCCAGCTCATCGCTGTTGGCAAAACGAATGGTCGGCAATTGCTCAGCTTCAATCTTTAACAAGGCCAAATCACTGCCCGCATCGGCTCCAACTACTTTGGCCACGTATTCTTTTTTGGGGCTATTGAGAACCACTGTCAACTTTTCAGCTCCTTGAATGACATGGTTGTTGGTGACAATGTAGCCGTCGGCTGACACGATGACACCACTTCCTGTGCTCATGCTAGGACCGCGGCTGCCAAAGGGGTCAAAATCCCAGAACCAACCCAAAGGACTGCTGTACTGGGCGGTACTTTCATTCTTGATGAACACCACTGTGGGCGTCGACAGGGCTGAAGCTTCTTGAAAGGAGGTAGGGGCCGAACTCAGATTGGCCAAGCGAGCCGAAGCCGCACCAGAATCTGCAATTTGCAATTGAACAGCAGAATGCGAGGACCCACTGCGCTGAACATAAGAACCCAACCAACCCGCGGCAAAAGCCAATCCAAAAAAGGCCAAAAAACGAAGAGCAGCATGTTTCATGCTGCTCTTCTTATCAAAAATCGGGCCGAGCCGATTAGTGCATTCCAGGGAACCATGGGCGACCAATCGCCTCGCGGAACGGCCAAGGCATGGCCAACAAAATCACGATCAGGGCGATGATCAACCAACGTTTGGTTTTATTGGTATCACCCGCTTTGGCACTGCGATGTCCCAGGGTGATGAACACAATCGACGTGATCATCATTGTGGGATGCTCAATCGCCCAAAAACGAGCGGCCGCATTGCTCATGGCACTCATGTTCGCCATGCCAAGGCCTCCGACCATCCACTGGTACAATCCGACCAGCAAGGTGATGTGAGCCGAGATCATCATGATCAAGGTTTCTTTTCCATTCTTGCCCTTGTAGGCGTTCCAAAGCGACCAAATCAAGGTCACTACGATAACCCAGCGAAGCAGGTTGTGCAGGTGTAGCAATCCGGTATACATAGTTGTTGTTGCAATCGAAGATAGTAAAACTCATGGTATTGTCAGCACAGCCCTTACGATGGACTTTTTTACGGAATGTGTGTAAGAAAATCTTCAACGTAGCCAAAAGGTCATGAATCCTCTTATTGAAAACCACTAACATGCAATTTGTTAACTAGAAATCTATTAGCACACATCATCATATCTTGATTGTTGGCGGAGGAAACGCCGGCATTTCGGTGGCCGCCCAATTGTTGATCAAAGACAAGAGTCTGGACATCGCCATCATCGACCCTTCTGACAAGCATTATTACCAGCCGGCCTGGACCTTGGTGGGCAGCGGTGCTTTCAACATTCAAGACACCGAGCGAAGCGAAAGCAGTGTCATTCCTGCAGGGGCCAAATGGATTCAAGAGGCCGTCGAAAGCTTCGACCCAGAAAACAATAGCTTAAGCACCACGGCTGGCCATCAATACACCTATGATTACATGGTTGTGGCTCCCGGAATTCAATTGGATTGGGCCTCTGTAAAAGGCCTGCCCGAGGCATTGGGTCACGACGGTGTGAGCTCCAACTACAGTTTCCAAACGGCTCCTTACACCTTTGAGATGATCAAGAATCTCAAGAAGGGCAAAGCTATTTTTCACAATCCCCATACCCCTGTCAAGTGCGGCGGCGCCCCTCATAAAATCATGTACATGGCCTCTGATTATTGGAGAAAGAATGGCGTTCTCAATGACATTGATATTCAGTATTGGAGTGGCGCTGGCAAATTGTTTGCCGTTCCCAAGTACGAAAAAACCTTGCTTAATGTGGCCGAACGCGGCCATGTGGGTTTGAATTTCATGCAGCGTTTGGAAGAAATTGATGGCCCCAACAAGAAGGCCAAATTTGTGGCCATGGCTGGTGACAACCAAGGGGAAGAAACCTGGGTTGATTACGACATCATTCACGTGACGCCACCCCAAAGCTCCCCCAACTTCATTAAAAAATCCCCATTGGCCAATGCCGGCGGATGGGTAGACGTAGACAAGCACACCCTTCAACACCCCAAATTTTCCAACGTTTTCACTTTGGGAGATGCCAGCGGATTGCCCACCTCTAAAACCGGTGCAGCCATTCGCAAACAAGCCCCTGTTCTGGTGGAGAACCTGTTGGCCGTTCGCGGCGGTGCCACTTTGAACGGCAACTACACTGGATACACCAGCTGCCCCTTGGTTACCGGTTATGGCAAATTGGTCTTGGCCGAGTTCGACTACGATGGCAACCCCATGGAAACCTTCCCCTTCGATCAAAGCAAAGAGCGCTGGAGCATGTACCTACTCAAGCGCCGCGTATTGCCATGGTTGTACTGGAATAAAATATTGGCCGGTACTGACTAACTTCGGCTTGTGCCGCACAAGTCGATTCTATCTGTTGACATCTGCCACCTGCTCGGGCATGGGAATTCCCTGCAAGAGTTGGTTGTAGTTCGCCTGGAAGACTTCATGCGGGATCACGGGCCTGGGCTTGTGTTCCCGCATCGTCATGAATTTTACCAAATCGTCTACTTCACCGAAGACAGCGGAAGCCATACCCTAGACTTTCAACATCACTCGGCATCAAAGGGCCAAATCTATTTCATGGCCAAAGGCCAGGTGCACACTTGGGACTTCCATGACCATGCCCGCGGATACATTCTAAACTTCAGCGATTCCTTCTTTTCGGCAGTCTTTCTGAGACCCTCGTATTTGGCTCAATTCCCATTGTTCGGAAGGTTGGGGCGGGAACAAGTATTTTCCTTACCTGAGACACTGCAATTCGAATTTGGGCAGTTGTTTGAAAAGCTCCTGACCGAATACAATGGCATTGGATCCTTTCGCCTGGATTTGATTCGAGCATACACGGTACAGCTATTGAGCGAAAGTTCTCGGTATTTGTTCCCTGATTCAGGCGAAAGCCCCTTGAACCATGCTCGGGCCGTTGTTCAACAGTTCGAATTGTTGATTGACGCCCATTACACCACTCGACGTTTGCCTCGCGATTACGCCGAACTTCTCTATATATCGCCCAATCATTTGAACGCCCTGACCCAACAGGTATTGGGTCGTTCAGCCGGAGACCTCATTCGAGACCGCGTCGTGTTGGAGGCCAAACGAATGTTGATCAACTCCGACCGCTACGTATCGGAAATCGCCTCGTTGCTGCGCTTCGAAGACAACAGTTATTTCGTGCGATTTTTCAAAAAACACGCGGGTGTTACCCCTGAAGAATTCAGAAAAAGCAGAAAATAATCTCGCCCTTGGGCGGTTTTTGGAGTAATCGCAAAAAAAGGGCCCAGCCTTTGCTGTAGAATTGTGAATTATTTATGAAAAAGTGGATCGTTCGCCTGAGCCTCAGCCTAGCTACCCTGTTTTTATTGCTGCTTCTGTTGCCTTTGCTGTTCAAGGGGAAAATCGTAGAAGCGGTTACAAAATCTGCGAATCAAAACTTACAAGCCGACCTGTCATTTGATCCCAATTTGCACTTGAGTTTCTTGCGCCAATTCCCCAACGTCAGTGTAGGTGTTCAGGATCTGAATATTGTAGGGCAAGACTCTTTTGATGGCGTTGAATTGTTGCACGCCGACGAACTTCAATTGACCATCAACCTCAAGTCTTTGTTTTCCGATCACTATGAGATCGGTAGCATCCAAACCGAGGGACTACGCACTCACATCGTCTATTTAGAAAGCGGCAAGGCCAATTACGACATCACTATGCCCGACACAGGAGCCATTGATACCACCACAGGCGCCCCAGTGTCATTGTCTCTGCAACGAATTACCATGAACAATACTAGCCTGGTTTATGACGACGCTACTATGGACTACCATATGGCATTGAAAGGCTTGGATCTTTTGGCTTCGGGTGCAATGGAAGATGTACAATTTGATCTCGAAACGGAACTTAGTTGCAAAAGTCTGGACATGTCTTACGGAGGCATGACCCTTCTTCAATCGGTAGCCGTACAAACCGAAACCGTCTTAAACATGGACATGGACAAGTTCCGCTTTGGATTTGACGTAAAAGAAATTCTGTTGAATGAACTGCCCTTAACCGCCAAAGGATGGGTGCAATTGAACGAGAACAACATTGACATGGATATCGCTGCAGAGGCCAAAGGCAGTAATTTCAAAGCCTATTTGTCAGCGGTTCCTGGAGCCTACATAAAAGATTTTTCTGGTGTAAAGACCTCTGGAAAAGCAGCCTTTTCATTGGCCCTGAAAGGCCAAATGACCGATGATTTGATGCCGGCTACCGATTTAAAATTGCTCGTAGAGAATGCCTCAGTCCAATATCCGGGTTTACCTGGTGCGGTAAACGGCATTCAAGTAGACTTTCACTTTGAAAACGCCGACGGCATTGTGGACCATTCCATCGTCGAATTGAAACAATTGGCCTTGAACCTCAACGGCAGCCCTTTCGGCATGCGGTTGTACATGAGCCACCCTGAATCCAATCCCTATGCCAAGGGCAAAATGGATGTGGAAACCGACCTATCCAAGTGGTCTCAGTTCCTGCCTACCGAAGCCAAAGACCTAAAGGGATGGCTAGCCATTCACGCATCTTTTGATGGGCATTACAGCGAGCTCAACTCAGGGGCTGTCGCCGACTTAAAAGCAGAAGGAAGTTTGGAAGCCAAGGGCATTCAGACCCAGTATTCAGGTTTGGCATTTGCGTTGACCGAATTGAAGGCTAGTTTGAATCCTAAACAATTTGATTTATCATCACTGGACATGACCTGGGGCAAAAGCCGTTTGCAAGGCTCGGCTCAGGTGTCCAACGCCTTGGGTTACATGCTCAACGACGAGACCCTGCACGGTCGATTGAACATGGTTAGCAAGAGCATCGATGCCAATGAATGGATGGCTGCTCTTTCGAGCACAACTGAGCCTGGTGCAACTGTATCGGAAGCACAAGCCGAAGACGGAGCATTGGCTGGTCGTGTCGAACCTGACACGGCTTCCGCTCTGCCCGTTCTCCCTAAGAATTTGGACTTGGTAGCCAAAGCCACCATCGATAAACTCGTTTACGACTCCTACGAACTGGAAAACTGCCAAGCCGATATTCGTTTGCAAGACGGCACATTGACTATCAACCCATTGAGTGCAGAATGGATGGGCAGCCAATTCAGTTTGAACAACACCCGCTACGCGTATGCTTTAGGAGGAAAACCAGAAGCCGCTCTTGGATTGAATATTCTCAAGATCAACCCCTCAGCCCTGGCCGAACACTTGAGTTTGATACAGTCTTATGCCCCCATATTGAAGAATATTGATGGCTTGGCCAACTTGGGCTTTAACCTCAGCTCCAACCTGACACCTGACATGCAGCCTGACTTTTCAAGCACAAATGCCAATGGGGTATTCGAATTGTTTAAAGGCATGCTGAATGTACCTAAATGGATGGCCACCGCTACCGAACCTTTGAAGTTGAACGCTAGTGCTTGGCAATTGAGCCCCACCAAGGTCGGATTCGAAATCGTTCAAGGTAAACTGGCCATGAAAGATTCCCTCAAATTGACCATGCCTGAAGGCGCACTCATGAGCGTAAAAGGAGCCGTGGGCTTGGATCACAGCTTAGCCTTTGGTGGTACCATACGCTACAAAGGCAAGACCCTTCCGTTCTTCATTGGTGGCACTACCGCAGATCCGGTTATGAAAGTAGATTTTAAGGCCCTGGGTATTCAAATGGCTCAACCCTATGTTGACCAGGCCAAGGAAAAGAAAGACCAAGTCGTCAATGAAGCCCTAAACGCCGCCCGAAAAGAGGCCGATCGCATCAAAGCCGAGGCCTCTAAACAAGCCGACCGCATTCGCAGTGAGGCTTCTGCCTTGGCCGACAAGCAGAGATCACTAGCTGAAAAAGCCTATGAGACCGCCATGAACGAGGCTCAAAAACAGGCTGATTTATTGGTCTCTCAAGCGGGCAACCCCTTGGCCAAAGCCGCTGCTCAAAAGGCCGGCGAAAAGGCGGTCAAAGAGACCGATAAAAAAGCTAAGGCCGCTCGTGAAAAAGCCATCGAGGCCGCAGCCAAATTGGAAGCCGATGCCAATGAAAAAGCCAACGCCTTGGAAATGGAAGCCTCGCTAAAGGCCGATGCTGTCATCAAGGCCGCTGAAGAAAAGGCGGGTTAAGGCTTCATTGCCAGCCTGAGTTGCCCGAAGTGGTAATAGCTGTGTTCCAACATGCCAAATAGGTTGACTTCATAGCTGCCGTATTCGGCTTTGACGAAGGGTTCTGACCATACGGACTCCGGCATTTGAGCCATTTTTAATTCCAATTCCCTACCGGTATCAATGACCGTTGAAACAAACGGTAACCAATCTGATTCATCTTCCCATTTGGGATGATCAAAACTCTCAGAGTCTTTTGCGTGTAAAGGGCCTCCTTGAAGCACAGTCAATTGCGCTCGCTGATAGTAATGAATATGAAACAAGACGGCTGCGGCTGAATTCCTTCCCAATTTCGTATTTAAAAACTGAGCAAACGTGTGGTTCTGTATCAACTCTGACAAACTGGTTTCAGTCCAGTTGGGACCAAAAAACAGAGCGTGAACTCTACTGGCGATGAAGGCTGATTTGGACATGAATCTCGCCAGCAATTTACAGAATTGACAAGCTCTTTTCATGATGAATGAAATCGCCTAATCCAAGTCAATTCCTTTGTATATTTGCCACCCCAACCGAAAGGTTGTCGCTTGCCCAGATGGCGAAATTGGTAGACGCACTGTCTTCAGGTGGCAGCGCCGCAAAGCGTGCAGGTTCGAGTCCTGTTCTGGGCACTAAGAACACAAAGCCCTTGGCTATGGCCAAGGGCTTTTTTCATTCCCGACGCGAGCCACACCCCGTGTGAGCAAGCCAAAGGGAATGAAAAAAGCACGGCGCGAAAGCGCGGTGGCTTTGGGCTCGGAATTCGGCCTAACAGGTTCGCTGAGGCGGCTTAGCCGCCGAGGCAATCCTGTCTAATCTCACAGATTGTTGTCCTTACCAATAACACAGCTTCATTCGAAAACAGCATCAGGCGGCGCAGCCGCCGAGGCAATCCTGTCTAATCTTCCTGGTAATTCACCTTAGCGATAACAGAGGTTCATTCGGGTATAGCATCAGGCGGCTTCGCCGCCGAGGCAATCCTGTCTGCTCTTGAAGAAATATCAGCTAGTTATTACCGCGAACGTTCAATGGCAGTACCACCACAGAAAACACGCAGTTTAATTTTTTTTCGAATTTTTCAGGTAATAGGGAATGTAGATCTGCTTACTTAGAACACCTATAATCACCGAAAGCCAAATGATGAACTCCCACCAAAAGGGCCAATCTGTTGTAGAAGAAAACACTCGGAAAATCATGGCGGCCGAATAAACAATTACAAAGCCATACAACCCGTAATTCTGCCTCTTTTGGATACTGTCCTTCATGTTTTGGAAATCAACTTCCAGTATCACACTCAACTTTCCTAATGAGTATGCAGAAGGTTCAACCTCGTGGTTTTCTATGCGTTGAATGGTTCGTTCGGTCAACCCAGAATGCTCCGCCAACTCAGCTTGAGTAAGCCCTTTTTGCTTTCGCGCCTTTTTGATCTCACTGCCCATTTGCATGGTACAAAAATAGCCATAGCCCACTTTCAACATCTCTGATTCCTACACGACATCTGCACGACATTTACTGAGTGTGTTCCTCTAAGCAACCTCATTATTTCTAAAAATGCGAAAAAATGGCCTGGGATCCCCCTTGCCATTTCCATATACCATAGTCGCCTTTTCCACCCAGATCCAAGACTTTTCATGGCTTCAAACCAAAAATAATTAGCATATTCTAATTGTTTTGTTTGATTATTCTAACTTTGAACGTGAAGTGCGCCCAATCCAACAACTATTTTGCCAATTCAGTGGAGCCAAATGCTGGATGTCGGTCCTTGGAATAGGACTGATCAACAGCACTTTTGCGCAGGAATCTGACAGCCTTTCCAAGGCTTCCATTTTTGAAGAGGTCGTAGTAACGGGAACTCTTAGGGCTATGTCAAAACTTGAAAATCCTGTACCTGTTGAAGTTTTTACTGCCCAATATTTCAAGGCCAATCCTACGCCATCTGTCTTTGAAGCCCTGCAGGGAATCAACGGGGTGAGACCCCAGATTAACTGCAGCATTTGCAATACCGGAGATGTCCATATCAATGGGCTGGAAGGTCCCTACACCATGGTTCTGGTGGATGGAATGCCCATCGTTAGCGGATTATCAACCGTATATGGCCTATCCAGTATGCCTCAGTCCATCATTGATCGTGTCGAAGTCATCAAAGGGCCAGCCTCTACCCTATATGGAAGCGAGGCTGTAGGGGGCCTGATCAACATCATCACGAAAAAAGCAGAAAATACCGTACCCCTTCAGGTAGACATCATTTCGAACACTTGGGCAGAAAGCAATTTGGATGTAGGATGGGCCACCAAAATGGGCAGTAGACTGCATTCGCTGGTAGGATTGAACCGTTTCTACTACCAAAACCCCATTGACCACAATTCAGATGGCTTTACCGATGTCACCCTGCAAGACCGTATATCCTTGTTCAACAAATGGAGCATGGAACGCAGAGAGGGTCGTTTGCTCACTGTCGCTGCTCGCTATGTGAATGAAGAACGCTGGGGCGGTCAACAGCAGTGGACACCTGAATTCCGAGGAAGTGATAGCATTTATGGAGAAAGTATCGATACCCGTCGGTGGGAGTTCTTTGGTCAATACCAGCTGCCTTTTCAAGAGGATGTGATGCTTAGCTTCAGCGCCAATGGCCACCAACAGAACAGCGCTTACGGGAATCTGTTGTTCAATGCTCAACAGCGAGTGGGATTTGCTCAATGCACTTGGAACAAAACCCTGAACCAACATCATTTTCTGGCTGGCATCACTTATCGCTACACATTCTACGACGACAATACAGTGGTGACAACCCTCTTCGATTCATTAGGTCAATCGTTCAACCTCGCTCAAATCACCCATTTGCCTGGTTTGTTTGGTCAACACGAATGGAACTTGGGCACGGGAAAAGTCTTGTTAACGGGCCTTCGCTACGACAGGAATTCCATTCATGGAAACATTGTCAGCCCTCGGCTCAACTTTAAATGGAAATCTCCGAATGGCCAACAAGTGTTGCGCTGTGGGATTGGCAACGGATACAGAATTGCCCAAGTTTTCACAGAAGACCATGCCTCCCTTACTGGGGCGAGGAAGGTTGTATTTCTATCGCAATTAAAACCGGAAAGGTCTTGGAACGGCACTATCAATTTCACCAAGCGAATGCACAATCAAAATGGAACCCTCCTTGGAGTGGATGCCGCCATTTTCTATACCCATTTCGATAACAAAATCATCGCTGATTTAACGACAGATCCCAACAAAATCATCTATGACAACCTCAAAGGAACAGCTCGATCAACAGGACTTTCATTGCAAACGGAATGTCTTTCGAAGTCTGGTATCAAGTTTACTCTGGGGGCAACAATCATGGACGTATCTTCCTCTGATAAGGGCAAACGCCAACGGCAAATGTTCACGGAGAGGTTCACCGCCACTTGGAACTTGTCCTACCCGATTCGCACTTTGGGAATATCAATCGACTACACCGGTAATGTCTACAGCCCCATGCTACTGCCCTTGCTTAGCCCATGGGATCCTCGAAAAGATCAATCACCTTGGTGGAGCATTCAAAATGTGCAGTTCACCAAGACCTTTAATGGCCAGATTGAATTCTATGGCGGTGCAAAGAACCTATTGAATTGGACACCCAATAAGGGCAATCCGTTTCTCATTGCTCGCAGCCATGATCCCTTCGATAGGCTAGTAGAATTCGATTCGGATGGAAAGGCTCTCGTGAGCCCGGAAAATCCTTTTGGATTGACCTTTGATCCCGCCTACATCTACGCGCCCAACCAAGGAAGGCGCTTGTTTATCGGTATTAGATGGAATTTGAGTGGCCGAAAGCCCTAGACTTTGCACCATTTACAGGCTTTGGACATTTACAGATTCTAACGCTTCACCCAATCCAACAATGGCTCAAATGACTCAAACGAAGGCACTCCTTCGCCTTTCTCGTGAGCATTCACCAGGGCTCCCTTCCCACCCTGATTCAATCCCCATTCTATGTCGTTGGTAAAGCGGTCGCCAATGAAGAGCGTTTCCTCGGCTCGGCAACCCATCTGAATCATCATTTCTTCGAAGCTTAGAGATGAAGGTTTATCGGCGCCCAAAAGCCGGGCTGGTGCAAAGTGAATGTGTTCTTTGCCCGATAATGCCAAGCCATTCCATTTGTTGGACTGAGCCTCAATATGACCGTTGGTCAATACACCGATGCGCACGTTTTCAGCGAGGGCCCAGTCTATTAGTTCTTGTACGCCATCGTATGATTTCAGTTCACATTTGATACCCACAAACAACTCAAACAGAGCTTGGTGTCGAGTCTCAGAAAACTCGCCCGCTTGGTTCAAAGCGTAGCGAAAAATGTCCCGCTGCGTAAATCGAATGTGGTCAAAATCATTGAATAGAAATGCAAATCTTTCAAAATCCAGCCCTTCGTTTTGCGAAAACTGCGAAAAAATGGCTCGGAAATAATTAGCCTCCGGGTAAAGGGTGTTATCCAGATCAAACAGCAGCGCCCTCATCAGCCCTCCAAATGATCCCAAGAAATGGCCGTTTGGGCGGAAAGGTCGCAATTCAATGTGCGGCCTATCAATTCATCGATTCGCATGGGCGAAATGCCTCCCTCGGGGCGCAAAACGACCAAGTTATCCATGCTCAACACCGTACCTGCGGGCAAATCAACAGCCGCAAACACGGAACGGCGAGCAATGAATTTGTTCTTAGCCTCGCTGGGGCTCGGCTTCTTTTCATTAGAACCCATCGCCAATTCTACACGGCGTATTCCTTTCACCAAGGCCTCAAACTCTGCGGGAATCAAAGAAGCATGCTGATCCGGACCAGGCAAGCTGCGATCAGTGGTAAAGTGTTTTTCTATCAAGGTCGCTCCTATGGCTACAGCCGCTAGAGAGGCCTCAATACCGGGGGTATGATCGCTTAATCCGTAGGCTAGACCAAGACTTCGACCCATCTCCACCATGGCGTTCAAATTGACGTCTTCAAAAGGTGAAGGATACTCGGTGTTGCATTGCAGAACGGTGATTTGCTCCCGCTTTTGTCCGGCCTCTAACAAGGCGTTTACCGCCGCTTCGACCTCCTCAAAAGTGGCCATTCCTGTTGAAATGTAGACCTGACTAGCGCGCTGAGCGATGGCTCGCAAGTAGGGCAAATTGGTAATCTCGCCCGAAGGAATCTTGTACACCGTCTCGCCCATCGAGGTCAAGTAATCCAAGCTTTTCAAATCAAAAGCCGTCGATAAGAATTGCACACCGTGCTTTTCAACTTCAGCCTTCAACTTAGGAAACGCATCGTGCGCAAAATGGAATTTGCGCGACATCTCGAGTTGGCTTTCATCGGCATTGCCAGTGGTCACCTTTTGGTATTCAGCCTTGGGCGCCTCGCGCGTCTGAACCAACTCAGGTATAGCCGTTTGGAATTTGATCGCATCGACACCGCAAGCAGCAGCCGCCTCTATCATTTGAACAGCCAGATCAAAATCGGCGTTGTGATTCACGCCAATTTCGGCGATAATGAAGGTCTTAGTTCGCGTCATGGTTGGCAAAAAAATGCTCTTGAAAACTGCGCACCATCAAGGTGTTGGGTTGAAAATTCACGGCCGGATGTGGCAATGATTTGGCATCGCAAATGACCATGTGGAACCAGGGAACACCAGCGCCCCAGGTCGTCAGCATAGCCCCTCCAAAACGAGGATTGACCTCCATGGTATAGAGCTCACCAGTTTGGGCATCTTCAATGAATTGCACGGTAATAGCCCCGCCAATTCCTTCTTGCCCAGCCAATGTCTCGCAAGCCTTAGTGATGCCCTCGTGTTCGACGGTCAAACTGCGCACGGCCTCCCCCCCAAGGGTTTCCAAACGCTTGCGCGCAGCAAAAAAGTGGCCTGAACCGTCCTTATAAATGTATCCGTCGACCGAATACTCTTGGCCGGTAATCAGGCGCTGAATTTCGTAGTTTGAAGACTCAGGACCAGCCAAAAATGTCTCCAATTCGGACTGCTCATAAAAGCGCAAAAGCCCTTGGGAAGCAGATCCTTTATCGGGCTTGGCAATGGCGGGAACTCCCAAAGGATAACCCGCTACAGGCATCCCAATGCTGTCAAAATATTGGTTGGAGGCTTTCTTGGAAAAGAAGGTCTCGCAGCGTTCCAAACTACAGGTCGGAACAAAAGTGGTATCAGTCAATTGGGCCAACAAACCCACGGCGTGATCGTGGTAAGCCATGGCTATATCGATCTTATAATCAGCCACGACCTTTCGCAAATCTGCCAATATTTCTGGATCAGAAAACCGCAATCCTTGCAAAACTTTGGCCTCCGATTCAATGGGCAATCCGCGGCCCATTTCGTAGGCCACGATGTTCACCTCAAATCCCAAATCTGCTCCAGCCGCCTTGAATGCCCGAGCGGCAGAAACCCGCTTGGAGCCCCCAATGAAGAGAATGTTCAAGGCTTGCATGGTGTAAAGATACTGCGGGCTGGGAAGTAGGGCAACAGAGAATCTCGACTGGATTGCCTTCGGCCTTATAGGCCTTGGCCATCCTTGAGGAGGTGGCCTGAACGACAAGCCCGCCGCTGCGCGGCGGTTTTATGGGTTGGCGCTTTGGAATGCCACAGGCATTCACGCGCCAACCCAAAAAAAACCCCTGGCTTTCGCCAGGGGCTTGTCGATCGTCGGGATGACTGGATTCGAACCAGCGACCCCTTGCACCCCATGCAAGTGCGCTACCGGGCTGCGCTACATCCCGAACGGGGCTGCAAATATAGGAGTTATTTGGGATTTTCTGTCCAGATGCGAGCCAAATTCACAAGCACCTCAGCACTCTTTTCCATGTCTTGGGCGAAGACATATTCATGCTTGCCGTGAAAGGCCATTTCACCGGTGAAAATATTGGGGCAAGGAAGACCCATGAAACTCAAACGAGAGCCATCGGTTCCACCACGGGCACTGGTCAATTGAGGCTTGATACCCGCCTCTTCTATGGCCTGTAAGGCGTTGCGGGAAATGGCAGGCGTCAAAGAGACCATGTCCTTCATGTTGCGGTATTGCTCGCTGACTTCGACTTCAAAACGAGCGCCGGGCCATTCAGCGATTATGGCTTCGGCCAAGGCTGTCAAACGAGCTTCGTGAGCGGCCAATTCAGCGGTATTGAAATCGCGTACGATGAAGGAAACCCAAGCGTGTTCAGCTACTCCACCCATGCTTACGGGGTGAACAAAACCTTGACGATTGCTGGTCGTCTCAGGAGACCACTCCGTGCGGGGCAAACGGGCCAGGAAATCACCGGCTACTTTCAGCGCATTGACCAATTTGTCTTTGGCGTATCCGGGGTGAGCCGAGATGCCGTAAAAATGCACTTTGGCTCCGTCTGCTGAAAAGGTTTCCTCTTCGTAGCATCCGCGTTCGCCCGCATCTAAGGTATATCCGTAGTCAGCCCCTAATTTTTCAATGTTCACTTTGTCAACCCCACGACCGATTTCTTCATCAGGCGTGAACAAGATGCGAATCTTGCCGTGCTTCAAGCTGGGATTGTTCACCAAGTGTTCAACGGCATGCATAATGGCCGCCACACCCGCTTTGTCGTCAGCCCCCAACAAGGTCGTTCCAGAAGCAGTGATCAAATCATCGCCGATTCGCTCCAACAAATAAGGATGCTCAGAAGGTCGAATCACCTGAGTAGGATCGTCGGGCAACGCAATGTCTTGGCCCTGGTAATTGGGGTGAATCAAGGGCTTCACGCCGGCCCCCGTGCAATCGGGAGAGGTGTCGACGTGAGCGCACCAGCAAATGACGGGAACGTCGTGATCCACGTTGGAAGGCAGGGTAGCATAGACATACCCGTGCTCGTCCAATTCGGCGTCACTCAATCCCAAATCCAACAGTTCTTTCACCAACACACGCGACAGATTTTTTTGCTTTTCGGTGCTGGGTTGGGAAGGCGAATCGGGATCGCTCTGGGTATCAATGCGCGCATAGGCACTGAAGCGTTCGGCTATAGAAGAATACTGCATATTACACGAGTTCGGTTAGGCTCATTTCCAAGGCTTTGGAGCTCAAACCTGTGGTTTTGGGGTTGAATTGGTGAAGGCGCATCATGGCCGAACGAATCGTGTTCGACACGTCTTTGAAGATAGCTACATCGTTGAGTTCGGCCTCTTGGCTCATCAGGTAAGCAAATACACGAGCCATGCCGCAGTTGGCGATGAAGTCGGGCACGACGGCCATTTTGGAATCGATCAATTGAGAGATCGGGCCCATGAATATTTCTGAATCAGCGAAGGGCACATTGGCGCCACAGCTCACGACTTCAATGCCCGATTTTTCCAGGCGCTTGACCTGGTCTTCGGTCACCAAACGAGAGGCGGCCCCGGGAATGAAAATCTCAGCGGGAAGGTCCCAAATGCGCTCGTTCACTTCCTCAAACGACAACATATTCGGAGTGTTCAAAGCATTGCCTTTGCGGCTCAAAAACAGTTCGACGATTTCCTCGTGACCCAATCCTTTGGGATCGATGATACCGCCCTCGCGGTCAATGATACCGCCAATGCGAATTCCGTATTTGGTCAAATAGAAAGCAGCGGCAGCGGCTACGTTGCCCCAGCCTTGAATGATGGCCAATTTATTGTTGGTGAAACCGCCCCAAATCTCGTAGTAGAGGCGAACGGCTTCGGCCACGCCCCATCCGGTGATCATGTCAGCGATGGTATAACCCTTTTCCAAGGCAGGCGTCAAACGCTCATCGGCAATGGGCAGCAACACTCCCTGTTGCAAACGGGAAATGGCTTTGAGCTTGTCTTCGCTGCTATACTGTTGAAAGTGACCGTTCACAACTCCCTCCTGCGGATGCAAAACACCCAAATCAGCGGTCATGGGAATGACCTCGTGAATCTCATCGACGTTCAAATCCCCACCTGTTCCGTAGTAGTTTTTCAAGAGAGGCTTCACCGCCTTGTACCAGCGCTCCAACACCCCCTTTTTGCGGGGATCGGTGGGATCGAAATTGATGCCAGATTTTGCCCCTCCAATGGCTGGACCTGCAACGGTAAATTTGACCTCCATGGTCTTGGCCAAAGAGGTTACCTCGTGTTGATTTAAGCCTTTGCGCATGCGGGTTCCTCCGCCAGCAGCTCCTCCTCTCAAAGAGTTGATGACTACCCAACCCTCGGCCTCTGTTTCGGCATCTTTCCAGTTGAATACAATTTCAGGCTGCTTGCCTTCAAATTTCTCGATAAGCTTGTCCAGTTTCACTTTTTGCAACTATTTGTGCTGCAAAGTTCCGCATTCTGCGCGGCTCTACCGCAACAGGGAGGAAAAATCCCCGTCCAATGATCCGCCGATGACATTGTGCGTTGCTCCAGTTGCCGATGCCAATATATTGGGCTGGTTGCTGACACGCATGGCGCCGAGCAAGGCAAAAATCAAGGCCTCTTTGTATTCGACTAGGTTGGAGTCGGGAACCACAACCTCGCAAGGGCATTCTGATTTTAAGAAATCGACCAAGGTTTTGTTGTATGCTCCGCCACCCGTAACCAACATGCGTCCTGAACCGGGCTGACAAACGCCATCGGCCTGCAGCCGCTTAATGGCCTTACCCACTTGGGCCGCCGAATGCAAGACCAAGGTTTTCATGCGGTCTTCTGTCGGGTGTTGATCGTATTCCCGCACCACATGCCAGAAATGCTTGTTGATCCACTCTCGACCGAGGCTTTTGGGGTAATTCTGATGGTAATAATCAATGGCGTTCAGCTCATCCAACAAGGGGTATATCACCTGACCCCTTTCAGCGATGGCCCCTCCCTCATCGTAGGAAACATCCAACTCACGAGCCAATCGGTTGAGCACAATGTTGCAGGGAGAGACATCAAAGGCCACCCGCTTGTCATTCACGCAGGCCGAAATGTTGGAGAATCCACCCAAATTCAAGCAAAATTCATAGTCCCCAAAGAGCAATTGATCGCCAATTGAAACCAACGGAGCTCCTTGACCACCGGCGGCCACATCTCCTCGTCTGAAATTGGAAACTACGGGGCGCTGAGCGTAATGACTCAAGGTTGCCCCATCGCCAATTTGGGTGGTCAAGCCTTTGTCGGGATTGTGAAAAATGGTATGCCCATGCGAAGCTACAAGGTCAACATTGTGACCGCTCGATTCGTGAAAGACCCGAGCCAAATCACCCAAATAACGCCCGTAAAACACATCGGTCTTGGCCAACACTTCGCCGTATTGATAGCGCAATTGACTCAATCGAACACGCCAAGTCTCATTATAAGGTATGGTAACAGCGGTGAGGATTTCTGCCTTCCAACCGTTTGGATCTTGCTGCACATCGCAAAGAGCCAGATCAACTCCATCCATGCTCGTCCCACTCATGATTCCCAATACCTTCATGTTCCAAAATTGCCTATTCCCTGACAAACTTGCAAAAGTGTAGTGCTACAAACAAAAAATAGTTGCCCCTCACTAAGACCATTTCCTCTTTTTTCTCTAGTTTGGACCATGCTCAATCGCAGACGATTCTTGGCTTGGACGGCCACGGCCGCTCCCCTTGCTCTTCAGGGTAATTCTTTGTTAACCAACAACAAACGCAGCATGCTAGAGGCCCAATTGGCGACCGATTCTGACGACTGGGACCGCATTCGAAGCCTCTTTCCCTTGGACAGAAAGACCGTGTTTTTGAACAACGGCACCATGGGGGTAAGCCCTTATCCCGTCTTGCAAGCCAGCATAGATTCTCTGCAAGATTCTGCCATTCACGCCCGTTATCCCGGTCACAATGACAAGTTGGAAAAACTTCTGGCGGAAACCATTGGCGCCGATCACGACGAAGTGGCCATCACCAAAAACGTCAGCGAGGGCATCAACCACATTTGCTGGGGCATTCCCTTGAAAAAAGGGGACGAAATCATTTTGACCAGCCACGAGCATGTCGGTGGATGCGCCGCTTGGCTTCACCGAGCCCGTTTGGAAGGATTGAGCATCAAAGTCGTGGACTTGAAACCCACGGCCGACCAAACCATGGAGGCCATCGAATCGGCCATTGGTCCCCGCACCCGCGTGATTGCTGTTCCCCATGTGCCTTGCACCATTGGCCAAATTCTGCCCGTCCAGGACATATGTCGACTGGCCAAGATGAAAGGTATCTATTCGGTATTGGATGGAGCGCACCCGCTGGGAATGTTGCAATTCAACTTGCACGAAATAGGTTGCGATTACTATGCTGGCTGCCTGCACAAATGGGCCCTAGGCCCCTTGGGAACGGGCTATTTGTACATCAAAAAAGAACGATTGGCCGAGACCCGCTGCACCCATGTGGCCGCTTACTCGCTGGATACCTTCAACATGAATACCCAACCCCCTGCTTTGGGAGAATTGGTCGATTCTGCCTCGCGATTCAGCTACGGTAGCTTCTCTGGGGCGCTCATAGAAGGAGCAACCGCCGCCTTGGAGTTTTACCATACCATGGGTCCCGCTCGTATCGAACAGCGCAGCATGGGCTTGGCCAGCACCTTGCAAGAAAAATTGATGGCCCTCCCCGTTAAACTCGATATGCTGACACCGCTGGAGGCGCGCTCAAGAGGAGCCCAAATCTCCTTTAGGCTGAAAGACAAATCAAACGTTGAATTCGTTCAAGAAGCCCGCAAGCAGCACATTATTTTACGGCATGTGGGCGAAAATGACATCGATTGTGTGCGCGTTTCCACGCACTACTACAACAACGAATCAGACCTCGAGGCCTTGCTCGAATGTTTGGTGGCTTATGCCGGTTAATGGGCCTGGCGAATGAGGGTTTGGCTGATGGAGCGACCCTCTTTGGTCAATACCAAGTGGTAGATTCCAATGCCGGAGCTAGCAGGCCACTGCAACTCGGAACGAGACTGAATCGATCCAGAACCTGCACCCACAACCTGACCTTGTGAATTGATCAGCATATAAGAATCAAAACCACCGTTGACGATTATTCCAATGGTCTCATCGCTGCTCGGATTGGGATAGATTCTTACTTGAATGTCATCCAATTTCAACGCCACCTGAGCGGTGTGATCGCCACAATCGTCGATCAACAAGGCCACAGGATTATCGGCGTGGGCCTTGGCCCAAACCATGATATCATCGCTGTAATCGTGAATCCAATCGGCAATTTGCTGGGTATCCTGACTGTTCCAATAGTTATTGGAAAAATCAAAATCCCAACCGGCTGCCGGGTTTTTATTGGTTCCCGTAAACTTGATTTTTTGCCCAGTACCGGAATAGCGCAAGAAGTTGTTGCGATTCAAATGGGCGATGATGGGTTTGCTGCTATCAGGTGTTGACCCGCTGATGCTCATCATGGGGTAAAAACTACCGCCACAACTGTCAAACGTATTGCCGGTAGCTTGAACTTTCAAGGTATCGTAGTATCCCCAGCAATTGAGTTGAAAGCCCGTAGCCATGTTTTCAAAACGATTGCACTCCATTTCCAAAGAGCCGTAAACAGAGACGGTAACACTACCCGTTCCCTTCACCCAGTTGCGATTGAATTGAATGTCGGTACCATATCCGTAAACAGAATATTGGTTCTCAAAAGTATCGTATTCCACGTTCAGCATTCCTTGTCCCGAGGTATAGATGGGATATCCATACTTGGAACTCGATGGGAAACAGGAATGCAAGACTTGCACGATGCCCAATTTGCTGCTGAATCGGTTGTACACGCCGTAATAGGCATCTTCCATGCGGCAATGCTCGATATCTACACCTGAGCACTCGTTGTAAATACTGTAAGTACCGGAATTTGCTTGCCCATAAAAATGGCAGAATTTGAACTGGGCACCGGTATCGGCGGTCAAATCATAGCCTGCCGCTTTGGCCTGCAAACGAACTTGAAATCCCTCCAAGTGAATCATGGAATCAGGCTTTCCTACAGCTTCCAATCGGCCGTCAATGATGAATTGCAAAGCCTTGCTCGCAACCACAGTTACGCCCGGTTCAATTCGAATGAACGCTCCATCAGCCAAATAGGTATTGGCCGACAAGGTGTAAGGGCTGCCTGCAGCCGTCCAATTTTGGTCGGTATCGATGTAGTTGGGAACGCTGGTCTGGGCATGAAGAGAGGCAAATGCCATCGCCGCCAAAAGAGTGAAAAACAAGGATTGGATTTTAATCACTTCGCAAAAATACCCATTGACGGAATAAAGGTCCGATTCTCAAAGCAAATATGACACTGCGTACATTTGCAGTATGGCCTCCAATCGAACCTTGCATGCTGAATTCCTCAAAGCCTGGCATTCGGGCGAAGAATCGTTCACCATGCACACCTCAGGCTCAACGGGAAAGCCCAACCCCATGGTTTGGAAGCGAGAACACATGATTTGGAGCGCCGAGCAAACTTTGGCTGCTTTTTTCAATGGTTGTCAAGATTTGAGTCAGCTTTGTGTTCTGCCTCTCGACAAAGCAGGTGGCCTCATGCAAGCCGTGAGGGCCGAAGTTTGGAAAACACCCATAGAGGTGCGAGAGGCCACTTCTGTGCCCCATTTGGAAGGTCAGTTTTCCATCGTCTCATTGACACCTATGCAACTTCACCATGTGGTACAGTCTCCGCAAGGCATTCATCGGTTGCTTGGGTTTCATACGGTTTTGTTGGGTGGAGGCCCACTCGATCCTGCCTTAGAGGCTCGACTGACTGAGCCCGACTTGCTACCCGTTCGATTCATTCACACCTTCGGTATGAGCGAAACCTATAGCCACTTTGCCGGTCGAATCATCGGCGACTCTCATGGCATTTACCGCGTTCTTAAGGGCTATGATTGGAAAGTGGAAGAGGAGCTCCTGTTTGTAAAAAGCCCTACCACTGGCCATCAATGGCTAGAAACAAGGGATCGCGTGCGGGCCGAAGCCGACGGATTCACCTGGCTGGGCCGGGCCGATTTTGTGGTCAATTCTGGGGGTATCAAACTCTCCATTGAGTCTATCGAAGCGGCAGTTTCTGCTCAATTGGGTTGGCCATTGACCGATTTCTTTGTTTGGAAAACGCCTGACGCTGTTCTGGGCGAGGCACTGGTTTTGGTTCATACCCATTTGAAGACCATTGAGACGACCTTGGATTGGTCTTTTCTACCTCCTTACCACAAACCCAAATTCCATTACCATTGCCCTCATCCCGTCATTGCCAACGGCAAGTGGCAACGGTCCGCTAGCTTTGCTAAGTCGAGTTTTATCGACCTCAAATAATGTCCAAGTTCAAGGCATTGAGCGTCAGGGCCAAACCCATGATGCCAATGGCCAACAAGCGCATCCAAACCAATTCACCCGTGAGTTTGACATAACGCTCGTCGTAGCCTTTTTCGGCCAGTAACTTTTTCTGGTAGAAGCCCATGGGCACCTGAATGCCTAGAATCAAGAGCAAATACAGAATCGAGTATAAGTGGGAATATCCATTGTCCATCATGGATACTACGAGCACAAAAATCACGACTATGCCCAACAACAAATAGGTGGACAGGTTGCGAATGGGCTTCAAATCGGTGATCAAACGACCCCGAGCCTCATCGCTCAGCCAAAGCAAGCCCTTTTCGTGTTTGTTGCGTATGCGAATCACGATGGCGAAGTAGACGATGGCACCGATCAACATGGGCCAAATGGATAACAACAATTCCATGGCTGTAAAATTAGATCAAAAGGGCTTCAAAGAATAACTGAACGATTGACGTTCATTGGGCTTCAATACCCGAATGCCCTCTTTTTCAAAGAAGCTCCTAGAGCTGCCAACCGAATCGGCCAATCCAGCCCAGGGTTCCAAGCAAAAGAAGGGCGCGCCTGGCTTGGTCCAAAAACCCCAGTAGGGAAAGTCATCAGCCGATGGCAATTGCATTTCAACCAAGGGACCACTGTTGTGTTCGAGACGTACGGAACTAACTCCACAGTTCTTGAACACGATAGCATCCTGCTGGAAATCTTCGGTTTTCAACGACAGTTCCTTCTGCTGGTTCAAACATGGACTTGAGGCGCCGGTATACAAGCCGTTTTCAATCCAATAACGCTCGGCAGTGAGGGGCTCTCCAAAAACCAATCGGTGTTCTTCCAATGGGCCCTCGAGGGCAAAACCGGGATGCGCACCAATCGAAAACGGTAAGTGACCATTTCCTGTATTGATGACCCTGTATTGAACCATCAATCGATCGAATTGAAGCTTGTATTCCACTTCCAGTTCAAAGGAAAAAGGAAAACCCTGACGGGTTTGAGCATCATCTGCCAATGTCAGTATCACCTGTTCCTCACTTTGATACCGAATGTCAAAATCACAATCGCGGGCGAAACCGTGTTGACGCAATTGGATGGTTCCTTCAGGTACCAGAGAGCAATCGTTTTTGAGCTTACCCACTATGGGGAACAACAAGGGAGCCACTCGGTTCCAATAGTGCTCATCCACTTGCCAAAGGCGATTCGGTCCACCCTGTTTGCTTAAAACCTGCAGTTCGGCCCCACGCTTGGATAATTCCACTCGAATCTGCCCATTTTCCAGTCTCATGTGCAGCGAAGTTAAGGCTTGGCTCTACCTTTGTGGCCATGAAGTGGGCCTTGTTGGCGAACCTACTGTTCGCACTCGTCGATTTAGCGTGGAAGCAAGCCCAGCAGTACAATTCTGTCTCTGTCAATACGGCCATTCGATCCTGGACCTCCACCCTGTTGTTAGGATGCGTGGTGTTGGTTGTAACTCCCAATTTAAATGAATGGAGTCTATCATTTTCTCATGCCATCCAACACGATTTCCGAATCATTGGAGTTGGACTTCTAGGTTGGCTCGGGTTGTGGGCCTTTGGAAAGTCCTTAAAAGACGGAGCCCTTCATATCATCATCCCTGTAGTAGCATTGACACCCGTTGTCACCTATGTCTTCTGGTTTTTCCAACATAACAGCCGATGGATGCCACTAGAAAATTTGGCCATTCTATCGCTGATGATTGCCGGAATTTTACTCTCGTTCCAATTCCAAAGAAATCAAGATCCCAAAGCCCCAACGCTTCCCATTCTTTGGGCCTGTTTGGCTTCTTGCAGCTGGGGCCTGTCCTATTCGTGGTACGAATCGGTCACTTCTCAAATAGGAGCGATCCCTACTGCGGCCTGGGTAGAGGCCTGCATAGCCTTTGGTTCTGCCTCCCTTTTGCTTTGGAAAAAATCAAATGCCTTCAAGGAAGCAAAATGGCCATTGCTCACCGGCATAATTACCGCGTTAGCCGTATTAACAACGGTACAGTCGTATGCCGAACACGGCACTGAATCTACCGCTATAGCCGGTGTAGTCACACCTGTGCTCTCGATATTTGGAGCTTGGATCATCAATAAAGAAAGGCCCATCGGTTTGCAGTGGGTCAGTCTATCGATATTGATAGTGACCTTGATTTGGCAAGCTTTGCGATTGGCTTAGGGGCTATTCTTGATTCGGTTCCAGTGAAACCGATTCATCTCCGAATTGTGCAAATGGTAAAAAATAGCCGGTTCCAAAATTCGATTCTCTAAGGCACTTACCAGACTATTGAAATGCTTCCATTCAATCGTTTGCTGGGAGTTTCGAGGCTTGAATTGCTGGGTATACGGATCTAAAATTTCTTTGATTATTGGCCAATCGGCGCGCTGCAATTGGCGAATCAAAAATTGAGTGGCTCTCAACTGATCATCATGAGAAATGGAACCGAACCAGGAATCAATAAAGTCCAATAACATGGTCTTTCTATCGGCATCAATTTGAGAATAACAAGCTGCTAAACGAGCAATGGGAACATTGGACATTTTGTCTGTCATCTGCATGAGTCGATCCCATTCTCTAAGCGAAGGAGCCATTAACTGCGAATCCCGAAGATGGTTCAACGAAAAATCAATCGCTTTTTTGTCAGAGGTCAGCCAAAATTTCTCTGGACATTCTTCAGCCCGGGGCATCAGAGCCAAATACCAATTGGGTCTTTCCTCATCAATGAAGTAGGTCGTAATGCGATCCATGAAAAAGGGATGATTGATGACATTCTCGGGTAAAGAAGTGACATCGATTTGTCCATTTCTCATACTAAGAGCCAATACCAGACCTGAGAGGTACAGATCTTCCCAAGTTTTCATTCTGGATTGAGCCTCTGAGAACAATTCATCCCAATGAGCCACGGGTGTGATCAGCAAACCCGTTTGAAACCAGGTTTGATTTTCAGAGGTCCATACCTCAGAATTTGAAATGGCATTCATGGACTTGGCACCTTCTCCTTGAGACAATTTGGCCAGATATGTCAGAAATCGTTGACCGAACTGTTGACCCCTTACCCAATCAGCATAGTCTACGAAACCCATGTAGCAAGTCAACGTATCTAGGGTGCTGCTGCTCGGCAACACTGCTGTTTTCTCATCGAAGAACCGCTGCAACGTGGAAACACTTAGAAGCACTCCCGTTTTTAAAAAAATTTGGCTGGAAAAGGATTCATATTGCTTGGTAGAATGAGGAGAATAGCCCTCTCTCGCAATTAGATCTCCCCTCAACTTTACCAGATCATGAATGACTAATTTTTTAAGTGGACGTGCCATACTCGTAAATGAATTTATTTGATTAATATCTTAAATTATTGGTTTTGAAATATTTAAGAATATAATTTTTCGGTTCAACGCAAGATACCAACACGTTTACCAAAAACCAATTGTTTGATTAAACGAAATAAACTCAATTTGAATATATGCCCAAAATCAAGGCCCTCATATTGGATGACGAACCCTCAGGTAGAACTGTGCTGTCCTACTTCATTCAAGAATTTGGCAGCGACTTGTTTGGGCCCGTTGTCACTTGTAGCTCCATCAAAGAAACCTTGGAAACCTTGGAATCCTTTGACCCTGATCTGATATTTGTCGATATTGAATTGCAAGGAGAAAGTGGCCTTGACCTGAGAAAATTGGCGCCTTCCATTCCGACTGTCGTAGTCTCCGCACATTCACAATATGCCATTGAGGCTCTACGGTTGGATGTGTTAGACTTCCTCACAAAACCCCTGGAGGTGGATCAATTCAGCGCCTTTTTGACGAGGATTGAATCCAAAATTCAACCCAAACTACCCCTCGATGATTCGCTGATTATTCGCGATGGAGGCCATAATGTAATCATTCTCTTTCAGGATATTTTGTTCATTGAAGCTTCGGGGGCTTATTCCAAAATCCACACTGCCGAACGCTCCTACTTGGCCAGTAAGACTTTGAAAGTTCTTACACCATTATTGCCCGATCATTTTTATCGATTGCATCGCTCCTTTTTGGTGCCGGGATTCCAAATCGACAGCTTCAAGGGAAATATAGCTAATCTAAAAACAGGGCATCAAATTGGTCTTTCGAAAAGCGGCAGGAAATTATTGATTGAAAAATTTGGCCAATAAAATCGGTTTCGTCTTCATTCTGCTGTTGAGCTTGGTTTTGAAAACGCAAGCCCAACAATTGCCTTTGGAGAGTGCGGAACTGAATAGCATTAAAGGTCTAAATACTGACTTGACTCGCCAATGTCGCGTCGATTCTGAAGGAGCCGTTTGGGTCTGTCACAAGCAAGGATTGCAGATTTTCCCAAGTTCCAATTCTGCCTCAACGGCTATTAGCTCCAAGATGAAGAACATTTCCACATGGGATGTTGCTTTTTATGAGTACAACAAAAAATCCTACACGGCAGTCATCAGTTTTGAGAGTGGTCTTTATCTATTCAATGGTGACGGTCAACTATCCAAACATATCGCCTTAAACAAAACTCGGGCCTTGCACTGGGTGAACAATGAGCTCTATTGCCTTAGCTCAAATGGCGTATTTCAAATA
Source organism: Bacteroidota bacterium (assembly GCA_027621365.1). Lineage (GTDB taxonomy): Bacteria > Bacteroidota > Bacteroidia > NS11-12g > UBA955 > JALRLA01. The sequence continues at coordinate 61,519 of JAQCBH010000007.1, read as the reverse complement.
AAAGGCTTGGACACTTTGCGCATGACTCCTGCCTGCGAAAGCAATGAGCAAATCAGCAGTTTCTTTTTTTGGAATGGAACCTACCATGCCTGTACATACCCAAGAAATAGGTGGATACAATTCAAAAAAAATGAGAATGGTCAACGAGCCAAATGGAAAAATCAATCCCCCTGGTCCATTACCCATTCGATTCTCAGCCAGAAAGCCACCGATTCATTTTTGTATCTAGGCTCTGAAGGCTCTTATTATGTCATTAACAAAAAAGACCAATCCACCCGATTCAACTTAGGAAGGAACAAAGAAAGCAATTGGACCGTTTGGAGCATAGAACAGGTTGTGGATCAGATCTATCTTGCTGTTGGAAATGTGCACAATTTGGAGCGCGGTGCCTTAGTAAGGCACAATCCGTCGGTTGCAAACATCAACCTATCTAGCGTATCAAAAGAACCCTTCTTCTGGGGCCTGAACTATGACGCCGCTCAACATGTATTATGGGTATCAAGTTTAGGAAAGGGATGCTTTGCCTTGATGTTCCCCGATGGTATTCACAAAATCCCATTTGGTAATATCTATACCGATCAAGGCTTAGTGTGTATTTGGAACGAACAGCAGCTCTTTTTCAAAAACAGCGAACATTCCAAATGGAACACCCAAGTATTTCCAGAAAGCATATTGGACATTCAGACTACAGCCAATCGAACGTTTGCATTGACAAAAGATTGGTTGTACGAATGGAACAACACCAAACATACTTTTCAGCCCTTTTTTAATGTATCTGAAAACCAATTCAACAAACTCATAGCCGCCGGCTATTCATTGATATTGCATCGCCCCTATGGCGAATGGTCTTCGATCGATATCAACACCAAAGTACTGAAAAAATGGTCCAATAGCTCCAAACAAACGGCTCAATTCATCAGCACAGAAGAGTATGTCTTTTCCCAAGAGTTCAATGGCTCTTTGCATATAGTTGACCTCGAAAATCAACAAAGTAGTCCCTTAGGCCAATTGGGAATCAACGCCAATACTCCCATTGCCATTTCAAATAACCTCATCATTGCCCAAGTGGGTCAAAATTGGAAAGTTTACCAGTTTATCAAGAATCAATTGAAATTTCTCTTCGAATTGAACATTGAAGACTTTGTCCTTCCTAATCAAGAATTTAAACTCTTTGGAAATTCTAGGGGGTTCTGGATCCTGTCCACTTCTCACCTGTATCAAATCAGTGTATCAAAAAACGGGAGCGCACAAATAATTGACCAACAATACATTGGCCACTTATCTACCCAATCAATTCAAAACTCTGCCATTAATGTATCTCAACTTTGGTATTTCCAATCAGGATTTTGGAGGTCAATTCCCTTGTTAAACAAGGCAATTGCGAAAAATTCAATTGCGTTTTTCGTAGAGCATCAAGATGGAGAAAGAGATATTCTCGACAGGGCGCCCCTTGCTATACAACCATTAAACGATGTCAACATTCGATTTATTCACCCTGTATATTGGACTCAATACCACAGCCTTTTGAGCGTATGTTTGAAAAACAACCAAGACTCTATCATTCATAGGCAGGTACGCTCCGGACAAGAAGGGAATTGGATTCCAGGAATTCCATATGGTGATTACGCCTTGTATTTGAACCATCAATTTGGATCGCAATGCGCCTTTGTGAAAACCAATTCCAAAAATGGTGCTTTGGCCATTTCCCTCATCATGGTTTTGGTCATCGGTTCAACTCTGGTGAATGTTAGAAATTTATCAAAAAGCACAGAGAATCAGCTGATCGCGCTTCGTTGGAAAACGCTGAAAAGCAACATGAATCCCCATTTCTTGCACAACAGCATGAGTTTGATTCAATCTTTAATTGCCAATCAAGAAAACAAAAAAGCCATAGAGGTTACAGGGAAAATCGCAGAAATCAACCGATTGTTTTTGGAAACCAATTTGCAAGAATTGTCCACCCTTGAAAAAGAACTGGAATTCTGTCGCAAGTACATTCAAATCGAGTCATTGCGTTTCAGTGATAAAAAATTCAAGTTCAAAAAAACCCTTGACCCTAAAGTTGATCTTAAAGCATGGAGCATTCCGCCATTGCTGTTTCAACCCGTTATTGAAAATGCCATCAAACATGGGTTGCTTTTGGATTCAAGCAAAGGAGAACTAAGGCTAAATGTTGCTCAAAATTCAGACCAAAATTCTGTCAGCATAGAAATTTCTAACACTGGGCCGGGCCCCTCTTTCAAACGATCGCACGGAACACAATTGGGTTCGGAATTGGTGCAAGAGCGCTTAGAACATTTCAATCGCATGTACCAGGACAAGTTCTATGCTCAAGCTTCATCTGGATTTGATGCACTTCAAGAAAATCGATATGTATTCTCACTTAATCTTCAAAGAATATAGGTCATCCTTTGAATTTCAAGTGATTGACAACATAGAGAAACTTTCGTTTATCTGACGGATCTCTTTTTCTCTCTAAAAGTCCCTCATGCTTCTTATTCAATTCAGCTATTATACGGCTGCGCTTGAGCTTTCGACTATCGTAATCAAACTCTTGGATATGAAAGAGGTCATCCAATTCATCTTGGCTATAATGCCGACTCCCATTATTGTGAATGCCAACGGCTATTTCATCTTCTGGCGATAACACCGGTTGAGACTTACGATCAACAAATCCTTGATTGAATTGAAATTCACTTTTGTTGGCTTTACGATTGAACCGCTTTTCAAGGACATACAAAAAAAGCAACAGAATCAACCCCAACCAGTAGATTAATCGTTCAGAGACAAAAGACATTTGCTCCATTCCGTCGTTTTCGGGGTTCAAGGAGCGACTGAGATCATTCAGATCTACGCTCTCCTCCCTGCAGTATTCGAAGACGAAAGTGGACAAATCGGCTCGAGCATATGGAAACGAATCTTCATACAAAATGATCAAACTATCTCCCAATATGTAGGACATAGCCTTTTCATTATTCATCAAATTCACGCCCGAAAGTCCCAGCTCTGGTATGGCCATTAGCGGCGGCCCACTGTTATTCAAATAGAATTTACCGGTTTGCTTGTTGACGATGACTTCTTGGGATCTGGGCATCGTGGTTCCAACGAACCAATTTTCATTCTCAGCCGATAAACGATAATCAGAAGACTCCAAACCAATGTTTGGATCAAAGGCATAATTGGTCCATTGCAATTTGCGCAAATCAAGCACCCACATTTGGCTCACGATGCGAGGAAAATCACCTTCTTGGCCTCTGAAAATACTTCGAATGCAAAACAGCGAGTCGTTGCGTTCAAAACACAACAATGGACTCCCTCCTGGAGAGGGCCCTTTTGTGAGAATCAGGTCCCATTCTCTAGTGCTCCAATTGAAGCGAATGAGTTTGGAATGATCGACCCAAAAACCATAACCACCTAAGGCGTACAATTGGTTTTCGAACCAAAACAATTTTCGGCCAAAGTTGTGACCATGAAAGGTGGATTTATCCAAACGCAGAAATCCAGGACGGCTCTCTTTAAAGGAATAGACATAGTGGGTTCCATTGGGATTGATCAACAGAGAATCACCAGCTTCGATCACGTCGATCAATGTCACCTGAGCAGTATGACCAAATTCAGACAGGTAGAAGGTCTGAAAATCTAACAATATCGAATGTTTCTGCTGATCAGTAAAAGACCATACCGTTTGGGACACCAGTCCCAAAATCAGTCCGACTAAATATTTACGAATCGATTTACCCACCGTTCTTGTTGAGGTTCTAAAGGTAAAACACTCAATCATATAATTCTCTGAACCACGACGAACTATGTTGCCAAGCCCCTAATTTATTTGCGAATTACACAGTCATTAGTTGCTGCATAACAATTTGTTGAGAATTTGTTCATTAGGGCATTGAAAATCAAGCTTTCTTTTGCTACAAACTCTAAAATCATTTTTATGAAAAAACTAGGATTAGTGCTGTTGACTTTCGCCTCAAGCATGACGGCTTGGGCTCAAGTTACAACAGCTCACATGGGTGGTGTCATCAGCAATGGCACTAACAGTGTGGAAGGTGCCAGCATTTCTGCTGTTCTCACAACGACCAACGCCAAATACAATGGCGAGTCAAGAACAGGAGGCGTTTACGATTTAACCAACCTGCAAGCAGGGGGTCCGTACACCGTGACTGTGTCTGACGCAGGCGGAAAATCAGTCACCTTTAGCAATATTTTCTTGCAGCTGGGTGAAACGTATCGTTTGGATGTCGACCTTTCTCAAGACGGCGGCAGCATCGGTTCAGTAACCATTACAAGCAATCGCAAAGGCACTCAGACAGGAGCCAGCTTCAACATCAGCGGCCAAACCTTGAATACGTTGCCAACCATTAGACGTTCCATCAACGATTTTACACGCTTGACACCACAAGCGGGCGGTAATAGTTCGTTCAATGGTCGCGACGGCCGTATGAACAACATCACCATTGACGGTGCCAACTTCAACAACAACTTTGGTTTGAGCACGAACAACATGCCTGGTGGTGATGCTCAACCCATTTCATTGGATGCCATCGAGGCGGTTCAAGTTAACGTTTCTCCTTTTGACGTTCGTCAAAGCAACTTTACGGGTGCTGGCGTGAACGCCATTACAAAAAGCGGTTCTAACGTTACTTCAGCCTCTATCTATTCTTTTGTTCGAAACCAAAATTTCAACGGCACCAAAATTGGCGATGTCGAATTGACCAACATTCCTGAGTCAACTTCTAACATTTTGGGCTTCCGTGTTGGCGGCGCCATCAAGCAAGACAAATTGTTTTACTTCTTGAGTTATGAGCAAGAAGACCGCAGTTTCCCTGGTTTGTTGTGGGAACCTACCAACGCCAACTCTGACCCCAACAATCCCAATTTGTCTCGCGTATTGGAAAGCGACTTGATCGCTGTTCAGCAGCACCTAAAAGACAAATACGGTTACGAAACTGGTCCTTACGCGGGCTTGGGTAACTTCTCTGTTTCCAACTACAAGATTTTGGGTCGTTTGGATTGGAACTTGAGCGACAAGCACAAGTTGACTGCTCGCTACAACTATGTAGAAAACACCAACCAACAGGTAACCAATGGTAGATCTGCTCCAAACCCTCGTTCTTCATCTAACCGCTGGTCTCAAAACGCCATGAGCTACGAAAATACTTTGTACGGTTTCTTGAATACCGTTGGGTCTATTTCTTTGGAATTGAAGAGCAACTTGAACAAGCGCGTAAATAACCAACTGTTGGTTACCCGCACTAATGTTACCGATGCCCGCAACAGCGGCTCTGAGCCCTTCCCCTTTGTCGACATCAAGAAGGACGGCGACCAATACATCGCCTTCGGATACGAATTGTTCTCTTGGAACAACAAGGTAGTCAACAACACGACTTCCATCATCGACAACATCACCATGAACTTGAACCAGCACACCGTAACCGCAGGTATTGCCTACGACAACATGTATGTTGGAAATAGCTTCTTGCGCTATGGCACCAGTTACTACCGCTACGATTCATTGAATCAGTTCCTGAACGATATGCAACCTTCTGTATATGCTGTAACCTATGGCTACAACGGCGAGAAAAACCCTGTCGCTGAATTGGGTTTTGGTCAGTTGGCTGTATACGCTCAAGACGAATACCGTGTAAACCGCAATTTGAAAGTAACGGCCGGCATACGCGTTGACCGCCCCGTTTACCTCACTACGCCTTTGGCCAATGACGGTTTCTCTAAATTCTACGACTCAGCCACCTTCAAAACCCCCACAGGTGAAGACTACTTGTACAACCCTGCCAAATGGCCTGAAGCAAGCTTGTTGATCTCTCCTCGTGTAGGATTCAACTACGACGTAAAGGGTGACAAATCATTGGTAGTGCGCGGTGGTACCGGCATCTTCACCGGTCGCTTGCCTTTTGTATGGTACACCAACCAGCCTACCAACGCTTATGGCTTGCAAGCTACTGTTGAGTTGACCAACAAAGCTGCCTTAGATGCAGCTGGTGTGTCTCAATTCAACCCTGATCCATATGCCTATGTGGCCAACCTACCCCAAACTCCTGCCAACTTGCCCAATGGTGCTTCTTTTGCCTTGGTTGATCAAAACTTCAAGTTCCCACAAGTTTGGCGCACCAGCTTTGGTATTGACACCAAATTGCCCGGTGACATCGACTTCACAGCTGACGTAATTTACAGCAAGTCTGTCAACGACATTTACCAATTCGATGCCAACTTCAAAGGAGGCGATACCACCTTCTTCACTGGAACCGCTTACGAAGTTGAAGCCTATAAAGATCGCTCCTCTCGCTCTTACACAGGTTCCGTTCGCAACGCCATGGTATTGGCGAACACCAACCAAGGCCACGGTTTGAGCATTTCTGCTACCGCTTCCAAAACTTGGGAAAACGGCATGAACGCGTTCTTGAGCTACTCTATGAACAACACCTATGACATCACCGCTAATCCTGGTTCTCAAGCGGCTTCGGCTTGGAGCAACAACGCCATTGGAGGCATGACCAATCAGAACACTCCTGCTTTGGGAATTTCGCAATATTCTACGCCTAATCGTTTGGTGGGTGGTCTTTCCTATAAAAAAGAATGGAACGATATGTTGGCTACCACATTCTCAGTGGTATATGAAGGGTACAATCAGGGTCGTTACAACTATACTTACAGCAACGACATCAACAACGATGGCTTGACCAACGACTTGATCTTTGTTCACAAAGGTTCTGACATCAACTTCAAAGACATTAAGAACTCAGCCGGTGACGTCATTGCTTCTGCCTCTGAGCAGGCTGCCGCTTGGGATGCTTTCGTTGCTCAAGATCCTTATTTGAGCCAGCACGTTGGTGAATACACCGAGCGCTATCAGGCCATCATGCCTTGGTTCAATCAATTGGATTTGGCCATCTACCAAGACATCGCCAAGAACATCAAAGGCAACAACCACAAATTGCAGTTGAGCGCCAACATTTTGAACGTAGGCAACTTGCTCAACAGCAGCTGGGGCGTTCGCCAAATGTTGACCGTAAACAACGGAGCTGTTTTGAAATACAATTCGGCTGACAACACTTACAACTTCAACTTGGTGAACAACCAGTTGGTGACTAGCAGCTTCCGCGATATCGTAAGCACAAGTTCCACTTGGGCCATGCAATTGGGTGCTCGATACATCTTCTAAAGATTCTAAACCTCTACCAAAAAGGGCTCCCAATTGGGAGCCCTTTTTGCTTTTTCAAATGCCTACTTTTGTTTCATGAGTCTTCGCCCCTTGATTTTGGTTAGCAACGATGACGGCATCACTGCTCCAGGCATTCGCGCCCTGGTAGAAGTAGCCTTGGAATTTGGCGATGTATTGGTGGTTGCTCCTGACAAGCCCCAAAGCGCTATGGGACATGCCATCACCATCAATCAACCCATTCGCTTGGTAGAAACTCACAACTTCGACTGCAGTGTACCGCTCCAACAGCACAGTTTGCGCACCTATCAGTGCAGCGGCACTCCCGTTGACTGCGTGAAAATCGCCATCGACAAACTCTTGGATCGCCGCCCCGACATCATGCTCAGCGGCATCAATCACGGCAGCAATGCCTCCATCAATGTCATTTACAGCGGTACCATGAGTGCTGCCGTAGAAGCCTCTATCGATGGCATGAAGGCCATCGGCTTTTCCTTGTGCGACTACACCTGGGACGCCGATTTCGAACCCGCCAAATCGGTCATTCGCAAATTGGTAAGCGAATACCTCAACCGCGAACTGCCCTATGGCACCTTGCTGAACGTCAACATGCCCAAAGGCGAAATCAAAGGCATCAAGGTATGCCGACAAGCTTCAGCCAAATGGAAGGAAGACTTTGACAAACGAGTCGATCCCTTTGGTCGCGATTACTACTGGATGACCGGCCAATTCATCAATGAAGACCATGGCCAAGACACCGATGAATATGCCTTGAGTCAAGGCTACGCCTCGGTCGTACCCACCCAATTTGACCTTACCGATCACAACCGCATAGGAACCCTGAATCAATGGGGTTTGGACCGCATATGATGAAATTCAATATTCCCCAATTCATTCTGGGCCTCATCTTGGGACTCATGGTACCCCCTCTTATTGGCGCCGGAGTTGCCGTTGCACAAGGGGTGCAATTTGGCAATTTTATTTGGGCCATTAGCCACATGGAGTGGTACTACAACAGCATGTTTCAACTGGGCATTGCCACCAACATTGGCTTGTTTTTTCTGCTCATTCGAAAAGATGAATGGCTGTATTTCAACCGCGGTTGGATGATTGCCAGCATCGCCTGCACCCTGTGGGCCGTCCTGATTGAACTTCAACGATTCTAATGAAACTCTTTCTCCTTGCCGGTGAAGCCAGCGGCGATTTGCACGGTAGCCATTTGGTCACCGAGTTGAAGCTACAACGACCCGATTTGGAGATTGTGGCTTGGGGAGGGCCCTTGATGGAGAAAGCTGGGGCTCGTTTGCTCAGCGACTACCGCCAAAGGGCCTACATGGGGCTTTGGGAGGTCATCAAAAACCTGCGATCCTTGCGCCAATTTTTAACAGCGGCCGTACAGGACATCGAACGAGAAAATCCCGATGCGGTTGTATTCATAGACAATCCCGGGTTCAATATGAGGGTCTTGAAACGCCTCCGATCCTTCAAAGGACAAACCCACTTTTACATCGCACCCAAAGCCTGGGCCTGGAACGAAAAGCGCGCCCAAGATTTAAAAAGCTTGACAGCCCTGTACGGCATCTTGCCTTTTGAGGCCGAATGGTTTGGTCAAAGAGGGGTAAACTGCACCTACATCGGCAATCCTTTGATGGATCAAATACCCGAACAGACTTCAGCATCCAAACCGCTACTTGCTCTGCTCCCTGGAAGCCGCAAGCAAGAAGTGGAGTCTCTCTTGCCCCTGATGATAGAGGCTGCTAAGGCCATGCCGGAGCTGACTCCCGTCGTTGCTGGCACTTCGGCATTGCCCATTGAATTGTACCGAGGTATCCTCAAGAATTCAACCATTGAGCTGCAAATGGACCAAACCTACAACTTGCTCCAAGAGGCCCAGCTGGCCTTGGTCACTTCGGGTACTGCTACCTTGGAGACCGCTTTGTTCGGGGTCCCTCAAGTGGTTCTGTACCGAACATCTGCCCTGACTTATTGGGCTGCCAAATGGCTGATCAAAGTACCGTACATATCGCTGGTGAATTTGGTCGCCCAATCCGAAATCGTCCCCGAGCTCATTCAAGGACACTGCCATGTAACAAGCATTCAATCCCAATTGAAACGCTTGGCACCAGAGGGTCCAAGCTGGCTCCAACAAAAACAAGAATACGCCGTTTTGCGAGACCGCCTTGGTGAGCCTGGCGTCAACAAGCGGCTGGCCGATTCCATCCTGCAAGCCCTATCTTTGCACCATGAGCGATAAGTACGCACAGCGCGGTGTTTCCTCCCAAAAAGAAGACGTTCACAAGGCCATTTCCAAGTTGGACAAAGGCCTAGTGCCCAAAGCCTTTTGCAAGGTCATTCCTGACCATTTGAGCGGCAACCCCGATGATTGTTTGATCGTTCACGCCGACGGTGCCGGCACCAAAAGCAGCTTGGCCTATTTGTATTGGAAAGAAACCGGAGACATGAGCGTTTGGGCGGGTATTTCCCAAGATGCCATCGTCATGAACACCGATGACCTGCTCTGCGCTGGAAGCACTGGCCCATTTTTACTATCCAGCACCATTGGTCGCAATAAAAACCTCATTCCGGGCGAGGTCATTTCGGCTTTGATTGAAGGCAGTGAGGCCTTTTGCCAAACCATGCGCGAGCACGGGGTAGACATTCACACCACTGGAGGCGAAACGGCCGACGTTGGAGACTTGGTGCGCACCATCATTGTAGACTCTACCTTGGTGGCCCGAGCCAAACGCTCTGAAATCATTGACAACGCCAACATTGCCCCTGGCCAAGTCATCGTGGGCCTTGCCAGTTACGGCCAAGCCAGCTACGAATCGCATTACAACGGTGGTATGGGCTCCAACGGATTGACCAGTGCCCGCCACGATGTATTCCACTCTGATTACCGCAGCAAGTACCCCGAAAGTTACGACAACCAGCTGCCTGAGTCTGTGACCTATTGCGGCAGCAAACGTTTGACCGATGCCGTCGAGGGAAGCCCCATCGATGCCGGAAAATTGGTCCTTTCTCCTACCCGAACCTACGCTCCAATCATCAAAAAAGTGCTTGAAGAGTGCCGCAGCGGCATACATGGCATGGTGCATTGCAGCGGCGGCGGCCAAACCAAAGTTTTGCACTTCGCCGAAAACGTTCACATCATCAAAGACCAGTTCTTGCCCATTCCTCCCCTGTTTCGAATGATCCAATCCGAAAGCCAAACCGAATGGAGAGAAATGTTCCAGGTCTTCAATATGGGTCATCGCATGGAATTGTACTGCGACCCTTCTGTGGCCCAAAGCATCATCAATGTTAGCCGTTCCTTCGGTGTGGAGGCACAGATCATAGGACGCGTCGAAGGCCCAAGCGAGCATCGCCTGAGCTTGATCGGCGAGTGGGGCACTTTGAACTATTGATCCAGTACCGCCCATAAGGGGCAGTGATCGCTGTGTACAGCGAAATCGTCTATGCCTGAACTGCGCAATTTCTCAGCCCATTTGGAGCTGAGGCTGATGTAGTCAATTCTCCAACCCTTGTTCTTCGAACGTGCTCCAGCTCGGTAACTCCACCAGGTATAGCGATGAGGCTCTGGATGCAAGTGCCGGAACGAATCCACGAAACCTGACTGAAACCAAGCGTCCATCCATTGGCGCTCTTCAGGCAAAAAACCGGTGCTGTTTTTATTCGATACAGGATCGTGAATATCAATGGCCTGATGGCAAATATTGTAATCACCGGCTATGGCCAAACGCTCTACTCCGCTCTGGAGCAAACCTTGGCAATAGCCATGAAAGTGTTCCAAAAATTCGTATTTCACGCCTTGTCGTTCATCCCCGCTTGTTCCTGAGGGGAAATAAGCAGAAATAACCGAACCTTCTTCAAAATCGCAACGCAGCACTCGACCTTCGGCATCAAAAAGCTCATGCCCACAGCCTTCATGCACGGCCAGCGGCTTTTGACGGCTGAGAATGGCCACCCCGCTGTAGCCCTTTTTCTGGGCAGGATACCACTGTAGGTGATAACCCAGAGGCCCAAAAGCATCGGGATCAATCTGCTCCGGCATGGCCTTGATTTCTTGCAAACAGACCACATCGGCGTTGGCCTCTTTCAAATACGAGAGCAAATCCTTGCTCAAGGCGGCACGAATGCCATTGACGTTGTACGACAGTATTTTCATATTAATCCCAGCATTCCATGAGCAGCAAGTGCCCAGATTGGCGTTCTACGGTGACGAATCCGTCGGCTTTGACCCGGTTCGATGATCCACTTCTCTGCGGATAGGACAAATCCAATTGGTCCAATTCCCACTCCAAATTTTCGCTGCAGACCCCCTTGACTTCCCCCACGGGAATCAGTGATAAGGCCGTGCCCCCTGGATACCATTTTCGAAAGGGATTCGGTGCTTCAAAGACCCGCGAGTGATCATCCAAAATGGACCAGTTGATCTGATGGGAATAGGCAGCCAATCCCATCATGTTGTTGACCGTATGATCGGCGCGTTTGCCCGTAGCCCAAACGATATTCACCGCCTTGTGGCCCTGAGCAATCAACCACTCCACCCCTTTTTCCAAGTCGGTTTTATCGGCATTGGGGGCCTCAATTTTGACCACGGGTTGCAAAGCAGATAACTCCGCATAGGTTTGTTCCGATCCTGAATCAAAATCACCCAACCAGGCATCGACTCGTATGCCCAATTGACTGGCGCGTTCAATGGCCCCATCCAACACAAGAGTAAAGGGGCTCCATTCCAAGAGTTGCCCCAAGAGTTCTTCCCCACAAGGAGCTCCATTTGCCAAAATCAAGGCCGGCTCTTGAAGGTCCCGAACGACGTGGTGCGAACTCATGGATCAAAGTTGCAAAAAATCCGAATCTTTGGCACGATTTTTAACGCATATTTACTCAATGAAACCGCGAATTCTCTGGGCCGACGACGAAATTGACTTGCTGAAACCCCATATTCTCTTCTTGGAGGGCAAGGGTTACGAACTGCACCCCGTGAGCAGCGGTCGCGACGCCATTGATGCGGTGAAAGCCGAATCGTTTGATTTGATTTTTTTGGACGAAAACATGCCCGGCATTTCGGGCTTGGATGCCTTGGCTCAGATCAAACAACTCAAGAGCGAGATTCCGGTTATCATGATCACCAAAAGCGAGGAGGAACACATCATGGAAGAAGCCATTGGTTCCAAAATCGCCGATTATTTGATCAAGCCGGTGAACCCTAGCCAGATTCTGCTGTCCATCAAGAAAAACTTGGATGAGAAGCGATTGGTAGGTCAAAAAACCACCCAAGGCTACCAGCGCGAGTTCATGCAAATTGGGATGACCGTCAGCGATCGTTTGCGCTTTGACGAGTGGAAAGAGGTTTACAAGAAATTGGTGTTTTGGGAAATGGAGTTCGACAAGACCAACGAGGGCTCCATGATAGAGATCTTGGAAACCCAAAAGTTGGATGCCAACCGAAACTTTGCCCGTTTCATTCAAGATCAGTTTGCTGGCTTTCTTCATCCGACGGGTGACGATGGCCCCATCATGAGCCACAACCTGTTTCGCCGAAGCATCAACCCCGAGTTAGATGGCGATGTTCCCGTATTTGTCATATTGATGGACAACCTGCGCTTCGACCAATGGAAAGCCATTGGCGATATCATGCAAGATCGCTACCGGGTGCGCAACGAAGATTTGTACTTGTCCATCTTGCCGACCACGACCCAATACTGCCGCAACGCCATTTTCAGCGGATTGCTGCCCCAGGAAATTGAGAAGCGATTCCCCAAAATGTGGAGCAACGACGAAGACGAAGGCGGCAAAAACCTGCACGAAGAAGCCTTCTTGGCCGACTTGCTCAAGCGATTGCGCCGGGACATCAAATTCTCGTACACCAAGGTCACCAACCTGCAAAACGCCAAGGAAATGGCCGACCATGTTCCCAACATGTTGAACAACAAACTGAATGTCATCGTCTACAACTTTGTCGATGCCTTCAGTCACGCCCGAACCGACAACCGAATCGTGCGGGAATTGGCCGAAGACGAGGCCGCTTACCGCAACGTCATGGCCACTTGGTTCAAGCATTCCCCCTTGTGGGAAGCCTTGCAATGGCTCAGCACCAAACCCTGCAAAGTCATCATCACCACCGATCACGGTAGCATTCGTGTCAAAGACCCCGTGAAGATTGTCGGCGATAAAAACGTCAATACCAACCTGCGCTACAAGCAGGGCAAAAACCTCAGTTACAATGCCAAAGAAGTGTACGAGGTTCGCAAACCCGCCGACCTGTATTTGCCCTTGCAGCACTTGAGTTCTGCCTTCGTCTTCGCCAAAGACAACGACTTTTTCGCCTACCCCAACAACTACAACCACTACGTCAATTACTACCGAAACACCTTCCAACATGGAGGCATTTCGCTGGAAGAAATGATGTGCCCATTGGTCACCCTTACACCCCGAACATGAGAAATCTCGTCCTTATAGCCATCGCTTCACTGGCCTTGGTAGCCTGCGAAGGAAACACAGACCGCTTTTGGTTCTTCAAGAATGCCAGCCAGCAGCCCATTGCTGTTTCGACGCAATTCGTGGGCATTTTCGAACAGGCCGTACAAGACACCGTTCAACCTGGCGAGCAGATTCAATTGGCCACCACCAACCAAATGGGAGGTGTGCTCAGCCCAGATGAAGACCCTGGACAACAATTTCTTTATTGGGAGATCAAAACCCTGAAAGGAGATTCTTGCACCAAAGGGGTGCACAAAGCCGAAAACTGGACCCGTTCTGTTACATCGGTGAGCAAAGTGCCCTCCAACCAAAGGCACGAGTATATCTTCGAGGTGGTTGATGCCGATTTCTAAGATGGCCGCAGAATTTTCTTTTGTCCTTCCCGAAGAGGCCGTTGATTTGGTCGTGGAAGAAATTTTGGCCCTGATCGACGAGTCAGAAGAGACCGAAGACCCCATTCGGGTAATCAGTTTTGAGGGAGACTTGGGGGCTGGCAAAACCACTCTGGTGAAAAAACTCTGCACCGCACTGGGATACGAAGGTACAGTCAGCAGTCCCACTTTCGGCCTGGTGAATGCCTACGATTTGCCCAGTGGCTTGACCCTCATGCACAGCGATTGGTACCGAATTGAATCGGAATCCGAACTCTGGGACGCCGGTATTGAAGAGGGCTTGCACGATCCCGATTCCCTGTGGATGATCGAATGGCCCCAGGTAGGCGAATCCCTTTTGGAGCCCATAAACCGATTGGCCCTGCACCTCTCCCACGAAGGCGAGGAACGCCGCTACGAGGCCCGGTGGATGTAGCCAAGGGCGAGATACTTGCGGTTAGGTATTTTTATCGGTTCTGCTGCATAGAAAGCCCGCGGGTTTCTGCCGGTTCGGCCAAAACTACAGCTGGATTTTTTCGCTCTTTTGCTCCAAGTCGTAGACCCGCAACACTGATTCTGAGCCGTTGTAAAACTCCATCAACAGCAATCCCATGCCCTTCTCCTTGAATCCCAATTCAGGCCAAGACCAAGATCCTTCTCGGTTGTAATCAAAGTAGTAGCGAGCGCGCTCGACAGGCACTTGAACCACCCGTTCAATGGACCACAAATGAGAACTGAGCTCGACCAATTCCGTCTTGCACGCAATCTTCAATTGCTTCTGCGGGGAGACCTCATCCAGCTTTTTCAAGGCATCTTGGGTACACAAACCCCAGTAATCTTGGGTCATGTAAGGCTTTGACTCCCCTATCCAAACGTGCACACCCTTGCTATACAAATCGTTCATGCGCACGGCCGCCAAACCTGGTTGAATCAAGGCTACCAAACCCAGGTTCAAGGTGTAAATGCCCAATAGCAAATTCAACTTTTTGGAGCCCAAACGAGCGTTCCATTCCTGAATGCCATAGGCGGCCACATAAGCCAGGGGAATGACCAAGAAATAGAAATGCCGCCAGTTGTTGTACAGGACTGGATTCAGCACCATAACCAAAACAAAGGGTACAGCGAACCAAGCCAAAAAGAGGGCATCGGTAAAAGACAACTTCTTGCTTTTTGACAAGGCTCGAATTCCCAAATACGAACCCCACCCTGCCACCAACAGCAAGCCTAACGGCAAGGTAAAGAGCATCCAAACGGGCAGATACCAACGGGTAAATGATTCGGGGTACAACTGTTTTCCCAGGAACAAACTGGGATTGGGCCATGGGTTTTGGGTAGCATAACTCAACATCTCGCCCAGACGGTTCCAGGGAGTGGACCAGAGCACGGGGAAACTGAGTAGCAAGAAAAAGAGGGAGGTACCGAATAGGGCCAGGGCGGGGCGGCGGCTGGCCCGATGGCTGGAGCTGCCTGGTTCCTGGGAACCTGCGCGGGCCAGCAGCAGGGGCGCAAGCCCCAGTAGGCATACGCCGACCAGGCGTATGCTCGCCGCCCAGGCAGAGAGCAAGGCAAATAGCCAAAAATGCAAGGTCCGGGAACCCGAGCCTTCACGGTAGCGGATCAAAGAGGAAACCGCCAAAACCTGAAGGGAAAGAAAGACCACGTCTTTCGAGTTCACGTGAGCATGGGCCCATAATGGGGGCCATAGCGCGATCAAGGCCACCGCCCAGAAGGCCGCAGAGCGATCGAATCGCTTCAACAAGATGCGGTAGAACGCGACGAGTGCCCAGACAAAAAGGGACCAAATCCAAAAACGGCGCAGCAGCAACTTGGAGCGCATGCTAGCTCCTGGGCCCAAGGCTTGCTCGCTCAAATAGCAGAACGACTCGAAGACCGGACCAAAGAACTTGTGTTCCTCTATGTCTGCACGACTAGCTTTGCCAATGAGGTACTTGTTGGTTTGAATGCCAATGTAGCGCTGGGTGAGTTCATCGTAATGCACCCCCAACTTGTCCAGGGTCAACAAACCCCAGAGGTAGTAGAGAATCAAAAGCCCAATGGGCCAAGAAAAATGGCGCAGTCGATGCATGGTCGCTGCTACGCGAAGATTAGGCCTCGGCGTAGGCTTCCAAAGGTAGGCAAGCGCAAACCAAATTGCGGTCACCGTGGGTGTTGTTCACACGAGACACGGTAGGCCAGAATTTGTTGGCTTTCACATAGGGCAATGGGAAGGCTGCCTGCTCACGGCTGAAGCTGTGATTCCAATCGCTGGAAATGACTTCATCGGCACAGTGAGGCGCAGACTTCAATAAGTTGTCATGAGCATCGGCTTGGCCGTTTTCAATGGCGCGAATCTCTTCGCGAATGCTCAACATGGCATCGCAGAAACGATCCAACTCTGCCTTGCTTTCGCTCTCGGTAGGCTCGATCATCAAGGTACCGGCCACAGGGAAGCTCAAGGTTGGAGCGTGGAAATTGTAATCCATCAAACGCTTGGCAAAATCTTCGGCTTCAATGCCACAGCTTTGTTTGAACACGCGGGTATCCAAGATCATTTCGTGGGCGCAGAATCCGTTCTCGCCTTTGTACAAAATGGGAATCTCTTTCTCCAAACGCGCCTTCATGTAGTTGGCATTCAAGATGGCGATCTCGGTGGCAGCTTTCAATCCGTCGCCACCCATCATTTTGATGTAGGCATACGAGATCAAAAGGATGCTCGCTGAACCATAAGGGGCTGCAGAAACCGCGTGCATGGCCTTGTCACCACCGGTTGGAATAACCGCGTGAGAAGGCAAATAAGGAGTCAAATGCTTAGCCACACCGATGGGGCCCATACCAGGTCCACCCCCACCGTGAGGAATGCAGAAGGTCTTGTGCAAGTTCAAGTGGCAAACGTCAGCCCCAATCATGCCGGGAGAAGTCAATCCCACCTGAGCATTCATGTTGGCTCCGTCCATATACACCTGACCGCCGTTGTCGTGAATGATCTGAGTGATTTCGCGAATGCCGGCCTCGTATACTCCATGTGTCGAAGGATAAGTCACCATCAAGCAAGCCAAGTTGTCCTTGTGCTCTTCGGCTTTGGCGCGCAAATCGGCAATGTCAATGTTTCCAAGTTCGTCGCATGCGGTAACCACCACCTTCATTCCTGCCATGACGGCAGAAGCGGGGTTGGTTCCGTGAGCAGAAGACGGAATCAAGGCTATGTTGCGGTGAGCTTCGCCGCGGTCTTTGAAGTATTCGCGAATGACCATCAAACCGGCGTATTCACCCTGAGCACCTGAGTTAGGCTGCATGCTCATGCGGTCGAAACCGGTGATTTCAGACAGGTCTTGATTCAGTTCTTCGATCATCTCCAAGTATCCTTTTACCTGATCAACAGGCACGAAGGGGTGCTGAGAGTTGAATTCAGGCCAGGTAACGGGAATCATCTCTGTGGTTGCATTCAACTTCATGGTACAAGAACCCAAGGAAATCATGCTGTGGCACAAGCTGAGATCTTTGGCTTCCAAAGACTTGATGTAACGCAACATGTCGTGCTCGATATGATAAGAGTTGAACACAGGGTGCAACATGAAATTGCTCTGGCGTTGAGCCCAAGCGGGCCAATTCACAGCCACGCTATCACCTGAAGCGTACACTGCCGATGCGCTGGTGTTTTTGGCGGCTGCGAAGATGTCAGCCAATACCTGAATGTCTTTCTCGGTGCAGGTCTCGTCAATGGAAATACCCACGTGACCATCTCCGAAATAGCGCAAGTTGCGGCCCTGTGCTTCCGCCACTTTGCGAACGGCTTGTTCGTCAGCGGCTACCTTGAGGGTATCGAAATAGTGGCCGTTCAATTGGGTGTATCCCAACTGGGTCAAGGCCTGTTCCAACAAACGGGTTTGAGCGTGTATGCGGCCGGCGATTTTTTTCAATCCGTCGGGGCCATGGTACACGCCGTACATACTGGCCATGATGCTCAATAATACCTGCGCTGTGCAAATGTTGGAGGTAGCGTTCTGGCGCTTTATATGCTGTTCACGGGTTTGCAAGGCCATGCGCAAGGCACGTTCGCCGCGCTTGTCAATTGAAACACCGATGATGCGACCTGGAATCTGGCGCTTGTATTCGTCTTTGGTGGCAAAGAAGGCTGCATGAGGACCACCGAAGCCCATGGGTACACCGAAGCGCTGGGTATTTCCCACTACGCAGTCAGCGCCCAAATCACCGGGTGAAGTCAACAAAGTCAATGCCATCAAATCGGAGGCAAAAACAGTTTTGATGCCCTTGGTTTTGCAATCAGCCACAAAGGCGCGAACGTCTTCGATGCTACCGTTGCTATTGGGGTATTGAATCAGGGCTCCGAAGTAAGTGTCGTCCAAATTGGCCGTAGCGAAATCGCCGGTCACAATCTCCACGCCAACGGGTTCAGCGCGGGTGATCAACACATCCAGGGTCTGTGGGAAGGTATGCTGATCGACAAAGAAACGATGAGCCACGCCTTTTTTATCGGCGGCGCGGAACATGTTCATGGCCTCAGCTGCGGCCGTACCTTCGTCCAACAATGAAGCGTTGGCAATCTCCATACCGCTCAAGTCAATGACCATGGTCTGGTAGTTCAACAAGGCTTCCAAACGACCTTGGGCAATCTCTGCTTGGTAGGGCGTATAAGCCGTGTACCAACCTGGATTTTCCATGATGTTGCGCAAAATCACACCGGGGGTCAGGGTATCGTAATAGCCCATTCCAATGTGGTGCTTGAACAACTTGTTCTTAGCCGCTTTGCCTTTGAGCATAGCAAGAAACTCACTCTCCGTCAAGGCCTCTCCAATGTTCAACTCTTTCGGCAAGCGAATGTTGGCAGGAATGGTCTTGCTGATCAACTCGTCCAAACTGGAAACTCCAACCGTTTCCAACATGGCCTGAAGGTCCTCTCCGTGTGAGCCGTTGTGGCGCTCTGCGAAAGGCTTTGAGTAGCGGGCGCTGTATTGCATATCGAGGTTCGAATTTACAGCCTTTGCTGCGATTTTTTCGTGCATTCTGTTGGACTTCAGTTGCCTAAAAGTCCCTCATCTGAAAAGCTCGTATAACCGGCCTCCGTCACTACCAGATGATCGAGCAATTCAAAGTCTAAAAATCGCGAGGCCTTGTTCAACTGATCGGTCAAACTACGGTCTTGTGGACTGGGGCTCAAATTCCCCGACGGATGATTATGACCCACTATCAAGGACGTAGCCCCTAGTTCCAGTGCCCGCTTCAATAGAAGACGAACATCGACCACCGTGCTGCTAATGCCTCCCGTGCTCAAAGTCTCCAGTCGAATGACCGCATGCCTTCTATTCATGTAGAGAACCAAAAAGGCCTCGGCGTGAAGGTCAACCAAATGAGGACGCATGATGCGGTAGGCATCGGCCGAAGAACGAACACTGGGTTTGGATGCCATAGGCGCCTGTCGGCGAAGACCCAATTCAAAGGCAGCCGCCAAACCCATGGCCTTGGCCTGACCCAGTCCTGGAATCGCGCAAAGAGCTTCTACACTGAGCTTAGCAAGCTCATCCAAGTTGTTCCCGCACGAATTGAGAATTTCAGCCGCCAATTGACTTCCGGATTTGCAACGATTGCCAGAACCCAAGAGCAAAGTCAGGAGTTCTTGATCGCTCAAAGCCCTTCTGCCATGGGCCAAAAGG
Organism: Bacteroidota bacterium; assembly: GCA_027621365.1. GTDB lineage: Bacteria > Bacteroidota > Bacteroidia > NS11-12g > UBA955 > JALRLA01. The sequence goes on along the minus strand of JAQCBH010000007.1, from coordinate 41,813 downwards.
CGCTCTCGAGGCATCAAAGCAGACCTCCTTTTTGGGATGAGTAGAATTTGGTGTTGATAATATTTTTAACATACATTTGTCAAATATATTTTCACATTTTCTACCTTTGAAAACGAATCGAACAAAAAGTACCTTTAAAAAGTTGTAATAATTGAGATGAGCGAACAAAAAGAAAAACTCAAAGCCCTCCAACAGACCATAGAGCGATTGGAGAAGAACTATGGCAAGGGCATTGTCATGAAGATGAACGAGAACCAGAACGTGGCCGTTGAGGTCATTTCTACCGGTTCATTTAGCTTAGACCTAGCCCTTGGAGTGGGCGGTTTCCCACGCGGCCGAATCATTGAGATTTACGGTCCTGAAAGTTCAGGTAAGACCACCATTGCCTTGCATACCATTGCTGAAGCTCAGAAGAAAGGAGGCATTTGTGCCTTTATTGATGCGGAGCATGCTTTTGATAAGTTTTATGCCAAAAACTTGGGCATAGACATTGATAATTTGCTCATTTCCCAACCCGATGACGGGGAACAGGCACTGGAAATCGCCGACAACTTGATTCGCTCAGGTGCCATCGATGTCATCGTCATTGACTCGGTTGCCGCGTTGGTACCCCGAGCCGAGATCGAAGGCGATATGGGCGACAGCAAAGTAGGTTTGCACGCTCGTTTGATGAGTCAAGCGCTGCGTAAACTCACCGGTACGATCAACAAAACCGGTTGCGTAGCCATCTTCATTAACCAGTTGCGCGAGAAAATCGGTGTCATGTTTGGTAACCCTGAAACCACTACCGGTGGTAATGCGTTGAAATTCTATGCCTCCATTCGTTTGGATATTCGCCGTGCGGCCCAAATCAAGGGCACCGATGAAGTCATTGGTAACCGCACTCGTGTGAAAGTAGCCAAGAACAAGGTGGCTCCCCCCTTCCGAGTGGTGGAATTTGACATCATGTACGGTCGCGGTGTTAGCCGTAGCGGTGAAGTACTGGACTTGGGTGTTGATGCCAGTATCGTTCAAAAGAGCGGTAGTTGGTTCAGCTACGACGGCACCAAGTTGGGTCAAGGTCGCGACTCCGTCAAGGAACTGTTGGAAGACAATCCAGAATTGATGGCTGAAATCGAAGCCAAGATCAAAGCCAAGGGAGCTGATGTCGATATTCTCGACGTAGAACCTAGCGAAGAGAATTGATTCAAAATTCCTATTGACAAAAAAGCCTGGCCTAGGCCGGGCTTTTTTGTTATTCGGTGTAAGCCTTTTTCTTACCCGTAAAGATATCCTTGTACATGATGGGGTAAACAATGAACAGCATCAGCATGCGGCTGTATCGAAACACTATAGGCAGCATGAGCAATATGCTCACTGGAATGATACCCATGGCGTAATCGAACAAACCCAAGTACCAAAGCGCAACTGCAAAGGTTACCGACATACCCACAATCAAAGCATAACTCCAATACATAGCCCCATAAAAGAATCCCGTCTCGGGTTCAAAGGGCAAATGGCAAGAGGGGCAATGATCATGCGCCTCTGAGAACTTAGCTGGATTGAGTATGGAATACTTAAAAACGGGCCCTTTGCCGCAACGAGGACAGCGACAAGCCGCAAATGCAAGCGCACCGGCCTTTTGGATTTTTTCTTCAGCCACGTTGAGCTTTCTTTTTCTTGAAATTCTGGTAGTAGAAGAATCCGGCTGTGCCCACCAATACGTATGGGGTAGCCAACAAGAACAAAATGCCCTTGTTAATGCCATTGCCAACAGTAGCCTCTGACTTCCCGTTCATGTCCCGATTGGATGTGAGCGCCGTTTTGCACATCGGGCACTGAGCCTGCAAGGAGGTCAAAGCCGAAGCAACATGGAACAAAACAAATAGAACCAACCGTTTCATGGAGCAAAGTTAAAAATTATAGCACGGACTTATCATGATGTACACAATAACTCCGGTAACTGATACATATAACCACAAGGGAAAAGTCCATTTCGCGATCTTCTTGTGACGCTCAAATCGGCCCGAGGTCGAAAAGTAAATCGTGTACAAGATCAAAGGCAATATAGCCGCAGCCAAAACGATGTGCGTGAGCAAAATGAACAAATACAAATTGCGCATGAACCCTTCGCCACAATACTCGGTATGGGGCATCACCGTATGGTACACCACATAACTGATCAAGAACAAAGCCGAAGCCGAAAAGGCAGAAAGCATGTATAACTGATGCATGCCTTTGTTCTTTTGAACCCGAATGGCCCTGTAACCCATGATCAACATGACACTGACAAAACTGTTGATCACGGCGTTGGCGAATGGCAAATGCTTGGCAAAATCGGCCGTGGGGCGATAGTCTTCAGGCATATATCGAAGCAGGGTAACTACCGCTGGTACCGCCAATGAAATGACCAATACCAACCAAAAGAACCCTTTATCAGAGATCCATGTTTTGTTTTCTGTATTCATACAATAGGTTATTGATGTCGTCGCTTATTCTTTTTATATGCTCCATTCGTTCGGTATTCGTTTCTCCTCGAGTAGGCAGAATACCGCGAATGTGACGGTTTTTATCCAAGATCACCACTTTGTCATCGTGAATGAAATCGTCATCGGGTGTTTGTTCGGTAGCTAGATGCAAATCATTGATGGCCCAATCGTAAATCTCGCGCTTGCTTCCTGTAGCGAATGTACGTTTGAACAAATCAGCATCAAAGGTCTCAGCATAGGTGGCCAACACAGGAATGCTATCGCGTTCGGGATCAATGGTCACCGATAGAAAACGCACATCGGGATTGTTGCCAAACTTTTCTGCCACTGATTGCAACTGTTTGTTCATTTGGGGACAAACCTCGGGGCAAGAGGCAAAAAAGATGTTGACCAAAACGATGCACGAATCAAAATCATCCAAAGTGATTTTCTGGCCGTGTTGGTTGTACAATACAATATCACTGACTGTTTGAGGAATGGAATCGCGGCCATCCAATGACTCCTCCATGAAATAGTAAGGAAGCTCCTTGTGCACCCATTTGAGTTGCGCAAAGAAGAAGATACCTAAGGCCGGTAAAACAACAAGGGCCGCGAATGCGGCCACTTTCTTGCTGTTATATTTTTTACTCATGCAGAATTACTTGACCCAGGTGAGGGCGTTTCCTTCGTACAACAGACCCATGATGAGTCCAACAATAAAAATGGTTGGCACCAAAATGATCAAAGCCAAATTGATTTTCTCGTGCTTCAAGTGCATGAAGGCACCAACAATGTAATAGGCTTTTACCAATCCGAAGAAAATGAAGATGAAGTTTCTCAAACCTGTAGCAGGCATGACGAAATAAATCACAAAGTCTAGGATCGTGATGCCCAACAACAACCAAAACGTGCGCCACAATTCTTTGGTACCGTGACTTTCGGTGTGAGGGATATAGTTGATGGCATCGTATTCGCCGGGTTTAACGTGGAAATCCATATTGTTCGTTTAAGCGGTTAAATCAAATAGAAGAAGGTAAATACAAATACCCAAACCAAGTCTACAAAGTGCCAGTACAAACCGGCCTTCTCGATCATTTCGTAATGGCCACGGCGCTCGAACACTCCGCGAACGGTCATAATGTAAACCACCACGTTGATCACTACACCTGAGAATACGTGGAAACCGTGGAAACCTGTAACAATGAAGAACAAGGCCGCAAAGGGAACAGGACCGTCAGTTCTATCACCCAAAGCCCACTCAAAATGGTCACCAAAACTCACACTGTGCAAATGCTCATATCCTTGCTCGGTAATACCGAAGGTATTGCCATACAAGCGGGCGCCTTCATGAATGAAAGTGTACCACTCCCATGCCTGGCAACTTAAAAATGCCACACCCCCAATGATGGTGTAAATCATGTAAGTCTGTACCTCCTTTTTGCTGTTGCGGTGGCCGGCTTCTACAGCCAATACCATAGTCACAGATGACAAAATCAAGATGAAAGTCATCACCGACACAAACAGCAAGGGCAAATGCAAACCGTGCATGAAGGGGAAGTGGTTAAAAATCGAAGCAGGATCAGGCCACACGGTGGTGACGGCTGATTCTACGTTAGAAAAACGCTGGGCTCCGTATTGAACCAAAAGACTGGAGAATGTAAATGCGTCTGACAAGAGGAAAATCCACATCATCAGCTTACCGTAGCTCACGTTGAAAGGAGAGCGTCCTCCAGCCCACATAGGCTGGTTCTCAAATGCTGCAGGGGTATGATTAGCCATGAAAAATGTTACTGTGCAAAATAAAGAAATAAATAGAGGAAAATCCACAGAAGTCCGACAAAATGCCAATAGGTGTGCGCGATCGACATGAGCGTCATGCTTTTCTTGTGAATTTCCAATTTAAAGGCCTTGGACAAGGCCAGGCCGAGCAAAATAATTCCACCCAAAACGTGCAAGACGTGAACGCCGGTAATCATCCAAACATAAGAGGCTGAAATGTCTTCCGGACGGGCATTTACCAAAGTTAAGTCTAAGGCTACCAATTGCTTCCAACCCAGATACTGGGTGACACAAAAAGCCAAACCCAATCCCAAAGTCAGAGCCAAGAAGGTCTTATTGGTATTCAACTCGTCGTTTTTAGCGGCCTTGAACGCCACAAAAATGGTGACTGAAGAAATGACGGCTATCAGAACTGAAACCAAGAAAAATATCGGTAAATCAAAGGCGGTCCAAGTTGATTTGGCTTGCGCATCGGGTTTGTGCACGATAAATGCGCTGACCAAAGAGGCGAAAAGCATGCTGCTGGCCAACATGAGCAACCACAAATTGAACTTGCCTGGGGCGACCAGTGGTTCGGGATCTTTGATTTTCTTTTTAGAGTTCATTCGATTAAAAAATTATATAGGCCAAGAACACGACCGGTGTAAACAACAAGGAGGCGAACATCAGCTTTCTTGCTTCTGGAACAGCCAAACTGACGAAAAGTTTCCATGCCCGATACAGAACAAAAGCGCCTACGGGCAGTATCATGCTTAGGGCTTTCACGTCACTCAAACCATAGTAAATGGGCATCATGGATACCAATATGAGCAATACCGTGTAGGTTAGAATTTGGTAGGCGCTGCGCTTGTCTCGACCACCCGAAGAGGGCAACAACCAATAGCCGGCTTTTTGGTAATCGTCGTGCAGCATCCATGCAATGGCCCAAAAGTGTGGGAACTGCCAGAAAAACTGCACCAAGAACAGCATCATACCCGGCTCATCAATTCGTCCCACTGCTGCGGTATAACCAATCAAGGGAGGCAAGGCTCCTGGAATGGCTCCCACCATAACCGCCAAGGAATTCACCTTTTTCATAGGCGTGTAAACGAACACGTACAAAATCAGCGAAAGCATACTCAGCCACATAGTGGCAAAGGGGGTAAACAGGGCCAACAGCAGCAAACCCAACAAGCCCGACACCCAAGAAAAAATTCGCGCCTGAGAGAGCGAAATGCGTTCTTCTACTATGGGCCTCGTGGCGGTGCGGCTCATCTTTGAATCATTGCCTTTCTCAATGATTTGATTCAGACCATTCGAAGCAAAAACCACCAGCATGCCCCCGATCAATACGGCCCAGAATACCGGCCACTCAAAGGCATCCTTCCAGTGATCTCGGTTGTTCAACTGACAGCCAAGCATGTATCCGAAGGCAGAAGTAGCGGCTACGGTAGAGGTCAAGCGAAACTTAACCAACTGGAAATAGCTTTTCAATGTAGAAGTGCTCATGTTGTTTCCGTGTTAGAATGATGAAGGGCCAAGTAAAAAGCCAAAACGGGCAAACTGCTTCCCAATACGACATGAAAGAGTTGGGCCCAGGTCGGTACCAAAAACCAAATGTGTATGGCGCCTAATCCTATTTGAAGTAGGCTTATGCCGACAAATAACAAGTAGGGAAACTCGGCTGTTCCTAGGCTTTCTCCAGGAAGTTTGCGCAAGTGCATCACCACCCAAAAGGCCAGCAAAACTGGTAAATAGCGATGAACGATGAACAAATTGTCCATGTCGGCCATGTTCAGATGTCCACCATCGCTGAGAATGCCGTTCAGTCTCAACAAATCAACCTGTTCACGGGTCCAAGTACCCAACAACACAACGGCCATAGTACCTATAAAAAGTCCCCATTGAAGCAGGGAATTGCTTCTGAAACCCGGCCAATGAAAAGTTCGCTGCTTGTGCATGGCCATCATGAAGGCAAAGAGACAAGCAAAGGCCAACAAATAGTGCAGAGAAACAATACCGGGGAGCAAGTTGCTCGCTACTACTATAGATCCCAGCCAGGCATTGATGAGCAACAATAGGAATCCGGCCACTACCCATAGTCTCTGTGCAGAGAAGGCCTTGTGACGGAACACAAAAAACACAAATGCCGTTGCCGCAAATCCAGACAACACCCCAAACAATCGATTGATGTATTCAATCCAGGCCTTGATGGGATCAAATTTTTCCGGAAGATCGACATAGGGATTTTCGCGCAAGGTTTGGGCTTGTTGAGTCAAACCGAATCGCTCCAAAGTTTGGGCAAAGCGCTGAACCTTGGCCAATCTCTTCTCGAGAAATACTTGTTCGTAATTGGCTGGCAAATCGCAGTCGCAGGTCGGCGGAGCCCATAATCCAAAACAGCGAGGCCAGTCGGGACAGCCCATTCCACTTCCAGTAGCGCGAACCAAACCCCCAAAAAGGAACAATAAAAAAACAGACGAACAGGTAATGAAACCTATTCGTCTGTATATGCGGTCGATTCTATGTGAATCTGACATATTCGGGATTATCCCAATCCAAATACTCGCTTGATGGCCGCGAAGAACACGCTGCTCTCCTCTTCAACCTCTTTTTCGGCAGGAGCAGATTTAGCCTTTTCGGGCTCCAATACCTCAGGGGCAGATTCATCAGGCACATACTGTGGGAAGAAATCTTCCTCACGATCAGGACGGCTATATTCGTAGGGACCACGGTAAACCGTTGGCAAGTCACCAGGCCAGTTGCCGTGCAAACGCACGTCGATGGGCGATGACCACTCCAAGGTGTTGGCACCCCATGGGTTTTGTGCAGCTTTCTTGCCGCGGAAAACGCTCACGAAGAAGTTGTACAAGAACAACAACTGAGCGGCACCCGCCACAATGGCTGACACAGTGATCAATTTGTTTACGTCAATCCACACGTCGAACTGCTCCACCAATGTGAATTGGTAGTAACGACGAGGAACACCCGCCAAGCCCATGAAGTGCATGGGGAAGAATACCAAGTAGGCACAGATAAAGGTGATCCAGAAGTGGAAATAACCCAAGGTGTTGTTCATCATGCGACCATACATACGGGGGAACCAGTGGTAAATACCGGCGAACATACCGAAGATGGCAGCCGAACCCATTACCAAGTGGAAGTGAGCCACAACGAAGTAAGAATCGTGCATTTGGATGTCCAAAGCAGCGTTACCCAAGTAGATACCAGTCAAACCACCTGAGATGAAGAATGACACCAATCCAATGGAGAACAACATGGCGGGAGTAAAACGCAAGTTTCCTTTCCACAATGTAGTCAGATAGTTAAAGGCTTTTACCGCCGATGGAACAGCAATGATCAAGGTCAAGATCATGAACACAGATCCCAAGAAGGGGTTCATACCGGTGATAAACATGTGGTGACCCCATACAATGAAGGACAAGAAAGAAATGCCCAACAAGGAAATGATCATGGCCGTGTATCCGAAGATAGGCTTACGGGCGTTGCAGGAAATAACCTCAGAAGTGATACCCAAGGCAGGCATCAAAATGATGTATACCTCAGGGTGACCCAAGAACCAGAACAAGTGCTGGTACAAAACGGGGCTACCACCGATGTTTTCCAAAGCACCTACTCCCTCCAAATAAATGTCAGACAAGTAGAAGCTGGTACCGAAGCTACGGTCAAAAATCAAGAACAAACCGGCGCCCAACAATACGGGGAAGGACAACAAGCCCAAGACAGCCGTAAAAAAGAAGGCCCAAATGGTCAAAGGCAATCGATTCATACTCATGCCCTTGGTGCGCTGGTTCAACACCGTAGAGATGTAGTTGATACCACCCAACAAAGAGGAAACAATGAACAATACGATGGCCACCAACCACAAGGTCATACCCAAGCCTGAACCTGGCATGGCCTTATCCAAGGCGCTCAAAGGAGGGTAAACCGTCCAACCACCTGAAGCAGGTCCTGTTTCTACACCTACTGAGATCAACAAAACCACAGAAGACATGAAGAAGAACCAGTAGCTCAACATGTTCATGAAGGGAGATGCCATATCGCGGGCACCCACCTGCAAGGGAATCAACAGATTGGAGAATGTACCACTCAAACCAGCCGTCAATACATAGAACACCATGATGGTACCGTGAATGGTTACCAGACCCATGTAGAAGTTGGGGTCCAATTTGCCATCAACGCCCCATTTACCCAAAAGGGTTTCAATGATGCTGAATTGATCGTCTGGCCAAGCCAATTGAAGACGGAACAACAAGGACATGATCATACCGATCATTCCCATGACAATACCCGTGATCAAGAATTGCTTCGAGATCATCTTGTGGTCCATTGAAAACACGTACTTGCTGATGAAGCTCTCCTTGTGTTCGTGGTGCGCTTCGTGCTCGGCGTGCAATGCTGCTGTGCTCATATTCTTTTTGGAATTGTTGTTTGTTAGTTAAAAGCTACGGCGGGGGTAGCTTGTGAAGTTGTATCAGAGGCAGGATCAGCTTCTACAGCTGGAGCCTCAACAGGGGCCACCACTGGGGCTTGTTGAGCCAACCAAGTCTCGTATTGAGCTTGGTTGTCAACCACAGTGATTTTGATTTTCATGTTGTAGTGGGCTGCTCCACAAATCTTGTTGCAGTACAAGTAGTAATCGTATTCAGGATTGCCTTTTTCAGCGCGAGCCTCATCGGTTGATTTGATGGGGGTAAACGCAAACTGAGTACTCATACCCGGTACGCAGTTCATTTGGGCGCGGAACTCAGGCATGTAAGCCGAGTGAATCACGTCACGAGCACGGAACTTGAACACATAAGGCTGGTTCTTCACCAAAACAATCTCGGTTACAACCTTATCGTCATAAGCCGACTTGTTGAACATATTCTGATCGGCGCGGAACTTCGCAATGCGCTTGATGTTGGTACTCTTGCGCTTGATTTCCTTTTCCAAGCTGCGTACATAAGCACCGCTCTCGGCATCCATGGCCATTTCGCGAATCTTTTTGTAAGCCTCAGGATAAGCACGCTGGCGACCTTGGGCTTCGAAATCTTTCAAACGAGCCGACCAAACCGCAGCTGAGTCATCAGCAGAGGCGATCAACGCTTCCAAGGCGGCGATTTCGTCAGTCAATGACTGAGACAACTCATCTATAGAGCCCTCAACGGCCAATCCCAAGGGGTTACTACCTGAAATGAAGGTGAAGCTATTGTCTCCGAATTTGTTATCAGCACCGGCATAACGGGCCTTCCAACCGAATTGGTATGCAAATACCTCAATTTCTTGAGCATCTTCGTTATCAGCACTGGTGATTTTGGACCAGGTATTAAAACCGCGCAAAACCAAGAAAGTCAAAACGATAGCAGGAACCACAGTCCAAATCACTTCCAATTTGTTGTTGTGGAAGTAATACAAAGCCTTGCGGTTCTCGTCGTAGCTATAACGGAACATGAAGTAGAACAACAACACTTCCGTAATGATGAATACCACGAAGGTGAAGCCGAAGGTCCACATGAACATGCTGTCATAAACGGCACCATGCTCAGAAGCGGCGTCGTTCAACAAAACATGCTTGCCGTGGTACACCATTTCGTACCAAACACCAATCAAGCCCAAAACCAAGAAAATGATGGCCACCCATCCATTGATTTTGTGGGGACTCACCAAACGCTTGCCGGAAATTTTCTCGGTCAAACTTCCAATGTCGAAGGCGCGGGCAATCACCAAAATCACCAACAGCATCAAAGCCAAGGTCAATAGGGTGCTCCAGTCCCATGCCATGGGATTGAATTCTTGGGGGGGTTCAACCACATCGGCAGCCATAGCAAAAACAGGAGCCAAAATCAGCGAAAATGCGGTTAAAACTTTCTTAGACAATGAGTTGCGCAGAACTCTATTGAGGGTAATTGTCATCTTCTAAGCCTAATTAGGATTTAAGTCAGGCAAAAATAGGCATACCGCTCAGGATTTGATGGATTTTTTCACGGATTTTTTAGGTCCAAATGCAATAAAAATGGGATGAAAATGAGGGGTGAAAAAGATCAAATGACAACAGGTCAATGATTTGATTCTTCAAACATGCGAGCCAGGGTCAAAAAATCCACCACGCCCAACTGTTCGGCTCTCAATCCGGCCCAATGTTCGGGAAGTTGAAAATCATCTCGGGTGCTCAGCAAAGGCTTTAACGCATTTGACAGGGTTTTTCGCCGTTGATTGAAGGCCATTTTCACCACCGATTTGAGCGCCTTGTAGGATACATCTGGACACTCGGCTTTGCGGGTGCAGGTCATAACCCCACTGCGCACCTTTGGCGGTGGCTCAAAGGAATGTGGCTCTACCGTGAAACAATATTGGCAGTCGTAATAGGCTTGCAAGAGTACCGAGGTAATGCCATAGTCTTTGTTTCCGGGACCTGCGCACAACCGCAAGGCGACCTCGCGCTGAAACATGCCGGCAAATTGGTATATGGGCACAGGGCTTTCCACGACCGCAAACGCAATTTGTGTCGATATGTTATAGGGGTAGTTGCCGATCAAACATGGAAGTTCTGAGCCGAACAAATCGCGCAAATTCAGAGCGAGAAAATCGCCTTCTACCACCTTAAGACCGGCCGCCCAGTTTTGCTGAGACAAGTGCAGCACCGATTCTGAATCCAGCTCCACACAACTGAGCTTCTCGGCCCATTTGGGGTATAACAATCGGGTCAACACCCCAGTACCCGGTCCAATTTCAACCACTTGGTCGCATTCGGGCAATACCAAATCAGCGATATCAGCGGCAATGCCTCCATCGCGTAAAAAATGCTGGCCCAAACCCTTCTTGGCTTTGACACCTTCGTGCGAGGCTTGAGCAGGTCTTAGGGGTTGAAAACGACGGGGTTTCACGTGGTTACAAAATGGGTGATGTAATGCTTGACCACGGTTTCTTCCAAGGCCGATAAGTTGTAATTGTCTGAAGCTTCGGCGACATCTTGAACACGGCCGTCTTTGCGCAATATTCGAATGCCTCCTCCCTCGCTTCGGTAGGCGTTGTTTTCCAGCTTACCGCGGGAGACGAAATAGTCAATTTCGTCGTCAGCCAATCCCAATTCACTCTGAACTTGGCTGCGGTAAATGTTCCATTCTCCTTCGCTAAAGGGCTGCAATTGAACTTTCACCTTGGGCAGGCGACGCTGCAACATAGCGTGAGAAAGCAGGGACAAGATGCGGTCTTCGTGGAACTGCCAATGCTTGATGGACGACACAATGTCGATATCATCCAGCTGCAGGAACAAATCCAATGCTTCCTCGTCGAAGTTGCCAAAGTGCACGTCTCTGAATAGGAAATGCAACAGCGGATGATACATTCCCAAGGAGTGATGCTCAGCCGCCAATACCCGGGCTCGTTTCAAAATGGCTACCAACAAGGCATCGGCCGAAATGACCGTCTTGTGCAAGTACACTTGCCAATACATCAATCGCCGAGCGATCAAGAATTTCTCAACGCTGTAAATGCCCTTTTCCTCAACGGCCAAATGGCCATCAACTACATGGAGCATATGCAGAATGCGTTCAGCTCCTACAATGCCTTCGCTGACGCCCGTATAAAAACTATCACGAAGCAAGTAGTCCAATCGATCCATGTCCAATTGGCCCGAAATCAATTCGCTCAAAAAGGGCTTCTCGGGGTACTGCCCCTGAAAAATTCGAATGGCTAAGTCCAAGGCACCCTTGAATTCTTCATTCATGCGCTGCATGATGCGAAGGGAAATGTCTTCGTGATTGACCTCGCGAATCAAGGTGTGTTCCAAGGTGTGGCTAAAAGGGCCGTGACCGATGTCGTGCAGAAGTATGGCTAAGGCCGTGGCTTCCTTTTCCTCAGCGCTGATCTCCACCCCCTTTTTCTGCAGAGATTCCAAAGCCTGCCAGGTCAGATTCAAAGCCCCTAAAGCATGGCCAAAGCGGGTGTGAATGGCTCCTGGATAGACCCATTCGCTCATGCCCAACTGACGTATGCGCCTCAAGCGTTGGAAGTAGCGATGTTGAATGACATCGTACAACAAGGAGGTGGGAATGGCGAGAAACCCGTGTAGGGGATCGTTGATGATCTTGCTTTTGTTCACGAAAGGGTCGATGGTTAACGCAAAGATAGGGCCTTCCGTACTAGCCCAATGCCAGGCAAACGGCTATACCCGTTTGTATGCAGTTCGATTACTGAGCCTCGTCCCAAACCAGTTGGGTTCCAGGTGCTGGGCGGCGGCGGCGCACCTCATCCAAAAAGGCATACAGAGAATCCACATAAGGATCAGGCGGATTGCCACTCAAATACTGTTTGTAATAGTGCTGCATCAACCCCCATTCCTCTTCGTCAATTCCTTGTTGGTGCATCTTGCGGCGCAAATTGCTGCCCATGTGAAGCCAGGCCGATTGATTCTGAGTAGACTGCCCTTTGGTTTTGTCCAAATACCGATCAAACAGATACACCGCCCGATCGTATTGATCTTGGCGCTCGGCGCTCAACGCCAAGTACCAATAGGAACCCGCCACCATACTGTCTTTGAGAATGATGGAACGGTTGATCGAATCGGCCTCAAAGTAACGCCCCTGCATGATCAATGCATGACTCAACAATTGCCGTGTGGTGTTCGATGTGGGATCGGAGGCCAACATGTTCCGGTAAATGTATTCGGCCTTGATGAATTGACGCGAACGCATGGCCTGAGCCGCCTCTCTAGCCGGGGCTTCTGGGCCATCTTCCAATCCAGGCTGGGCCACAAGAGGACTCACGAGTAGACAAATGCAGAGAAAAGCTAGGCGCATGGGTCAAATATAGGGGCTGAACCCCACCTTTGTAAGCATGTCTCGACTTTGGCTAATAGCAATGGCCCTGCTCCTATTGGGTGGCTGCCGCAAAACCGATGAGCCGGTCAGAGACTTTTGCTTTCTGCAACTGCAGCCGTTCCAAGAGCTCGAAGTACATGACAGAATCGACCTTTACCTGTGTTGCAATCCCGACTCTGGGCAGTTTCTGGTTTGGGACCATCTCAACCATCGTTTGGACGGCCTTCAAGCCCAAATCAATAACGGACGACTGGTCTTGCGCGATGCCAACAAGGGCCGCTTTCTTAGACCGGAAGATCCTGCCCCTCGGTGCACCTTGAATGTTTTGAATCTGTCTTTGTTGCACATTCTCGATGCCGCCCAAGTGCAGTGCCTCGACACCTTGCGAACTCCAGCGCTGCAGGTCATTCAAGGCAGCATCATGAACCAAGAGCTCAAGGTACAAACCGGACAATTATTTGGAGGCAGTGACAACCAGAGCCTATTGACGGTTTCGGGCCGCGCCAACATCGTGTCCTGGAGTTTGGAACAAAGCAGCTCCTTGAATGCCCGTGACTTGTGGTGCGACGATGCCTACATTCGACATTACACCGTGCACGATGCCTTCATCAGCCCCGACAAGCAATTGTTTGCCTATCTATTCAATTCCGGGAACTTGGTTTGCAAGCGCCAAGCCTCTTTCAAGGTGCAGCGCGAAGGCCCCGGATCCGGACTAATTTTGATACAACCCTGATGCGCCTAGGACCCATTTGGATCGATTCTCCCTTCACCTACCTGCACATTGGCTTGTTGGTCTTGGTCTTCATTGCCTCTATGGGCAATCCCAATATAGTAGGCAATTTGCTGCTAGACTCCCGATACCGCAAACAGCGCTATCGCCTGTTCACCCATGCATTGGTGCACAGCGGCCCGATGCACCTGCTCTTCAATGGGCTTACCCTATACTTTTTCGGCCCTACGCTGGAATCCTTGCTACCCCAACCCTTTGGCGCCCTCGCGGCCAGCCTGGTCTTTTGGACCGCCGTGTTAGGGGCAGGTCAATATTCCCTTTTGTTTCGTCGTGATCGCCCGGTTTATTTGGCCCTTGGTGCCTCAGGCGGTGTCGTCGGATGCATCTATTTCCTCTTGTTTCTGGCCCCTGACCTGCGACTTTCCTTGCTATTCTTGCCCGTGGCCATTCCCGGCTGGCTCTTTGGCACCTTATTTGGACTGGTTTCTACCGGGCTTATGTTTTCCAAGAAAGCCGAGTTGGCTCGCGTTTCACACGAAGGCCATTTGGGTGGTGCCGCCGTCGGATTGTTATGGGCTCTGCTTTTGAATAGCCATGCTTTGGGCCAAGACCCCATTCGCTTGGGTCTTTTGATTGGCGGCGCATTGGTAGCTCCCCTATTGGCCCTAGTCTACAAGCTTTACTGGCGCTAATTTTTATTCCCAGCCAAGGAATTTCCTTTGCTCTTCAAGCTTTATATTTGCCACCCCGTTCACCCGGGGCACTTCGGTGCAAACGCCCAGTTGGTGAAATTGGTAGACACGCCATCTTGAGGGGGTGGTGTTCGCAAGGACGTGCTGGTTCGAATCCAGTACTGGGCACAAGGCCCGGCAGCCGCAGGCTGCTGGGCCTTTCTTTTTTCAGCGAAGGCCAAGCCAAAGGGTTGAGCCTGAGAGGAAAAAAGAAAGGCCACTTCCTCGCTGCGCGAGGAAGCCGGGCCTTGGGTAAGATCGCCCCTCAGGTTCGCCGAGTTCGGCGATAGCCGAACGAGGCAATCCTGCCTCCCATCACAGGATAAATTCCGGCAAAACTCCAATTAAATCTTGGCAAACAGGCCCATCATGGTCAGGGCTGTTTCGGCAAACTCAGCGCCCTTGTTCATGCGCTCTGGTAAGGCGCGCTCTAGGGCCAACTCTTCGGTTTGGGTGGTCAATACACCAAATACTACTGGGATATGGGCCGATGCTGACAAAGTCGCAATGCCATGGGTCACGAAGTTGCATACATACTCGTAGTGATCCGTATCGCCCTCGACAATGGCACCCAAAACAATGATGCTCTTGTAGCTGCCCGTATCCATGAGTTTTTTACTCAAGGCTACCGTTTCGACCGCTCCCGGAACCTCCCAAAGCTCAAAGGGAGCCTGCTGTTCTTTTAGGTAGTCGACGCAACCCTTCAACAAAGGGCCCGTGATTTCTTGGTTAAAATCGGCTTTAACAATGGCTATCATGATTCAAAAGTAATGTGGTGCTGTCCCAAGTTCTTTTTGTCAGTCAAATACTGAAGGTTGTGGGCATTCGGGCGCACAGGAATGGTTTCCACATCAAAACTGAAACCCGCTTTTTTCATTGCCGCCATTTTATCGGGATTGTTGGTCATGAGAACAAAGCCTTCCAAGTCCAATTGAGCGACTATATCAGCCGCTTCGGCGTAACTGCGCGAATCAATGGGATGCCCCAATTTCAAGTTGGCCTCATAGGTATTCAAACCTTGTTCTTGAAGCGAATAAGCGGCAATTTTATTCCCCAAACCAATACCACGGCCTTCTTGGCCCTTTAGGTATATCAAGTAACCGTGGCCAACTTCTGAGATCTTTTGCAAGGCTGATTGCAGTTGTTCGCCGCAATCGCAGCGCAAACTACCAAACACATCTCCTGTATGACATTCGCTGTGCAAGCGCAGTACTGGCTTTGCTTCCAAGTTGATTTTTTGGCTCAGTACAGAGTGCTCCACCCCAGTTGCGATTGACTTGAACACCTGAATGCTGAATTCCCCGTATTTCGTCTGAAGACTAGAGGCCGATACCGGCTCACAGAGCTGAAGCGTTTCAGTTGAAGGAGATGGCAACTGATGTTGTTCCAAGTACTCATGCAATTGCTCAATCGAAATCATCTTCAAACCATGGCGCTCAGAAAAAGATCGTAAGCCCTGGCGTCGCAACATGGTTCCATCCTTGTCCAGAATTTCACAAATCACCGCAGCCTCGGCTTGACCCGTTAATTTGCACAAGTCAACCGCTGCCTCTGTGTGCCCGCGACGAGCCAACAATCCGCCGGGGACAGCCCGCAAGGGAAACACATGACCAGGCACGCTAAAATCGCTGGTCTGAGTTCCAGCAGCCGCTAAAAGACGTGTGGTGATGGAACGATCGGAGGCCGAAATCCCTGTGCTAACCCCATGACTTTGTACCGCATCAACCGAATCCAAAAAGGCCGTCGACAAGGGGTCTTTTTTGTTGGAAGGAACCTTGGTCAACCCCAATTCACGGGCCCTGTCAGGTCCCAAAGCGACGCAGACCAAGCCTCCGCCCTCTTGAACACAAAAATTGATCTTATCGGGAGTGCACTGAGCGCCAGCGAATACAATATCCCCTTCATTTTCGCGGTGTTCATCGTCGACCACTACAATGGGATCTCCGTTTGAAAAAGCCTTCAAGGCAACTTCTACGGTATCAAAAATCGATTTCACTTGTTGAGCAACCTTTCTGTGTATTTGGCCAAAATGTCAAATTCCATATTTACTTCATGTCCTGCCTGCAGGGACTGAAAGTTCGTTTTTTGAACCGTCACCGGAATGATGCAAAGCTCCATCAAGTCGCCATGAATGGCATTGACCGTTAAACTCACCCCATTGACGGCAACAGACCCTTTGTAAACAAGGTAGCGTTGGAATGGTTCAGGAATTTGAATGCGAACGAACCATCCGCCGGAAGATTGATCGACAGAATGAACCGTGGCTGTGCAATCTACATGGCCCAAAACGTGGTGGCCGCCAATGCGATCTTGAGGCCTCAAGGGCAACTCCACGTTCACCATGCGACCGTCCTTGTAATGGCGCACTATGGTCTTGTCTATGGTCTCAGACGACACAAAGAAAATCAACTCTCCGTCTCGCTTTTCCTCGACCGTCAGACACATGCCATCGACAGCTACACTATCACCCAATTGACACTCTGGGTAATGATCTTCAGCGAGAAGACCCAACTTGATTCGATCATCTGATCGTTCTACGCGGGCGATATGGCCCGAACCCACAATGCCTGTAAACATGAATAATTCGGTAATTTCGGGTGCAAATTTATGGAGGATTATCTCGTAAACCCTTGGTTGTTGGAAACCATTGCTTTGGCTAAGCAGGCCGATCCCAATCGGGTTAGGCCCAATCCACGGGTAGGGGCCCTCCTATTGAATGACCTTAACCAAGTGGTAGGCAGAGGGTTTCACCCGGAAGTGGGACAGTCTCATGCCGAGGTATTTGCCATTCAAGAGGCCCTGCAAAACGGGGCCCAACTTGAACGATGTCGGCTCTTTGTTTCCTTGGAACCCTGCTCGCACGTGGGTCGAACTCCGGCTTGTTGCGACTTGATTCTCAAGCACAAAATTCCAGAGGTTTGGGTAGCCTCAAAAGACCCTAACCCCAAGGTCAATGGCCTGGAATTGTTGCAGAAAAATGGTGTAGACGTTCATTACACGCCATTAAAGGAGGCGATCGAACTCAACAAGGTTTTTTGGGTGAATCAGCTTCACAAAAGGCCCTATATCCAACTGAAAATGGCTGAATCCAGCAACGGCTTTGTGACCGCTCAACGGGGTACAGGAACCCCCATCAGCTGCTTGGAATCCCGTCAACATGCTCATCAGCACTTGCGCCATAGGGTTGATGCCCTACTCACCAGCGCCAAAACGGTTTTGATCGACAATCCTGTGTTGAATGTTCGCCTTGAAAACGAAACCCGCGAACTGAGCGTGGTGGTCATTGACCGAGAAGGGTCACTGTTGAAGCACCCAGACTTGCGCCTCTTTTACCCCCGCTCCCATAGCCGAATCGTTTTGGTGACGGACCGTAATACTTCAGTTCCCGAATTACCTCCCGCGGTTGAAGTCTTACCCTTGGCATTTGTCAATGGCCTAGTTCCACTAACTGAATTGGCACAAGCTCTTTGGACCAGCTTTGACATGGCCGCCATTTTGGTGGAATCTGGCCCCGAGCTGGCAAGCTCATTGCTCCGAGATCAATTGGTGGATGAGGTTCATTTGTACCAATCTCCTCATGATGCATTACCATCTCAAGCCGTACCGAGTTTCTCGAAAGACCTACTGGATCAAAGCCTCATGATCAGCTCTGAAAACTGCGGTGAAGACCTTTACCAATGCTTTGATTTTCAGCATTTCAATTAGCGCTTGGGCCTTCATATAAAAATGTGGTTCCGTCCCTGTAACTTGCATAATCATGGGCTGGAGAAAAGGATGGTTGATGTTGGCCCTCTGTGGAGTGACGGCCTTATCAGCACAAAAAATTTCCCTCAATTTTGATGGAACCGACGATTACGTCGAAACCAAATATGCCGGAGTAAGCGGCAACGGTGCCCGAACCATTGAGGCTTGGATACGCACTACGGCCAATTGCGACCCCAACAATGGGGGCAAGCAAAAAGTCATTTGCGACTACGGAGCGAGCACAACCGGTGGCCGATTCACCTTGAATGTATTGTACGGAAACCGCCTTCGAATCGAAGTTGGTGGATCCGGATTGATGGGACAAACTGTTGTCAACGACGGCAACTGGCACCATGTTGGGGTGAGTTACAACCCCAGCAATTCTTCGGCTCCTTTTCGTCTCTATGTCGACGGAAAACTCGACACCTCCGGCTCCATTCCAACGAGCGTAAACACCGCCACTACCTTCCCGTTTCGCATCGGTATGCGCGTGGACAACGCCAATTCCTTTGATGGGGACATTGATGAGGTTCGCTTTTATGAGCAGGTACTTTCTGACTCTCTCATCAAGGCCCACTACAACGAAGAATTTTGCAAAGTTCCCAGCCGCGTTAAGGCCTATTACAAATTGAGCGAGGGCACCTCTTCCGGCAATAACAGTAGCAAGAAAACGGCTACCGACTATTCGGGCAACTCCAACCACGGCACGCTCTACAACTTCGCTCTGAGCGGAAGCTCCTCCAACTGGGTCAGTGGGGCTAACCTGAACGGTGGCAATACCGCTTCAACCCTAACGGCATTTGCTTGCAGTTCCTACACGGCCCCCAGCGGCAAGACTTACACCTTCTCGGGCACTTACAACGACATCATCAGCAACGCCTATGGATGCGACTCCGTCATCACCATCAAGCTGACCATTGGCAAAGTCAACAAGGCTTACGCGGTCAGCGGATGCGACAGTTTTGTTTCTCCTGCCGGCATCGCTTATTACGCCGACGGCTCCTATTTCGAAAAGTACCAAACCTGGCGCGGTTGCGATTCCAACATTCGCTACCAAGTCACCATTTACAAGAGTTTTGACACCAGCATTTCGGTTCAAGCCTGCGATTCCTTTGTGAGCCCCGGATGGGTGAGCTATACCCAATCGGGACAGTATACCGAATCTTACAAAACGGTCAACGGCTGCGACTCCACCATTCATTATCAGGTTCAAATCAACCATCCCGTGTCGACCTACGACACTCTGATTGCCTGCGATACGGCATGGGTCATGGGCAAGCCTCAGACCAGCTCACAATCCTTCAAGTTTGTTTCCCAAACCTGGCAGGGCTGTGATTCGTTTCACTATTTGGAGCTGGTTATTCATTATAGCCAACGGCAAATGGAAACGGGAGCCGGTTGCCAATCTTATACCTCCCCATCTGGTCAGACTTACACCCAATCGGGGGTTTATTCGGAGGTGTTTTCTACCTGGCAAGGTTGCGATTCCATCATCGATTATTACGTAACCATCTATAACCCCGTTTTTCAATACGACACATTGCGTGCTTGCCGAGTGGCTACCTTGAGGGGCAAGACTTACACCCAAGATCAGTTGGTGAGCTGGGTGGGCACATCTTACGGCGGATGCGATTCAACCGTTCACACCTGGATCAGTCTGACTCACCCCAATGACTACATCAGCCAATCGAACGATACCTTGTTTGCTGAGGCTGGCAGTGACCAATACCGCTGGTTGAACTGCTCGAATTGGACGGTATTGGCTGGCGCTACTAGCCTTTGGTTCAGCCCTGTTAACGACGGCGATTATGCCGTCGAGGTTAGTTTGAATGGATGCAAAGACACCAGCGAATGCAAAACCGTTAGTCGAGTAGGGATACAAAGCATGACTAGCGTTTCTGCACGCATTGTCCCCAACCCCAGTTCCGGAATGGCTTGGGTTCAGTTGGTAGATGCAAACATGGGCGCAACAGCCATTCGAATCTTCGATCAGCAAAGCCGATTGGTTCAGGAAATTTCCAACCCAGGGAGCCAAAGCGAATTGCCCCACTTGCCTTCAGGCCTGTACCAAGTCGAAGTATGGATGGAATCCGGGCAGCGACAAACACTTAGCTGGATTTGCCAGTAACGAAAAAGGCCCGCTGCAAGCGGGCCTTTTTTTTAAGAGTTCATTTTTTGCTTACAAAATCAACATGGCATCACCGTAGCACAAGAAGCGGTACTTCTCTTTGATGGCCTGTTGGTACACATCGATCATAAAGTAATAATCGCTGTAAGCACAAGCCATCATGTACAAGGGTGACTCAGGAGCATGCAAGTTGGTCAAGAAAGCGTTGGCAATCTTGAATTCATACTGAGGGAAGATAAACTTATCCGACCATCCTTCGCTAGGATTCAAGGTCTTGGTTGAAGACACCGAAGACTCCATGGCACGCATAACGCTACCACCCACAGCCACAACGCGGCGCTTGTTCAACAAACCGTCGTTGACGATGTCGCAGGCGGCTTGCTCGATGCGATAGTATTCGCTGTCCATCTTGTGCTTGGTCAAATCTTCCACCTCTACGTTGCGAAAAGCGCCAAGCCCCAAATGCAGGGTAATTTCAGCAAACTGAATGCCTTTGATATCCAAGCGCATCAACAGTTCACGGGTCATATGCAATTGAACAGCCGGAGCTGCTACGGCACCTACATGCTTGGCGTGCAAACTCTGGTACCACAACTCATCTTCTGGTTGTACAGGTCGAGTGATGTATTTGGGTATGGGCGTCTCTCCCAACTTCTTGATCACAGCGGCAAATTCTTCGTCAGTGCCATCAAACAAGAAGCGAATGGTACGACCGCGGCTGGTGGTGTTGTCTACCACCTCGGCTACCAAGTCATCTTCTCCGAAGTACAACTTGTTACCCACGCGAATTTTACGCGCTGGATCAACCAACACGTCCCATAAGCGCAAATCATGATTCAACTCGCGCAACAAGAACACTTCGATTTCAGCCCCTGTTTTTTCTTTCTGCCCGTACATGCGAGCGGTGAACACTTTGGTGTTGTTGACGACGAACACATCATTCTCGTCAAAAATGTCCAGAATGTCACTGAACATGCGGTGTTCAACCTTGCGGTTTTTGGTATCAACCACCAACAGACGACTGTCATGGCGGGTTTTCAAGGGTTCCTGAGCGATGAGCTCTTCGGGCAACTCGAATTTAAACTGGCTTAATTTCATAAGGGCGTAATCCTCCCAAAAACGGGGTTGCAAAGGTAATGAAACTCAGCGCTTAATCAAGCATTTAGAGCGTGAAGCACAGGCCCAAACTTGACTTAACCGAAATTAGGCGCCACCACCAAGTCCTTGGTGCCGTGACTGTAGTCGTAAAATCCGCGGCCAGATTTAACACCCAAATCACCGCTGGTGACCATGTTCACCAACAAGGGGCAGGGGGCATATTTGGGGTTGCCAAAGCCTTCGTGCAAAACACGCAAGATGGCCAAACAAACATCCAAGCCAATGAAATCAGCCAGCTGCAAGGGACCCATGGGGTGAGCCATGCCCAACTTCATAATGGTGTCGATTTCCGAAACACCGGCCACCCCTTCGTGCAAGGAGCAGATGGCTTCATTGATCATGGGCATGAGAATGCGATTGGCAATGAATCCGGGATAGTCCTGGGTCAATGCGGGAACCTTGCCCAATGACTTAGAGAGCTCAATGATGGATTCGGTCACCGCCTTGTCGGTCTTGAAACCTTCGATGATTTCAACCAATTTCATGACGGGAACGGGGTTCATGAAGTGCATGCCAATCACCTTTTCAGGGCGACTAGTGACGCTGGCAATTTGGGTAATGGAAATGCTCGAGGTATTGGAGGCCAATATGCAATGAGCCGGGGCTTCCGCATCGATATCACGGAAAATTTGCAACTTGATGTTGGTGTTCTCTGTAGCAGCCTCCACCACCAAGTCGGCAGAGATAACCCCTGATTTGAGATCGGTATGGCAAACAATGCGGCCCAAAGCGGCTGCTTTGTCTTCCTCGCTCAACAAGCCCTTACTGATCTGACGATCCATGTTCTTGCCAATGGTCGCCATGGCCTTGTCCAAAGCCGTTTGTTGAATGTCAATCAAGTTGACCGAATACCCCGTCTGGGCAAACACATGGGCAATGCCATTTCCCATGGTGCCGCTTCCGATAACCGCAATTTGCTTCATGTTTCAAAGTTAGTTCTTTTGGCGCAGCAGCAACAGACGGTTGCGCTCGCCATGTTCAAAGACCTGAGCCTCCAATCCGGCTTGTTCCGCCCAGCGTTTTTGCTCCTTCAATTCCTTCTCTCCCATCATGCTATTGAAGAGCATGCGCCCGTCGTGTGCCAAAATTTTAGCCAACTGACCCCACTGTTCTTCATTCCAAGCCAAGCTGTGGACATCGACAAAAACATCGCTAATAATCAAGGAATAGCTCCATTGCTGGGCAACTGCTCGCTCGAGGTACTCGGCTGCATCGGCTTGAAGGAGTTTGACTCCATGCGGATAAAACCAACGCTGACAGAGTTCCATCACCACGGCATCCTTTTCCACCCCGATAATGGCCGTATCAGCGCCAAATTTTTCGTGCAGGATTTGAGCCGCTGATCCGCCGCCATAGCCCAAGATCAACACGGATTCTAGATTAGAAGGATCCAATTTCAGCTTGTTCAAGCCGGCCTTCATTACGGCGTGCAAATCGCCAAAGGAGTAATTGACCTCCCGGGTGTCCAAATGCAGTTTTCCATGGTAAACCAAGACCTCCAATTCGTGACCCAATTCGCCTTTTCTGCGTTCCAATACCAAGGGCCAAGCATAGCTCAGAACCCGCTTCCAAAAAGGCGCTTTTTTGATGTCTTTGGGCGCCACAGGCATCATAAAATCGTAGGGAGAACCAAACATGGAAACAAATTTAGCGCTTGGGGGCGAGTACCTTTGCAGCATGTTTGCCAGTCCCGCACTCTTGTTAGCCTCCCAATCTCCACGCCGCCATCAAATTTTGCAGGAAGCCGGATTTGAGTTTCAGGTGCTGCGAATCGAGGCCGATGAAGACTTTGACGAATCCTTGCCGCCCGAGCAAGTTTGCGAATTCTTGGCTGAACACAAAAGCAAGCACTACCAAGGGGCCATTTCTCCCAAGGTTTTGGTCACGGCTGACACCATTGTCTGGATCGATGGCCAGGTCTTGAACAAGCCTGCTGATGCCGCTGAAGCCAAGGCTATGCTCAAGCAATTGAGCGGTCGCACGCATGAGGTTTATACCGGTGTTTGTTTAAGAAACGAGCAAAAAACGAAGGTCTTTCACGCGCGTACACAGGTTCGGTTTCACGAACTCAGCGAGGAAGAAATCGAAGCGTACATCGCCACAGGATCGCCGTTCGACAAGGCCGGATCGTACGGAATTCAAGACTGGATGGGCTATCTAGGAGTCAGTGGGATTGACGGCTGCTTCTACAACGTCATGGGTTTCCCCGTTGCTCGATTCTACAGAGAATTGCAGTCCTTCTGCCAAGAAGCCTGATCTTCTTATTGTTTTCTTTACAATAAGCAAGTAACTTGCCTGCTATGAAGCGATTCACTGCGGGTTTACTCTTCCTTCTCTCAGCCCAAGCGGCCTGGTCTCAGGTTTCCAAAATTGACAGCCTCATCAGCCAAATGACCTTGGTAGAAAAGGTGGGGCAAATGACCCAAATTGACCTGAGCGTCATTGTCAAAGGCGGTTATTGCAACCCGGTTGAACCCTTGGCCTTGGACGAAGCCGCCCTTCAAAAGGCCTTTGGCGAATACAAGGTTGGTTCTGTGTTGAACTGTGCTTGCGCCAGCGGATCCAAAACCGTTGAGACCTGGAACGAAATCATCAATAGCATTCAAGCTTCAGCCCGTTTGCACGGGGCTCTGCCTGTGTTGTACGGGATCGATGCCATTCACGGCACGACCTACACCTCAAAAGGAACACTTTTCCCACAGCCCTTGGGACAAGCCGCCACTTGGAATCCCAGATTGGTGGAACAGGGTGCCGCCATTACCGCCTATGAAACCCGAGCTTCTGGCATTCCCTGGAATTTTTCGCCCGTCTTGGATTTGGGCAGACAGCCTCTTTGGTCCCGCATGTTTGAGACTTACGGAGAAGATGTATACTTGACCACCCAGATGGGCTTGGCCGCGGTTCGCGGTTACCAAGGTCCCAACGAGAGCATTGACGATTACCATGTGGCGGCCTGCTTGAAGCATTTCTTAGGTTATTCGGCCACCTTGAGCGGAAAAGACCGCACACCTGCCTATCTCGCTGAGCGCGATTGGCGCGATTTGTATTTGCCTCCATTCCAAGCGGCCATCGAAGCCGGAGCCCGCACCATCATGGTCAACTCTGGCGAAATCAGCGGCATCCCCGTTCACGCCAATCCCCGCATTTTGAGTGATTTGTTGCGCGATGAACTCGGGTTTGAAGGAGTGGTGGTCACCGACTGGGAAGACATCTACAAACTGCACGTCAATCACCGTGTCGCTTCTGACTTCCGTGAAGCTGTCAAATTGGCCATTCTCGCTGGTGTCGACATGAGCATGACCCCCAATGATTATCGTTTCAACGACCATTTGATCGATTTGGTTCAGAGCGGGGAGATCAGCATGGAGCGCATTGATGCCTCTGTTCGCCGAATTTTGACCTTGAAAGAGGAACTGGACCTGATAGAGCCTTCTGCCCCAACCACCGTTTATACGCAGTTCGCGAGCCCTGCTTTTCAGCAAGCCGCCCTTCAGGCCGCTCGTGAAAGCATGACCTTGTTGAAAAACGAGAGTGCATTGCCTTTGGGCTCTGGACAGCACGCTTTGGTTGGGCCTGTGGTAGAAAGTTTGACGTTGATCAATGGAGCCTGGACTCATACATGGTTAGGCCGCGACGAAGGAGCGGCCCAAGAGCATGGTTTGGGCATGACCCTGGCTGCTGCTTCCCAGAAATACGCACCTGAAGGACGTTACACCTGCCCCAAATTCTCCGGGTATTATTTGAGCAAAAAAGAGCTCAAAGCCTTGAAATCCTGCGAATCGATCGTCGTATGTCTAGGTGAAACACCCGGCACTGAGGTGCCAGGAAATACCGAATCATTGGATCTCAGCCGTGAAGAAATCGATTACGTCAAATCGCTGGCCTCCTTGGGTAAGCCACTGACGCTAGTGTTGTTCTTCAATCGTCCCCGCATCATTTCTGAGTTGGAGCCCTTGGCCCAGGCCATCATTCATGCCTATTTGCCCGGTGATTACGGCCCACAAGCCCTGATCGAAACTTTGGAAGGCGAGAACAATCCGTCGGGAAAGTTGCCCATCACCTACCCCCGTAGCAGTGGAAGCATCGTTCACTACGACCGCAAGCATACCGAAGATTTTCATTCCGACTACAGCACCAATGCTTACCAGCCCCAATACGATTTTGGCCACGGATTGTCCTATACTCAGTTCACGCATTCAGCCTTGACCTTGGATACCCTAGGTTTTGCCTCTGGCAAGCCCGCCACAGCAACATGGACCATCACCAATGCCGGTTCACGTGCAGGGCAAGAGGTGGCTCAGTTGTACATGCAAGACTTGTATGCCTCCGTGAGCCCCAGCGTGCGCAAACTTATTGGGTTCCAGAAGGTATTGCTTGCCCCAGGTGAATCAGTTGATGTTCATTTTGCCATCAAACGAGACGATCTGAGTTTGGTCAACGCACAAAATGTACGCTTGACTGAAGCGGGAGACTTTGAAATATGGGGAAACAACGGTTCCCGACAGACCTTGACGGTTCGTTAAGGTTTCTGGAAAACGCGAATGTAATCGACCTCCATCTGCTGAGGGAAAACAGTCGACGCGTCAGGCGAGCCTGGCCACTGACCGCCAACGGCCACGTTGAAGATGAAGAAGAATTTATCGTTGAAGGGATAGATTCCGCCTGTTCCCGAAGAGGTCACCGTGTGGTATTTTTTGTCGTCCACGTACCATTCAATCTTGTTCTGTTCCCAAATCAAGGTGAAAACATGGAATTCATCGCCAAATTCTGCCGCACCCAAACTGTAGGAAGAGGTGCGCTGAGCCGAAGGGGTAGATGTGCCAAAATGTACGGTACCATGCACGCGGTTGGGCTGATGACCCACCAATTCCATGATATCAATTTCCCCGCAATTGGGCCAACCGATGCTGGAAATATTTGATCCTAGCATCCAGAGAGCAGGCCATAGGCCTTGACCGCGAGGCAGGCGAGCGCGAATGTCGATGCGACCGTACTGGAACTCTTTTTTGCCTTGGGTTTTGATGCGCGCCGAAGTGTAATTGCTCGAACCTTGGCTTTCGCTCTTCGCCGTTATGGTCAACTTACCGCCCGATACTTCCAAGTTATTGGTGCCATCGGTGTAGTACTGCAATTCATTGTTGCCCCATCCCCAATTGCCGGTTCCAATTTCATGGGTCCAATCATTGAGATTCAAGGCATTGCCATTGAATTCATCGGCCCAAGCCAAAGTGTACCCAGGATACTCTGTTGGCGTCGTGTAACCATCGGCCAGTGTTACTTCGTTGATGCTCACGCTGTCGATGGCCTCTACAAAGTGAATGGCCGAGGTATGAGCTCGCATTCGAACGGCGTATTTGCCCGAAGCCGCAAATTTGTACGAAAACTTTCCCGTGGTATTCTCATCAGCATGCGGTCCATCAACATCGATGAATTCAATCGAATAATAATTGACCTTATCAGCCGTCAGCACAGCATCAACTTGGCCTTTTACAGAGGAAGACAAGGTCAACGTATGGCTAAAATTCTCAGGCAATACTATGGGGTCTTCTGGAGTTTTTTCACAAGAAGAAGCCGCAAACGACAGAGCTCCAAGAGAGGCCAAGAATAGGGACATAGATGCAATTTTGGGCATAGTACAAAGAAAAAGGGCGGGTTTGAAAACCCGCCCTAGTGAATGTTATTTTTGGGCAATATCGTCCAGATAGAAAGTACCGGCATCGGCTACGTCCCATCCAGGAAAGAGAACCAAGCGATCGAATACACCGGCCGTGGCATCAGAAAAATCAATGCTCACTTCTACCCACTGATTGGCAGCCGATACATTGACATCTTTCTCGATGAACTCAGCGGTATTGGCGCTGTTTTCCAACTTGATACGCATCACGCCTGTGGCAGGCGCAAATACTTTCACTGAGATGGTCTTTGCAGAGCCGCTGAAGTCCAATTTGTTCTTCAAGTTGACAAACAAACCCGCCCAGGTCTCATTGCCGTGAACGGTTTCCAAAACGCGGTTACTGGTGTTGATACCTCCTTTGTTGGCATTGTCGACAATGCTGTAAGTGCTGTTTCCGAAAACGGTAAATTCAGGCTCTACACTTTCAAAATCGATGGGCAATTCAAAGGTGGGATCGGTTCCACCTCCACCACCGCCATTGACAGGGTAGTCATCGGGAACCAGACGAATGTACCAAGCCAAACCGTCGTTTCCACCGTCTACATAGCGCAAGAACAACTCGTTTTCAGAGATGCTGATCACCTTGTAGGTTTGAGAACCGGCGTAATATCCAATGAAGGATTTACCAGAAACGGTGATGGTGGTATCCTCACCCATGGTCAAGGTCCAAGTCTCGTTCATTTGGTTCTCAAAGGGAGCCCAATAATCGGCCTTGGGAGTCAACACAGAGCCAGGGAAGTTAGCGGCCTGCAAATTGTTGATGTACACGTCTCCGTTGGTGATTTGGTCATAGCCAAAGCCTTTCAAACGGAAGACAAACTGATCGTCATACAAGCCTACGTTTGATTTGTCCATAGCTTTGGCGGCCCACCATTCGGGGTAGTCACCAGCCGTACCACTTGGGTTAGGACCTACGCCCATGTGACCGTCGCGGGTGGAGTCAATCACCCAGGTCTTGTAGCCTTTGCCTGTGTTGCCACCGGTCAAAAAGGTGTACAAGGGGTCGCTCAACAAGGTAGGATCGTCTTGACCAATGACAATGTCTTGGGTAGAAGAAGCACTACCACCTGAATTGAACACAGTCAACTTCACGGTGTAAGTACCCTTGTTGGGGTAAGAAGCCTGAGCGGTTGAACCTTCACCTGTGGTTCCGTTACCGAAATCCCACTTGGCAATCAAGGTTTTGTTCTTGGCTTCGAAATTGATGATGTTGGGGTTGTCAACTGATGGCTCGTAGGTAAATACTGCATCAGCCGCAGTAGGAGCCATTCCCAAGTTGGGATCTTCCTCCTTACAGCCTGGAGACGCCAACAGCGCCATCAGGCCGAGTGCTAAGAATATGGTTTTTTTCATAGTATTAGTTGTTTAATAGTTGGGGTTTTGGATCCATTTGCCACCGGCTAGGTCTATTTCAACCTGTGGAATGGGGAAAAGTTCGTGCTTTCCAACGACAAATCCGTCGATGGCATCTTTGGCTTGACCGGTGCGAACCAAATCAAAGAAGCGATGGCCTTCACCGCTCAGCTCCAATCGACGTTCGGCCCAAATGGCTTCTACCAAGGCTTGGCCTGAAGCAGAAGAATTGGCCAAACCTGCGCGAGTGCGCACTTGGTTCAAATAGGTACGGGCCAAAGCCTCGTCAGCTCCACCTTTGCGGGCATTGGCCTCAGCAGCCATCAACAACACGTCGGCGTAACGAATCACCTTGTAGTTCACAGGGCTGGTCAAATCGTTGTCGGGTAAACCGATTTCACCTTGCTTTTTGATGTACTTGTTGTTGTAAAATCCGGTATGACCTCCGCCGCCTTTGGCGTACGTAATGGCCGAGGGATTGGCTTGCTTGGAAATGAAGTCATCGATATCCAAAATGCTCGCATCACGGCGAGGATCATTGGCCGCAAACGCGTCAAACAGGTTCTGGGTGGGCAAATTGTAGCTAT
The DNA here is from genome assembly GCA_027621365.1 of Bacteroidota bacterium. Classification (GTDB taxonomy): domain Bacteria; phylum Bacteroidota; class Bacteroidia; order NS11-12g; family UBA955; genus JALRLA01. The sequence continues at coordinate 12,681 of JAQCBH010000007.1, read as the reverse complement.
TCCCATCTCCGTAAACGGGGCCGTTGTATTGGCGAATGCCCTGGAAACCAGGAGAGGCGTTGCCCTCCAAACAAATCATGCACCCATAGCTACCGCCTTCAGCGCCGCTGTATTCCACATCAAATACGGTCTCCGAATGACCTTCATTGGCCACGGTGAATATCTTCTTGTAATCGGAAATCAGCTTGTACTGGTTCTGGTCTATGACCTGCTTGAAAGTGGCCGCTGCCAAGTCAAACTTATCTTGGTACAGATACACCTTACCGAGCAAACTCAAGGCGGCACCTTTGGTGATGCGGCCCTTTTCGGCAGCCGTCCAATCCAAAGTTGACACAGCAAAACTCAAGTCAGACTCAATCTGAGCATACACTTCAGAGGCAGGAGCACGATCGTACAAGGTAGCCTCGCTGCTGCCCAAACGCTTGTCTACTACCAAGGGAACATCGCCAAAAAATTTAACCAGTTCAAAGTAGTAGAAGGCACGCAAGAAACGGGCCTGGCCCAGAATCTCGTCCTTGCCTTGAAAGTCCAACTTGTCCTTGTGCTCCATGATGTAATTCACACGGGTAATGCCGGCGTAATTCCAACGGAACACCTTGCGCAAATCATCGTTGACTGCATCGTGAGACATGGCGTCAATTTCGTGCAAACCCTCGCTATCGGTTACGCTTTCGCCCCCAGCAATGGAGTTGTCAGAGGCAATTTCACCGATCCAGGTTGACATGAACGAACCCTGCAAGAGGTCATAAGCACCAATCAATGCGCGCTCATAGTCGACAGGAGTATTGAAGAAATTATCAGCATCTTGGGTGTATGGCGGGGCCACGTCCAAGAATTTTTCGCAACCCACTTGGGTCATCGATAGGCCCAAGGCCAACAGGGCAATGGCAAATTTTTTCATGATTAAAAACGAAGGTTAAAGCCCAACATGAGGTTTCTCGCCTGCGGATAGAAACCATAATCGACACCTGATGCCAAAGCACCACCGGCTGACCCGATATCGGGATCAAAGCCCATATAATTCGTCAAGGTAAACAAGTTGTTTCCTGACATGTACACACGCAATCCCTGCATGTGCAAGCGAGCAGCTTTTTCAGCCGGCAAATTGTATCCAATTTGTACGTTTCTCAAACGAACAAAAGAACCGTCTTCCACGTAGAAATCGCTGAATACGGCGTTGCGGTTCAAGTCCGTTCCCAAACGAGCGTACTCGTTGGTGGAACCTGGACCTGTCCAGCGGCGAATGTTGTAATCCAACATGTTCGCATAGGGCTGCTGACGCTCGTAGTTGCGAACGATCTTTTGACCCAAGGCGGCATACAACTGAATAGAAACGTCCACGTTTTTGTATTTGAAGTTCGTGTTGTAACCCAAGGTCACTTTGGGAATGGGAGAACCCAAATAGGTCTTGTCACTGTTGTCGCTGAAGCTGATTTTACCGTCGCCATCGATGTCCTTATAACGGAAATCACCAGGCTTGGCACCGGCCTGTTTCACCGGAGAGGCATCGATTTCGTCCTGAGTTTGGAAAACTCCATCTACTTGGTATCCGACGAAATAACCGATGGGGAAGCCCATTTCAAAACGGGTAGCAATGTTTCCTCCCACGCCAAAGGCAGCGCCGGGTATGAAATCTACCCCTTCGGGTGTGCTCTTTACTTCGTTTTTCAAAACAGCCCCGTTGAAACCCATTGACCAGGTCCAGTCAGGACGAGGAATGAAGCGGTACTGCAACTCCAATTCAACACCCGTATTCGACACATCTCCGGCATTGATAATTGGAGGGTATGAACCCGCACCCGATGTTCCCAGGATTCCTGATACGTCAGGTTGGAACAACAAGTCACGTGTGTTTTTCATGAAGTAGTTCAAGGTCAAGTCCAATTGGCGACCCACAGACAAGTCTGTTCCCAAGTTGAACTGGTGGGTAGATTCCCACTTCAAGTCAGGGTTAGAGGCGCGACCAATGGCCACACCGCTGACAATGATGTCATTGAATACATATACACCCTCACCGTTCAACAAGCCACGGTAGGCAAAGTTCTCAATTTGGTCGTTTCCGCTTACACCATAACTCATGCGAATCTTGGCCGAGCGAATGGCTTTGGAATGGAAAAAATCTTCATCGCTCAACAACCAAGATCCAGACAAGGTGGGGAACCAACCCCAACGAGCATTGGGACCAAATTTGCTGGAACCGTCACGGCGCAAAATACCCGAAACAAAATACTTGCCGGAACGGCTGTACTCAGTGCGCAAGAAACCAGACAACAAACGCTCGGTAAACTGCCAGCTGCTGACGTTGTTCAAGAATCCACCAGGAGCCAAGTTGGCTGAAATATCAGCATACTCCACACTGTTATTCGGGATGTTGTAACCGGTTCCGCTCAAATAATCGCCGCGGCGCTGGAAAATGGAAACACCCAAGGTGGTTTTCAGTGCCTGGTTGCCACCCAAATCTTTGGAGTGGTTGAAGAATGACTCGTAATTCAAATCGGTGAAGCTCGAGTGGCTCTCGGTTACGCTAGCACCACGGTCGATGAAAGTACCAGGGGCAATTTCTACCAAACTTGGGTCTAAGTTTTCGTTGATGGCTGTGTTCTGAGCCTTGCCAGGCCCGAACCACACCAATGGAGAGAAAACCTTGGCATCAACCGAAGCAAAGTTGTAGTTGAAGCGATTGGTGAAGGTCAAATTGGGTTTGATGTCCCAAGCCAATTCCTCCTTACCCACAAACTTGTTGACCCAAGCCCAATTGTAGGTATTCTCCATTTGGGCCATAGGGTTGATGATGTCAGCTACCTCTTCCAAATAGGTATAACGACCGTTTTGGTCGCGAATGGGGTCAGTAGGGAATGCATTGATAGTATTATACAAAACAGATCCAATGCCGTTTTCGGGCAAGCCGCTGCGCTGTTCGTTGGTGTACAAAAACACGCTGCTCAGGCGCAGGTTGTCGCTCATTTTGGTGTCGAAGTTGACTCGGCCGTTCAAACGCTTGAAACGCGCTTTGTCCAATCCGACGATTCCCATTTGATCGTAGTATCCTCCGGCAATGGAATAGGTACTTTGAGCCGTACCACCTGAAACAGAGGCGTTGTAGGAAACTACAGGAGCAGTCTGAAACACAGAATCCTGCCAGTTCGTTCCCGTACCCAATGCGGTATTGTTGAAGGGCATGGTCTGGCCGCCGTTGGCGAACATTTCGTTCTTCAATACAGCGTATTCAGTGGCGGTCAACAAATTCAATTTGTTCGCGGTTTGTTGCAGACCGTAAAAACCTGAAACTTCCCACTTAGGGACTGCATTGAATTTTCCTCGCTTGGTTTCAACTATGATGACACCGTTGGCTGCACGAACACCGTAAATACCCGCTGTAGCATCTTTCAACACGTTGATCGACTCGATGTCGGCTGGGTTGAGGGCGTTGAGGCCTTCGCTATCGTATACCACTCCATCTACCAAAATCAGGGGATCGTTGTCCCCAAATGTGCTCAGACCGCGAATGCGAATTTGAGAAGCACCCCCGGGTGAACCGGAGTTGGTACTGATGGTTACACCCGCAATTTGGCCTTGCAAGGCCTGGTCCAATCGGGGAATGTTGAGCTTTTCGAGCGATTGGCCCTTCAGGGACGAATTGGCCCCTGTAAATTCTTTCTTGGTCGAACGACCATAACCTACTACCAGAACTTCTTCAATGGTGTCAGATTCGATCGATTCACCTGATGTTTGGGCGCTGAGCGTATTCGGTGCGGCCAAGGCAGCTGAAATTCCCGCTAACATCCAAACTTTTTTGTATAGCCCTTTGATCATCTTGTCTTAATTTGTTTTTTACAATAACTCTGGGGAGAAAAAAGAGGGAAGACCCTCTTTTGCATTTGTAAAACAAAGGGGGGGACTGATGTCCCCCCGATTGCCTAATTATACCATAATACCACCCTTAGTTTTTTACAAAACGGCGGGTCAATATTCCATTTTCAGTTTGAACCTGTACCAAGTAAGTACCGTTGCTCAAACCATTGATGTTCAAAGCAGCAGCTGAAGCACCGCCGCCATTGATTTCCATGATGTTTGAACCTTGCAAACTCAATACACGTACCACTTCAATGGCCATACCAGGAGCAGCAACATTCAAATTGTCAGTTGAAGGGTTGGGGTATACTACCAAACCAGAAGCAGCATTGGCTTCATTCACACCCATAGCAGGCTCAGGAACGCGAACCAATTCAAAGTGCCAGTAAGCACCGCCACCGATCATAATATCCAAGTACATGGTATCATCAGTGATAGCAGCTTCGTATACGATGGTGTCTTTGGCGTTGGCCAAATCGTTGATTTCACCACCATTGTAAACCTTGGGAACACCCATGTAAGCACCCTTACCATTCAAAGAGATGGTACCGGCATCTTTGTTAGCCGTGTAGGTGTAAGAGCCTTTGCCGTCGAAGGGAGCTACAGGAGCGTTGCAACCTGCAGTACCTTGCCAAGCTTCCAAGAAAGTCTCGTCTTGGAAATCCATGGTGAAGGAACCGTCTGAATTGAACACGAAATAATCATCGTACATGCACTTGCGGTCAGCAGTGATTTCAGCCGCAGGAATTTTCCACCAAGCGTAGTCGCCTTTAGCAGGACCAACAGCCAAAGAAGTTTCTACGGGGCGCATCTGCCAGTAACCCACAGGGTTCAACTCAGGCATTTTCTTCACCAAATCAAACTTCCAGTAACCACCTGAGATAGCAATCTCGCAAGTCATGCTGCTGCCGTTCACCGTTACTTCATAGGTGATTTCATCAGGAGCATTAGCGGGGTCGGTCAATTCACCACCATTGTATGCTTTGGGAATACCAATGAAAGCACCCTTACCCTTGATGGTAACAGTACCTGCAGTGGCGTCATAGCTCCAAGTAGCAGCAGCTGTACCGTCGTGGGGAGCTACAGGAGTACCGCAATCGGTAGCACCTTGCCAACCTTCGCGGAAGGTTTCGTTTTGCATGATGTTCTGGAAACTTCCGTCAGCGTTGAAGACGAATTCATCGTCGAATTGGCAAGCGCGAGCGCCTGTTACTTCTGCTTCGGGGTTACCCCACCAAGAATAATCTCCTTTGGCTGGACCTACTGCCATTGCATTGCCCTTGGGAGCCAAAGTCCATGTGCCGGCAATCTGAGCAGACAAGGCTGCTGCACCCATACCGAACATTACTAGTACTAATTTTTTCATATTAAGGTTATATAGTTTGAGACGAATATAGCAAAAAATTAAACTTATGGTAAATTTCACAATATGTGAGACGCAAAATGTTTACAAATGAACCTTTTAAAAGCCCTTATTCCACAAAAGTTCACTACCACAACAAAAAGCCCCGCCGAATGGCGGGGCTTTTCTCCATGTTCGTTTTTGTGCAAGAGGGAATCCAAGCTGTATCGCCCCGGTCCGGTCAAGGCCAAAACTAGGAAAGCAATGAAATACAGTAAAGCGTGTTCCTTCTCCTTCAAGGGATCATCACGATGGGCCCAAAAGGCAGCTATAGCTATACAAAAGGCGGCAATTCCTGCGAACCAGCGCGACTTAAAGCCAATGGCCAAGAAGAAAGGAGCCGCCAACTCCGCAAAAATGGTTAGTAGCAAGGAAACATCTGCTCCTAAGCCCAAGAAGTTCATGAATTTCACCGGCTCACCGCTGTTCAAACTCCCCATGTAGCGGTCCAATTTGGCCAATCCATGGGGCATCATGAGCAAAGCAAACCCCAGGCGCAGCAAGAGCAGACCGGAGTCATGCATCAAACGATGCCGACGGTTGTGTTGCATAGTTTACAAAGTTGCAGCCATCTCCAGGGCTTTCTTGGCATTCACCAATCCGCCGCTGACACAGATGTCTTTCAATTTGACCTTTTTCTTGTCTGTACCGGGCAAAATCACCTTGCCTTTCACAGGGACAGAACCTTCCATCAAACAAGCTTTTACCTGCTGGACCGTCAAATGGGGGTAACGGCTCCAAACCAAGGCAGCTACGCCAGCCGCGCAAGGGGCCGCCATAGAGGTACCGTTGAAATAGGCATATTCATTGTTGGGAATGGAAGAATAGATGTCGCGACCGGGAGAGAATACGTCCACGTTGGCCACACCGTAGTTGGAGAAGCTGGTGGCCAAATGCTTGGCATCGATTTGGCTGGCACCAATTTCAATCCAGTTGCTCGCAAAACCACCATTCAAAGAATCGTTGGGGTATTTGGGAACGATGTCGTTGTTGGCACCATCGTTGCCCGCTGCGTGAACCAACAATACTCCTTTGCGCAAGGCATAGGCAACCGCGCTGTCAACGCAAGGCTTGTACCAATTGGTACCCTTACCGAAGCTCATATTGATGATCTGAGCCCCGTTGTCAACTGCATAAATGATGCCGTTGGCAACGTCTTTGTCGCGCTCGTCACCGTCAGGAACGACGCGAACCACCATGATCTGTGCTGCGTCACACACACCATCCATACCGATGTTGTTGCCGCGTTTGCCTGCAATGATACCGGCAACGTGGGTTCCGTGACCCGCATCGGGACCGATCACATCGGCATTTCCATAGTGGCGCTCCCATGGATTGTTGTAATCATCGCCCACAATTTCGCGGGTATTCAAATCGGGGTTGTAGTGATAGTTCAACATGTTGCCCACTTGGTCGGCTTGTCCATCAATTTGCCCCTTCAAGCTGGAGAAACTCTCTCCACCCTTGTTCATGGCCATGCTGATGATCATCACCATCATGTTGTTTGCAGCGCTGTCCAACTCTACGGCTGATACTTCTTCGGCCGAAGGATCTTCTTTGCCGGTTTTTTCTTGGATCATGGTCATGGTCTCTTGCAAGACACTCATGCGCTCCATCACATTCTGATAACGAGCACGGTCTTTCTCAATGTCCATTTTCAGCTCCTGGTAGACCAAGTAGTCTTGGCTATTCACGTCTTCAGCATCCAAGTTTTCAAATTGCTTGCGCAACTTGGCGTAAAGGCGAACCTTTTCCATGTTGTCCCCTCCTACGTTGCGGCCATCGGCACCGCCAATGAAGTTCCAACCGTGAATGTCATCTATATACCCGTTGCCGTCATCGTCAATTCCGTTTCCGGCAATCTCACCGGGATTGGTCCACAACACTTCGTTCAAATCTTCATGGTTAACGTCAGTACCACCGTCAACAACGGCGACAATGATTTGCTTTTTGGCAGGCAATCCCATTTGGTAAGCCTCGTCCAACGAAATTCCCATGTTTGTTTTGCTCGGTGCCGAATGGTACCAATGCATGTCGGGCTTCTCTGATTGAGCCCAAGCACTGCTGAGCACAGCGGCAGAGAGTGCAATTCCTACAATTTTCTTCATAGTATCTGTTTTCGCATGGGCTCTAAAGCCCTTGAATGTAACAAAGATGCGCGTTTGCGCGCAAAGACCAAGATGCTCACCGACTTGAATGGATTCTTTGTCGACGCCTGGCCAAATACCCAGCGTCGCAAAAACTGCTGCAAGGGCTTCCATTTGATGACGTCCATAGGGGCGGTGATGTACTGAGTCTTCAACACCTCAAAACCACTTTCTTCCATCAAGCGCACGATACCAGCAAGCGTAAGCTAAAACGCATTGGCCCAACGCTCGTGCAAAGGTCTGGGTAGCCAACTGAAAAAAGGCACACGGTTCCAAGGCAAAAGAGGCAATCGGGCCCCGTGGGTTTCGAAGACCCACCATTTGTTGGGTACAGAAATCGCTGCCAAAGCTCCATCTTCCAAAGAGGCGGCATAGTTTTTCACCCCTTCTTCACCCGGCAAATGCTCGATCACTTCAAAGCTGATCAGTCGCTGGGCTTTAGGTGCAACCGGACCGGCCATGATGTCACAGACTTCAAATCTAGCTTTGTCTGACACTCCGTAATGGGCAGCCAGAGATTCGAATTCCCTTTGGTGGACAAGGGCATATTCCAGGCCTCGCGCCGAGCGGAAGCGAGGCGCGACCTGAACGGTGGTATTGCCATTGCCGCATCCGATTTCGATCAAATCACAGTTCGAATCAAAGAAGCCTTCAAACCCTTCAAGCAACTCCAATCGACGGGACACCAACAAATCGGTGGCATCGGCGGGTTTGCCCAAGTAATGGTCTTCTTCAAAGAGGTTTTTGTCGACGCGGCTCATGGATTGTACAACTTGAATTGAAACAAGAGGCGGCGCAAAAATATCCATAGGTGAGCAAAGAAGTTGCTTAGCACACCGTAATGTTGGTTCAAAACCGAGTAGCGCTCGCGCCAAGCTTTCTTGGTATGCTGGTAAGAACTACCCCCTACCTCAAAATCAGAAATGACAAAATCGGTCTTGGCATTGCTGGGTGATTGCTTCAAAATTCGAATGATCCAATCGATGTCAGCCGCCAAGCGGTACTGCAAATTGTACTCGGGAGCCAGTGAACGTTTCACTAGAAAACTCTGGTGGCACAGACACATGCCAAATCGAAAAGAACCTGGTCCTAGGGCTGTGGGAAGGGGTTGCGGTTTCAATTGAGAAATCAAGCCCAGCTCTCTCCCATCGGGTTCCACAAAACAAGTGTCACCATAGACTACATCGGGCTCACCCAACAAGGGCAACAAGCGCTCTACGACTTGTGAATCGTGTATGCGATCCCCGCTATTCAAGAACCAGATGTACTCGCCGCGGGCCAGGGCAAGGCCTTTGTTCATGGCATCGTACAAGCCTTTATCGGGTTCAGATACAGCGGCGTCAATGCGAACAGAGTGCTCGCTCATCCATTCCTTTGCCCCATCGCTGCTGCCCCCATCAATCAGCAACCACTCGAATTCGGAGCGGGCCGTTTGGGCCCAAACCGATTCTGCCGTGGCTTTCAAGCCGCGCAGGTTGTTGTAATTGATGCTGACAATCGAGAGCCGCATGGGCTTAAACCGTTTCTTCTTCGGGAGCCGTGGCCGACTTGTACAAGAGACCCAGCACCAATAGAACGATCAATGCTGAGCTAGCCAATTCCGTAGCGTAAAGGGCTCCGCGATCAGCAGCCACATAGGTCCAAGTAATCTTATGCTGGCCAGCTGGCACTTCCACAGCGCGAAGCATGTAGTTAACGCGAAGAGCCGTGGCTGCTTGATCGTCAATGCTCACCTCCCAATGTCCTACTGATTCGTTGTAGTAGAGTTCGCTGAAGACCAGCAACCCTGCCGCCGAATTGTTCGACTGGTATTCTTGCTTTCCCATGTCATACGAGGTCTGAGTCACCGTAGCTGAAGAGTCTGAGCTCCATTGCTGGGCTTTGGGTTTGACCGACTCCGAACTTTCTACGATGGCCACTTCCTGCAAGTTGCTGGAAAGCAAAGTCTGCATGGCCTCTTTCGCGGTTGATGCTTCTTTGATCGATGATACAAACCAAGCCGGGCCAAAGGCAGTGGGGCGCTCAATGATTTGTTCGCCTGAACGGCTTTCGTCTCGAGAGAGAATGTAGCGGCAATTCAACATGTCCATGGTGGGGTTTTGCATGAGGAATTCGTAGCTCATTTGACCCCCGTTGGGTGTCAAGCCGTATGAAATCAAATCTTGGTAGCGGGATAGTTTCGCCGGATGGTATCCGCCGACGTTGCGGTGCCATGGCGCCGCGTGATTGTCGTTAAAAGGATTGATGCGCAAGTCCAAAACACGGGCGTGGTCCTTGTTAACGGCCATGATTTGCTCGTCCCACTTGCTGGGCAAAATTTCATTTTCCACCTCGGCCTGTTCCCAGTTTTCGTCGCTCAAGTAACGCTTGGCTACGCCCATCATATCAAAAGCAACTATGGCTATCAAGGCCATGCCCACTTGGGTAAGTTTGATTTGTTTTTTCACCCCTCCCCATACCATGGCTAAGGCAATAAAGGCAAAGGAAAGGCTGCGCCAGATGTCGCCCCAAACCAACTTGGAACGCAATTCTTTGATGATTTCTACTACCTGAGGCCCGCCGCTTTCGGCCAATTTTGAATCGCCCATCGAAGAGAAATTTGAACCCGAGGCCATCATCATGGCCAAGCCAAATAGGACGGCTGACGCAATAGCCGTGTGCTTCAATACTTGTTTGGAAGTTGCTTCCGACAACTTGCCTGAGAGCAAGGCTTGAACCCCGTAAAAACCCAAGAATGGCACGACCACCTGAGCGATGACCAAGGCCATCATGGGCGTGCGAAATTTGTTGTAATAGGGCAAGTTGTTGAACAACCATTCGTTGATGCCAAAGTGGCGACCCCAGGCCAGAACCAAAGAGACGGCAAAGGCAGCCAAGGCAAACCAAGCATAGGTCATGGCCCGCTGAGCCTCAGCTGAATCGGGGCTTTCCTTTTTCCATTGAAGTGCCGTAATGAATCCCAAAACAAATAGGATCATCAAAACGGCACCTATATATATAGGGCCTGAAGTGAACTGCAATTCACCGAAGTAAAGGGGCAGGCGATCGACACCGAGTTCGTTGCCGGCCATCAATTCGTTGCTACTACCCCCCTTGAAACCGGGAATCAGCAGGGTCATGCTCTCGTCGATTCCATATGACCACGAAAAGGCGTACTCGATATCAAGGCCCGTCGCATCGTTTTGTTGAGGGCCATTTTGGGGCACCTCTGAAGCCAATTCCGAACCCCCGCGCATGGTGGCCTGGCTGTACTGCATGGTATCCACCAATTTGCCGACGCAGGTCAGGGTTCCCACCGCCATGGCCAAAGCCGCCAAGGCTGCTCCCCATGCGGCAGACTTCAATTCGCCTTGTTTGATGCGCATGATGGCATCGACCAGAATGTATATACCGGCCATGATTCCAGCGTAGTAGGCAATTTGGTAGTGAAAATAATTCACCACCATGCCGAAGAATAGGGCCAAAACACCCACTCCCCAAAGCCAGCGTTTTTGGCTGAGAAGCACCAATCCAGCGATGACACCGGGCATGGCTCCCATGGCCAACACCTTGGTGATGTGACCGGCTTCGTAAGAAGAAATGGAGAAGGTCATGAACGCGTATCCGATGGCACCGGCGGCCGCCATATAGCGATCGACTTTCACACTCCAAAGCAGCACAAACATGCTGGCCATGGCCACGAACAGGAATTGGAAGGGGCTTTTGACTAAGCCGAACAGGTGAAGCACATTGTACTTCAGCAGCAGCGAACCCTGCTTAATTCCGGTAATCAAGTTGCCCGGCATGCCCGAAAACAATCGGTCGTTCCAAGCAGGGTAATCACCGGTTTCAGACTTGACCTGCTCAGCAGCGTGCTTCATCAGGTTAACTTGCTGCATATCACCCTGTCTCATCACCTTGCCATCGAGGGCGGGTGAGAGGTACCAAAGCGACAAGATCCAGAATCCTATCAGAAAGAGCAGGAACACGCCTGCGGTCTTTGCAAAAGTGCGGTTTAGCTTCATGAGAATTTGCCTGTCGAAACTACGCAATTTCGCTCATTGGCTGCACAAAGCGCGTAAATTTGAAGCATGAGTAACCGCGATTCTCGAGTCTTTGACCTCATCGATGCCGAATACGAGCGCCAAGCCCACGGCATTGAATTGATTGCTTCTGAGAATTTCACCAGCCTGGACGTCATGAAAGCCATGGGTTCGGTGCTGACCAACAAGTATGCCGAAGGCCTTCCCGGTCGCCGCTATTACGGCGGATGCCAAATAGTGGATCAAATCGAACAGTTGGCCATCGATCGCGTCAAGGAACTCTTTGGCGCCGAATGGGCGAACGTGCAGCCCCACTCAGGTGCACAGGCCAACGCCGCGGTCATGTTGGGGGTACTCAAACCCGGCGATAAAATCTTGGGTTTTGACCTTTCACACGGAGGTCACTTGACCCACGGTTCTCCCGTGAATTTTTCGGGCCAATTGTACAGCCCCAGCTTTTACGGAGTGGAGCCTGATACCGGGCGAATTGACTACGACAAGGTCGAAAGCATCGCTCACAAAGAGCAGCCCAAATTGATCATTTGCGGAGCTTCTAGCTACAGCCGCGATTGGGATTATGCCCGTTTGCGCCAAATTGCTGACGCCGTGGGTGCCTTGTTGCTGGCCGATATCTCTCACCCCTCAGGCTTGATTGCCAAGGGCTTGTTGAACAACCCCGTTCCCCATTGCCACATCATAACCTCTACGACCCACAAAACCCTGCGCGGTCCTCGCGGCGGCGTAATTTTGATGGGCAAGGATTTCCCCAACCCCTGGGGCTTGACTTCGCCCAAAGGCGAGCCCAAGATGATGAGTGCCGTTTTGGACGGAGCCGTTTTCCCTGGCACCCAAGGTGGCCCCTTGGAGCACGTGATTGCCGCCAAGGCCATTGCGTTTGGAGAAGCCCTGAGCGATGATTTCAAAACCTATGGCATCCAAGTAATGGCCAATGCTCAGGCGCTGGCTAAGGCTATGATCTCCCGCCGATACGCGGTCATCTCTGGCGGCACCGACAACCACCTCATGTTGATCGATCTGCGCCCCAAAAGCGATTCCTTAACAGGTAAACTGGCCGAAAATGCCTTGGTGCGCTGCAATATCACCATCAACAAAAACGCGGTTCCTTTTGAAACACGTTCTCCCTTTGTAACCTCGGGCATTCGCTTGGGCACCCCAGCGGTCACCACCCGTGGCATGAAAGAAGAGCACATGGAGCAAATTGCCGACTTCATTGACCGCGCCTTGATGGACCCCGAAA